>NZ_AQXW01000003.1:0-300000 GCF_000376825.1 Demetria terragena DSM 11295 | reverse complement strand
GGCGGCTTCTTGGCCATCTGAAGCGCCCGAGTCTCGCCACCAAGGATCTGGACGAGCTCGTCGTTGACGATCTTGACGACCTGCTGGCCGGGGTTGAGGGCCTGGCTGACCTCAGCACCGAGCGCTCGCTCGCGGATGCTCCGCGTGAACTCCTTGACCACCGGTAGCGCGACGTCAGCATCGAGCAGTGCCATCCGGATATCCCGGATGGTGGCATTGATGTCGGATTCGGTGAGCCGTCCCTTGCCGCGAATGTTCTTGAAGGTCGCGGTAAGGCGGTCGGAAAGACTGGTGAACACACACCCAGGCTATCCGGTCTCGGCGTCAGGCTTCAGCCTCGGTCAGCGCGTTCAGGAGTCGCGCCACCTGAGCCGGCTCCACAGGGCGGCCCGCCGAACCCATCAGGTAGAAGGTATCCAGTGCCTGACCGGCGTACGTCGCGACGTGGGCACTGCGGATCGTCGCCCCGTGGCGAGCCAAGGTCTGGCCCAGGTCCTGCAGCAATCCTGGCCGGTCGTGCGCGCGAACCTCAATCACGGTGGCATCGCCGGAGGCACACGGCACCACCTCCGCGCGGGAGGCTCTCGGGCTCACGTCGCGTTCCCCCTGAGGCCGACGAATGCCTGCAAGGGGTGCGCGGTCTCCGGCTGCGAGTCGTCGTAGCGCTCGCCCGAAGTCCGTGGGCTGGGGAACATTCCCCTCGGGCGCTTCGACCTGCCAGGTGTTCACCGCGGCCCGTTCGGTCGTACGCACTCGAGCGGATCGCACGAGGAGGCCATGCGCTGCCAGGAGACCAGCGGTGTCGGCGAACAGTCCGAGGCGATCACGGTCCACCACCTGGATCGTGGCCCCGCCACTGTGCGGGGTGACCGTGACATAGGGCTCCCCCATCAGCAGCGCATCGGATGCCGCGGGGCTCAACACGAAGGATCCGGCGCGGGGTTCGCGTACCGGCACGTGGCGGCCATCCAAGGCGCGCCTTGCCTGCGTGGTCAGTTGGTCAACCAATGACGCTCTCCAGGTGGTCCACGCCGCAGGCCCTGCCGCGACCGCGTCCGCCTCGGTGAGGACTCTCAACTGCTCGAGAAGTTCTGGTCGTTCCTCGACCGCGCCGATCACGGAACGCACAGTCTGTGGATCCTGTGGGTCGCGCCGAGTTGCCAGGTCAACCAGGGACAGGTGTTCCTGAACGAGTAGTTCGACTGCAGATGCCGCTTCCTGGTCGAATCCCATCCGCCGCACGATGGTGGCCGCCACCGGCGCCCCTTCGGCTGCGTGATCCTCGACGCCTTCGATCTTGCCGATGTCGTGAAGCAATGCGGCCGCAAGCAGGATGTCTGGTCGATCCACGAGATGGCGACGGGACGCCGCCTCCACCACGGTTTCGATGAGGTGCCGGTCGACGGTGTGGCGGTGAACCGGGCTGCGCTGGGGCCGACTGGCCACCGCCTTCCACTCGGGAATCAGGTGGGCGATCGCTCCCGCCAGGTCAAGGGACTCCCAGACCTGAACAAGGCCTGGACCGGTACCCAGCAGATCGATCAAGGCATCCCGAACGGGTTCCGGCCACGGCGTCTCCACCGGTGGCAAGTCGCGAGTCAGGTTACGAACGGTCACAGGCGCAAGTGGTCGCCCGCGAGCAGCTGCCGCAGTCGCTGCCCGCAGGAGCACGACAAGATCGTTCGTGGGAGTCCGGGCACCGAGCACAACCTCACCGTCGTGCTCATAGAGACCGTGACCGAGTGATCGCATCGTGGGTCGACGCGTACGCAGCCGCACAGTGCGGGCCGCCTGAGCCTGTCCGGCCCGGCGCGTCGTGCTGTCCAGCGCATAGGCGATGACCCGCGCGGAGGCCGCAGCCTCGGTTAGCAACGCATCGGCGTCGACGAGACCCAACAGGTGGGCGCTCGCGTCCTGAATCTCTCGCACCATGCGCGACCGCCCTCGGCCGCTGACCTCGTGCACGGCGTCCCTGATGTCCAGCAGTCGCTCGTACGCCGCGTCCACCGAACCGTGCGGTCTGTCGGCCAGCCACGCCGCGGTCAGTGCCCGCAACACGCTCATATCGCGCAGACCGCCACGGCCCTCTTTGAGCTCGGGCTCAAGCGCGTGTGCCAGGTCGTCGTGTCGGCTGTGGCGCTGCGCCACAGAATCCAGCACTTCGGTCAGCCTGGTGCGCGCGTTGGACCGCCAGTCGTGCGCGACGCTTTGCGCGACACCCGTCACCAGTACGGAGTCTCCCGCCAGGTGGGTGATGTCCAGTAGTCCAATCGCTGCCGACAGATCATCGGCCGCGACCTTGCGTGACTCGGCTGGCGTACGCACTGAATGATCAATCTGAATTCCGCTGTCCCACAACGGATACCAGATCTTGTCTGCCAGCTCCTTCACCCGCTTTGACGGAACTGATCGCCCGTCGTGCAGCAACACCAGATCCAGATCACTGAGCGGTCCACAGTCCTCGCGAGCCAGGCTTCCGACGGCCGCGAGGGCCACTCCTTGGGGCCGGCCGCCCAGGACGTCGCGACACCCCTGCTCGAACAGGTCGATGACCTCTTCACGGCGTTGACGCGCGCGTTCACGTCGGCGATCGGCACCCACAGGGTTCACAGCGCCGACGCGCCGTGCTCTCCCGTACGGACGCGCGTGACGTCCTCTACGGGAACGGTCCACACCTTGCCGTCGCCGATACGGCCAGTCTGAGCCGACTTCACCATGACATCGACCACGCTGCGCGCATCCATGTCGTCGACGACGACCTCGATCCGGACCTTGGGCACCAGGTCGACGTCATACTCCGCGCCGCGATAGACCTCGCTGTGGCCACGCTGCCTGCCATAACCGTTGGCCTCGCTGACCGTCATGCCCGCGATGCCGTAGGCCTCGAGTGCATCTTTGACATCGTCGAGTTTGAACGGCTTGATGATGGCTGTGATGAGCTTCATACGGACACCTCTTCATCGTCACGGGTCACTGCGCGGTCGCCCGCGATAGGGCGCCGGGGAATCCGACCCCCAGCGAATGTGCTCATTTCATAGGCGGATTCGGCGTGCTGCGCCTGATCGATACCGGCGACTTCGTCGTCCTCGTCGATGCGCCACCCCATCGTCGCCTTGAGCGCAGTTCCGATCGCCAAAGTGAGGACACCGGTGTAGGCGAGCGCGATGGCAGCTACCGCAGTCTGGATGCCCAGCTGTCGCAAGCCATGACCGTAGAAGAGTCCGGTGTCAGCACCCAGCAGACCGATGGCGATCGTTCCCCAGAGACCCGCCACGAGGTGCACCCCGACGACGTCCAACGAGTCGTCATAGCCGAAGCGGTACTTCAGACCGACGGCGAGAGCGCTGAGGACACCCGCAACTCCACCAAGAACTAGTGAGCCGATAGGTGTCAACGCTGCACAGGCGGGGGTGATCGCCACCAGGCCGGCGACGACACCGGATGCTGCTCCAATGGACGTCGGGCGTCCGTCGCGGATGCGCTCAACAAGCAACCATCCCAGGAGCGCCGCGCACGTCGCGGCAGTGGTGTTGACCCAGACCAGTCCAGCGGTTCCATCGGCGGCCAGCGCGGAGCCCGCATTGAATCCGAACCAACCAAACCACAGCAGCCCCGCGCCAAGCATCGTCAACGGCACGTTGTGGGGGCGCATCGGCACCTTCCCGAAGCCCACGCGGCGCCCCGCCAGGACGGCAAGGACCAGCGCGGCCATACCGGCGTTGATGTGCACGACGGTGCCGCCAGCAAAGTCGATGGGGCCGTAGGCATCATCTCCGCTGCCGCCACCGAACCAACCGTCCGGGGACAGCAACCCGCCGCCCCACACCATGTGGGCGAGGGGGAAGTAGACCAGCGTGACCCAGATCGCGCTGAAAACTAGCCAGGTGCCGAATCGCACTCGGTCTGAAAGGGATCCGCTAATCAGCGCGACCGTGAGGATCGCGAACGTCAGCTGAAATCCGACGAACACAATGGCCGGGATGCCGGTGTCCATGAGGACCGTCGCTCCCGACGCGTCAGTGATCAGGTCCTTCAGTCCGAAATTAGTGAACGGGTTGGAGATGAAGCCACCAAGGTCGTTGTCGCTGAACGACATTGAGTAGCCCCACAGCACATAGACGACACCTACGACGCCGACGGCGACGAAGGACATCATGAGCATGTTGAGCACGGACTTGGAGCGGTTCATCCCGCCGTAGAACAAGGCGAGTGCGGGAGTCATCAGCAGGACAAGGGATGCACTGATGAGCATCCAGGCGGTCGTGCCGGTGTCCAGCACGGGAGGATCTGCGGTGACGAGGGCGATCTGTCTCATGGCAGGTGAGCATGCTTGGCTTCCGTTTCACTTCGGCGCGCTCCGTGTTACGGCAATGTTGCGCGTATCGCTCCCAGGTAAACCTTATGTAGCGGACGTTGGCGGCATGGCCCATCCTGAAGGGGTGAATCCGCTTGCTTCTCCCCTGGCCGTCGCACGCCGGCGCGCTGCTGGGCAACTCCACGGGCGGGTCGCAGGTCCGAACGGACGAGACCGAGCCGAGCGCATTTGGCGTACGCCTGGGCCGCGGTGGTTCACCCCGGAAGACCCGGTATGGCGCGTACATGCAGATGCCTCGATGTTCGGTGCAGGAGTGCGCGCGCTGCTCCTGCAGTCGCTTCATCCCTTGGCGATGGCTGGCGTCGCTGACCACAGCGACTATCGCGAGGATCCATGGGGACGACTGCAACGGACCAGCGCCTTCATCTCAACGACCACCTTCGGGACCATCGAGGACGCCGAACGGCTGATTGCCAAGGTCCGCGGAATCCATCGCCGCGTGCACGGCGTGGCCCAAGACGGTCGTCCGTACCGCGCCGATGACCCGCGGTTGCTGATGTGGGTTCACTGCGCTGAGGCAGAGTCGTTCCTCACCATGCACCAGCGCTATGGCGCTGCCCCGTTGACTGACGCGCAGGCGGACACCTATGTCGCCCAGATCGGCTCGATCTCCGCACATCTCGGATTGCCTGACCCACCGCAGACTGTGCGCGATCTGCACCAGGTGCTCGCCGATTTCCGGCCGGAGCTCATGGTGACGCCAGCCGCACTCGAGGCAGCAAAGTTCGTCGTCCATGAGCCCCCGCTGTCGCGCTCGGCCCGTCCGGCGTATGCCCTCCTGGTCGACGGTGCGGTCGCCACGTTGCCGCCCTATGCCCGCTCAATGCTCGGTATGAACGGTTCAACCACACGCATCGCGACACGAGATCGTCTCGGCGGAGCCGGGACTCGTCTCATTCGGTGGGTGCTCACCGACCCCTCACTGGTCGCGGAACGCACTCCCGTCGGGCACGCAGACGAGCCACGAGCCGCAGATCAGGGCGCTGGTTCCTGACGCCAGGGTCACCGCCGACCCGCACCAACCAAACGCTGCAACGGAGACCATCGGCAGAACGCTGGTGTCCAGATTAAGTTGCATAGTCAGGCCCCGCCGCGCTCGCCAGAGGCGAAAGCACGCGTCGATACACCATCGCGCTGAGTTCGGTCAGACCAGCCGTGAGGTGGAGCGCACGGATGGTCTGACCGAACTCAGCGATGGCGAAGACTCCGAGAACCGGTAGCGACGCATCACGGTCACTACGCCGCGATTCGTCAGTCGAGCACCGCGTCCACGAACGCCGCCGGGTCGAACGGCGCCAGGTCGTCGGGACCTTCGCCCAAGCCGACCAACTTGACCGGAACCCCGATCTGACGCTGAACGGCGACGACGATGCCGCCCTTGGCGGTGCCGTCGAGTTTGGTCAGCACGACCCCGGTCACGTTGACTGCCTCAGCGAAGATCTCGGCCTGGCGCACACCGTTCTGACCGGTGGTGGCGTCGATGACCAGCAGGACCTCGTCGATCGGGCTCTGCTTCTCGATGACGCGCTTGATCTTGCCGAGCTCGTCCATGAGGTTGCTCTTGTTGTGCAACCGGCCCGCGGTGTCGACCAGCACCACGTCGACCTCGCCTTCCCCACCCGCTTTCACGGCGTCAAAAGCGACCGAGGCGGGGTCCGCACCGTCCTTGTCGGACCGCACGGTGGGTACGCCGACCCGCGCGCCCCACGTTTCCAACTGGTCTGCAGCCGCAGCACGGAAGGTGTCCGCGGCCCCCAGGATGACGTCCTTGTCTTCGGCCACCAAGATGCGCGCCAACTTGCCGACCAGGGTCGTCTTTCCCGCGCCGTTGACTCCCACGATCAGGATGACTGCCGGGCGGTCTCCCTGACGGCTCGCCGCGATACGACGGTCCATCGTGGGATCAACCTGCTTGAGCAGCTCGTCGTGCAGCCACCCGCGTACGGTCTCCTCATCGACCTCGCCCGCGACCTTCGCGCGCGTGCGTAGGGCATCGACAACCTCGGTCGTGGCCTCGACCCCGAGGTCTGCCTGCAGGAGGGTGTCTTCGACCTCTTCCCAGGCCTCCTCGTTGAGTTTGCCGCCGGCCAGCAGGTTGAGCAACGCCTGCCCCAGCGCAGAGTTCGACCGAGAGAGTCGCTCACGCAACCGCACCATGCGGCCACGGGCGGAGTCAGGGCGTTCAATCTCAGGCGTGGGTGTGGCGGCATCGGGCTCAACCGCGACCTCAGGGGTCGGTGATGTCGTGGTCTCCGCGACGTCCGGCTCGGTGGTGAGTTCGGCGGTGGGCCCGTCACCTTCAGCACGGGATTCGGCGGGCGTCGCGGGATCCGTCGCCGCTACCGGCGGCTCTAGGGTGCCAGTGCCGGCACCGCTTCCGCCGGTGTCGATCTTGGCGCCAGCGCTCGGACGATAGGTGTTCTTCTTGGGTGGCTTGCGCTCCAGAGTCGTCGTGCCGCCGGTCGGCTGTGAGGCGTCACCCTCATCGGTCGGCGTGGTGGGTGAATCCTCAGCACCACCAGATCGTCCCCGAAAGAACGCGACAACGAGGCCTAGCCCGGCAAGGGCGGCCACCGTGATGACAAGAAGGACTTCCCAAAGTTCATTCACGTCCCCCATCTTGGCAAACGACGAGGGCCCGACCTAACTGCTGCGCTACCGCAGGGCTACGCCCTAACTGGCTTCGCGGGATTCCTCAACATCGTGGGATGCCGAATGACGCCCAGTCGACGGTTTGGGGCGAGTCGCCCGCAGAGCCGACCCCGTCGTCTTACGCGTCGTGGACACGACTTTGTCGGTGCCCCGAGTCACTGAAGACACGACGTCTTCCCCCTTGGGCGTCAGCACCTGACGCCCTTGACGGCGTGCCGGTACTGCAACCGCCCCCACGACCGCCGCTGCTGCTGCCAGGCATACGAGCATGGCAAAAATCACCCAAACCATGAGGCTATTGTGCGCTCCTGAGGCGCGTGATCCCAACTCGACGCGCCACCCAGGCGAGAGCGAAGTCTTTAGGAGGCCTCCGCGACGTCACTGTCGCTCGTATCGCCGCCGCCCGGAGGCTGATCGTCGGCCACATCACGCAGTCGCTGCGAGACCACAGTCGTCACGCCGTCGCCCCGCATCGAGACGCCATAGAGCGCGTCCGCGACCTCCATTGTGCGCTTCTGGTGGGTGATCACGATGAGTTGGCTGGAGCCGCGCAACTCTTCGAAAAGGGTGATCAGCCGACCCAGGTTGGCGTCATCGAGGGCCGCCTCGACCTCGTCCATGATGTAGAACGGGCTCGGCCTCGCCTTGAAGATCGACACCAGCAACGCCACCGCCACGAGCGAGCGCTCACCGCCGGAGAGCAGCGACAGCCGCTTGATCTTCTTGCCCGGGGGCCGCGCCTCGACCTCGATGCCCGTGGTCAGCATGTCGTCGGGATCGGTGAGCACCAGGCGCCCTTCGCCACCTGGGAACAGCCGCGAGAACACTCCCGCGAACTGCTCCGCGGTGTCGGCGAAGGCCTCCGCAAAGACCGTCTTCACCCGTTCATCGATCGTCGTCACGATCTCCATGAGGTCATCGCGCGAGCCCCTCAGATCCTCGAGCTGCTCGGTCAAGAACTTGTGTCGCTCCTCCATGGCTGCGAACTCTTCCAACGCCAAGGGATTGACCTTGCCGAGTTGGCTGAGCTTGCGCTCGGCGGAGCGCAAGCGCTTCTCCTGCTCGGCTCGCACGTAGGGCTTCGGCTCGGGGAGATCGTCACTGTCGGGATCATCGTCCGGGCCGGGGACATACGGGATGAGCTGGTGCGGTCCGTATTCCTCGCACAAGACCTCGGGGTCAATGCCAAGTTCGTCGACGGCCTTGGTCTGGAGATTCTCGATGCGCAGGCGCTGCTCGGCGCGAGCAATCTCATCCCGGTGGACGCTGTCGGTGAGTTCGCGCAGTTCATCAGACAGCGTCTGCATCCGGGTACGGATCTGCCCCATCGACTGATTGCGCTCGGCCTGCTCTTGTTCTGCTGCGGTCCGGCGGGACTCAGCGATCGTGAGCAACTGCGTGACCACATTCAGGGTGTACGCAGCGCCCTGTCCAACGGCTCGCGCGACCTGGGCATCGCGCTGACGCTTTTCACGACGCTGCCGGGCCTTCTCGCGTGCGTCCAGCTCCGAGCGGACCGCGGTCTCCAGGCTGCCCGCGCGACCACCGATGGATCGCGCCTGCTCTTCCAGTGTGCGCAATGCCAGACGAACATCCGTCTCGGCCGTCCGTGCCGCCGCGGCGGCCTTGGCGAGTGACTCTCGCTCGTCGTGTGTGGGTTCATCCTCAGTGGGTTCTTCTTGCGCGGCGGCTAGGCGCTGCTGGAGTTCTTCCAACGTCGCCCGGTCGGCCACCAGCGACTCTTGAGCCTTGTCGATCGCGCTCTGGTGGCGCTCCCGCTCGGCCGAGGCGCCCCGCATCGTCTGACCAAGTTGACCCAGCTGCTCGGCCACCGCGGACATCTGCGCGTCATTGTCGTTGAGCTCATCAAGAGCCGCCGCTGCCGCCGACTTGAGCGTCGCCACCTTTTCCTTGAGTTCGGCGAGCTTGAACTGAGCCTGATCTTTGCGCTGCCCGGCTTCCTGCAATGCCTGCCGGGCCTCGTCTGCCGCCGCCTCGAGCTCCAGCAAGCTGGGTGCGTCGGCCGAGCCGCCGCGCACGCTCCCGGGGGCATAGACATCGCCTTCCGGCGTCACGGACGTCACGCCGTCGCGGATGAGGGCTCGGGCGGTCCTGCGGTCTGGGGCCAGCGCAACCTGATCGAGTAGGGCGTCGACGGCCGCGCGTACGGCCTCGGGTGCCTCGATCTCGTCGCGCGCCCAGGTGCAGCCGGCTGGCAGCGCGGGCCAAGAGGTCACCTCGACAGGCGCAGCGGTGTCGCCGACCAGCAGCATGACGCGCCCACCATCGGAATCGCGCAGGCTGTCGATCGCCGCGCCGGCGGCATCAAGGTCATCCACGACGATGCCCTCGGCCGCCCATCCCAACGCGGCCGCGAGGGCCGCTTCGTGCCCCTCGGTCACGCGGAGCAGGCCAGAGACCGCGCCCTGCACGCCGGGATGCTGGTCTTGCTTTTCCAGGAGGGTCGCGCCACCGTCCTTGCGTCGCAGACTCATCTCCAATGCGTCCACGCGGGCTTGGAAAGTGCTGCGGTCTCGGTCGGCTCCGCGATCGGCTTCCTGGACCTCGGCAAGGTCCTGCTCCGCCTTCTCCAGCGCGTCGACGGCAACCTCATAGCGAGCGTCAAGATCGACCTCGCCAGCCTCAGTGTCAGCGATACTGCTTTCCAGATCGCCGTAGCGGCGCTCGGCCGCCTGAGCGCGCTCGACCGCCTCGACGATGCGCTCCTGCAAGCGTCCGATCTCGGCATCAGCTGCCTCGATGCGGCTTTGGCGCGCAGCCACCTGGCCCTGCAATTTGGCCAGGCCCTCCCGACGGTCCGCAGCGGCTCGGGCCAGCCGCGCGATGCGCTTCTGCTCGTCCTCGTAGGCCTGCTCCGCCGCACCCTTGGCGTTGACGGCCTGCTGCAAGTCGGTTTGCGCCCGCTCCACACGGCTCAGCAGGTCCAGCTCCTGGGAACGCAACTCCGCGGCCTGCTGACGGAGCTTTTCCGGGTCGCGACCGGTGGTGCGCTGATCTTCTTCGTCTTGGCCCAGGAGGCGTACGCGCTCCCCCGCCAGACTTTCCGTCGCGCTCAGCCGCTCTTTGAGCGAGCCCAGGGAATACCACTGCTCCTGCGCTCGGGCGAGCGCTGGGCGGGCCTGCTCGGCCTGTTGCTCGAGCGTGCTGAGCTCGGCCTTCACGCTCGCCAGCGACTGTTCGACGAGCCCGCGGCGTTCAAGGAGTGCCTTCTCGTCGGCGACTTCCTGTTCTAGGGTGCCGGTCAGTTGGACTAGGTCGTCGGCCAGGATCCGGAAGCGCGCGTCGCGTACATCAGCCTGGATCGTCACCGCCCTGCGGGCGGTCTCGGCCTGTCGACCCAGCGGACCGAGTTGGCGCCGAATCTCGTCGGTGAGGTCGTTAAGCCGGTTAAGGTCGCCCGCCATCGACTCCAACTTGCGCAGCGCCTTTTCTTTGCGCTTGCGGTGCTTCAGGACGCCAGCGGCTTCTTCAATGAAGCCGCGGCGGTCCTCAGGAGTGGCGCGCAGGACCGTGTCGAGTTGGCCCTGCCCGACGATGATGTGCATCTCGCGTCCGATACCCGAGTCCGAGAGAAGCTCTTGAATGTCCAGGAGCCGCACGGACGTGCCGTTGATCCGGTATTCAGAGCCGCCGCCACGGAACATCGTCCGGGAGATGGTGACTTCGGTGTAATCGATCGGCAGCGCCCCGTCGCTGTTGTCGATGGTCAGGGTGACCTCGGCACGACCAAGCGCCGGGCGGTTAGACGTCCCGGCAAAGATGACGTCTTCCATCTTGCCGCCACGGAGGCTCTTGGCGCCTTGCTCGCCCATCACCCACGCGAGCGCGTCAACGACGTTGGACTTCCCGGAACCGTTGGGACCAACGATGCAGGTGATGCCCGGTTCGAGCGTCATTGCTGTCGCGGAGGCAAAGGACTTGAAGCCCTTGAGGGTGAGGCTCTTGACGTACACGCGGGCGGGTCCTCCAGGCGGAATCGGTTCAGGTCACCATACCCGCGGGTGGGGTCGGGTATCCGATCTGCGGGCGGATACCCGACCCCACCATGGTCCTGAGGCGTCAGTCGTACGCCGTTCTTACGGAATGGGCTCGACCGTCGGACCTTGGCTGGCCAACAGGTCTCGGGCGAAGCCCTCCCATTGGGCGTAGGCATCCGGGAATGCCGAACGCTGGACCGCCTGAGCGGCATTGCCTGGGGGCATCGTCTCCCATCCGACAATCTGCTTCAGGCCGGGATTGTTGCCAAACGTCGCGACGCCGTAGAAAGACTTGCTGGACGTCGCGACGTCAGTGATCTGCTCGGGCGTACCCCATCCCGTGCTGGGGCGCTGCTGGAAGATGCCCAACGAGTCGTGGTCGACCGCCACCGTGTAGTTGACGAACTTTGATTCCTGCATGGCTGTCATCAACGCGATGACGATTCCCTGGTCGTTGAACCCTGCGCCCTTACCGACGCCAATCACTGTGCGGGCGTGGCCCATTTGGGTGGGGTCGAGGTCGACGGCCTCGTTGAAGTACTTCGCGGCTTCGGCCCCGGTTGCTGTCTGCAGCGCCTGCGCGGTTGAGGGGTTCACCGTGCCGGTCGCCGGGAGCCCGTGGGCCTGTTGAAATGCGCGCAGCCCCTCTCCGGTCGCTGCCTCGGGGCTGGCGTGGGCGCCGCCCGCCGAAGTCAACAGGAGGGCGGACGCGAGGACGGTAGTCAGTGACAGTGCTTTTCGTGACATGGCGGCAGTGTGGCGCAGACAAAACCCGACATGGTTATGAAATTGCCAAGACTTCGTTTGGATTGAGTCAAGGACCGCGCCGCGGGAGCGACATGTCCGCCGTGGGCAGCCCTACTCTCGGGCACAGGGCCGCACGGCTGAGACACTCGGCGGGTGAGCCAATCCTCCACCGATGACGTTGCCGATCGACACCTAGCGCGGTGGAGCGACCGATTTCCCGATCCTGAGGCGCGCGAAGCGCAGGTCGAGGCCGCCCTGGTCCGCTCGAACGAACTCGTCAAACGCAGCGAACGAGCACTACGGAGTCTGTTGGCCGACGACCCGCTCAGTTACGAGGATTTCCGGACCCTGCACGCTCTGCTCGGGAGCAACTCGCGCGGCGAAGCCGTCACGCCGGCGGAGTTGGCCGAGCGCGCCCGAGTGACGCGAGCCGGAATGACGAGCCGCGTGGATCGATTGGTCGAACAGGGTCTCGCGACCCGGACCCCCGACCAGGAAGACCGTCGGCGCATTCTGGTGACGGCCACCGAAGCTGGCATTGCCGCATGGACACAAGCCCTGGACTCGTGGGAAGCCCACGAACAGGCGCTGTTCAACAACCTGACGGATCGGGAGCTAGCCCAGTTGAATGCCATTCTGCGCAAACTCGCGCCGGAGGGGAGCTGACGATGCGTGACATCGACGTACCGGAGTTCTGGAGGGCCCTTGGCCTGCCCGGGTTGGCCGACATTCACGTGCACTTCCTGCCGGAGCGAATGTTGCAGAAGGTATGGACCTATTTCGACGAGGTCGGCGGCGAGCTAGGCGGCGGCCCCTGGACGATCACCTATCGCACCGATGAGCCGAGTCGTCTTGCCACGCTCCGCGAGCTCGGGCTCCGCGGGATTCCATCGCTGACCTACGCCCATAAGCCAGGCATGTCCGCCTGGCTGAACGAGTGGTGCACCGAATTCGCGCGCCGGGTGCCCGACGCTGTGCATTCGGCCACGCTGTTCCCCGAGCCTCGAGCAACCGAACACCTTGGTGCCGCACTCGATGCTGGCGCACGGCTAGTCAAGATGCACGTTCAGGTTGGTGCGTATGACCCCCGCGACCCGCACCTCGACGACGCCTGGGATCTGTTGCAGGACAGGGCCGTTCCCGTTGTTATCCACTGCGGTTCGGGGCCGGCGCCGGGATTGCACACCGGCGATGAACCCATTCGACAGGTACTCCGACGATTCCCCAGGCTCACCCTGGTCATCGCACATGCCGGCTCGCCGGAGTATTTCGAGTTCGCTGACATAGCGACGGAATTCGAGAATGTTCATCTCGACACCACCATGGTCGCTACGGACTTCACTGAGTCCCACGCACCCATGCCCGAGGGCTATGTCGCACGGTGGCGCGATCTCCAGCACAAGGTGGTCCTCGGATCGGACTTCCCCAACATCCCCTACCCGTACGCGCACCAGCTTGAGGCGCTCGAACGCCTGGATCTTGGCGACGAGTGGATGCGAGACGTGTTGTGGCACAACGGCGCACGCCTGATGGGCCTTGCCGACCAGTGATGCCGAATGTCGGCACCTGGCATCGGCGATCACCCGGTTGATGAACTCCCGCTGGTAACTCGCGCCCGAGTACTCATGGCGATCAGCACTCGATCTGCCGTCGTGCGCCGCGCCTGAATCGGATCGATCAACGTGCCGGCCGCCCGAAGGTGCGCGTCGCCTCTTCCTGAGCGTAGGTAATCGAGAGCATCGCAGCAGTGAACGACAATCCACTGCGGAAGTGTCGGATGGCGCGCGCGCCCGACCATGACGTGGATCGCTTCGCGATCCTTCCCCGGGCTCGCCGACGATGCCAAGTTCAGCGCGGTGTGCCAGCCCGCAGCGGCTGGCCACGCCGAAAGTACTGCAGCCCAACATCTTTGGTGCCAGGTCGGCTCACCGGTGTGATCGAGATAGATTCCCGGGAGAAGTGCCCGAAGTTCGTTGCGCCTCTGCCAGCGCTCGAGGTCATGTTGCGCGGCCCCACGGTCTAGGACCTTCCGGAGCGGGGTCTCGACAAGCTCGACCGGCGAGGGTCGCTCGACCGGCGAGGGTCACTCGACCGGCGAGGGTCACTCGACCGGCGAGGGTCGCTCGACCGGCGAGGGTCGCTCGACCGGCGAGGGTCGCTCGACCGGCGAGGTTCGCGGGCCAGTGGACAACACGCCAACACCCAGAAGGATGCCGATCGTCGGCACTCAGGACCGACGATCGGCATCTATCACCCGGATACTTCCGCCTAACGCACAGGCGCGCCCGGACCGAGCGGAATTCCCAGTCCCCACCAGACGAAGAAGAGGATGGTCCAGCACACTGTCATGGCGATCGCCAGCGGCAGCGTGTATGACGCCAGAGTCCCGATGCCGGCCTTCTTTCGGTATTGCTGCAGGAAGCCGAGCGCCATGACGAAGTACGGACTCATCGGCGTAATCGCGGTCGAACCAGAGTCGGCGATCCGGAAGAGCGCCTGAGTCGTCTCAGCGGGAATCTCGACCAGCATCAGCATGGGTACGAGCACCGGCGCCGCGATGGACCACATCGCCGATCCGCTGGTAACCATGACGTTCACCAGGGTGAGGATCCCCAAGACCAGCAGGAAGACCACCGCGACGGGAACGCCTGAATCCTGAATGAACTGGGCAGCCTCAACGGCGAGGACATCACCGATGTGGGTCCAGTCGAAGTAGGCCAAGAACTGCGCAATCGCGAAGAACAGCACCAGAACTGGCGCCATTTGCTTGATCCCCTGCGCCATGAGGGCGGGCACATCGCCCGCCTTGGTGATCGCCTTAGTGACCACGCCGTACACCACACCAGTGGCCCCGAACATGATCGCGACCACACCGGCGATCCCGTCCATGAACGGCGACTCAGCGATGGATCCGTTCTCCCCTCGCAGTGGTGAACTCTCCGGAAGCATGAGTGCAACCGCCAGGAGGAAGAGGCCCAGCAGGGTCAGCCCAGCAAGTTTGAGGGCACGCCGCTCGGTGCTCTGCAGCGTCAGCGACCCCATGTCCGACAGATCCGCATCCGGGTCGGCGTCAAGATCCGGTCGCTTGGACAGCACCAACTTGGTGACGAGGGTGATCACGGTCGCGAGCAACAACGACGAGGCGATGTTGAAGTACCAGTTGCTCACCGGGGTAACCACGGCCCCGGGGTCGACCACCTGTGCGGCGGCGGTGGTGATGCCCGCAAAGATCGCATCGTTCGGCGTCGGCACCGGGCTCGCGTCATACCCAGAGGCGATCGAGGTGTAGGCCACCACGATCCCGAGGATGGGTGACTTGCCCACCGCGCGGAAGGCCAGGCCACCCAGCGGTACGAGGATGACGTAGGCCGCGGCCGAGGCCACGTGCGACACCGTGCCAGCAAAGGCCACCGCGAAAATCACCCAGCCCGCTGGCACGCGAGAGACTCCCGCCTTCATGCCCGCCGCAAGAAAGCCCGTACGTTCGGCGATGGCCACTCCCATGATCACCACGACGATCGTGGCCATCGGCGGGAAGGACGCGAAGTTGTCCACCATGGTCGAGGACGCCATCGCCAAGCCGTCGCCAGAGAAGAGGTTTCGCACAGCGACGCGCTTATCGTCGGCGGGTGAGATCACGCTGACATCCATCGATGCCAACACGGCGCTGATCACCCCCACGATGCCCGCCAAAATCCAGAACAACCAGAAGGGATGTGGGAGAGCATTGCCAGCCCGCTCGACGACTCCCATGGCCCGGATGATGAACGGCAGCCTTTCGGTGTCGTTCTCCTCAACCGGCGCTTTCGGGGACGGGGCCGGGGTCATGACTGCGCTCCTGTCGTGGGTGCGAGTGCGTGCTTCTTGAAGAAGGCCCACGCGAGGTCAGCGGCCTCAACGGACTGTGTGGTGTAGCCACCACCGCTGTACGCATCCGCGCCGGGCCAGGTGTGCCCACCGCCCATGACCGACACCAACCCGACCTGATTGTCGCCGCACCCTCGGTAGCGGGAATCGACTGCGTCATAAGCGAGTACGCGGGTCTGGGGTTTGTCGGTGCACCCTGCCTTGGTGGCCCACTCCCGCGCCCAGGAGTTGAGCATCGGCAGGTCACGATCCTGGTCACCGGCGTAGGGGATGGTGACGTCGTCGGTCCCGTGAATGCCAAGCACCGGCTTCGGCGCGGCCTTGGCGCAGCCCTGTCGTGAGGCCGGATAGAGGGCTGCCGCGACCGGAGCGATGGCCGCAATCCGGTCAGGAAGCCGACACGCGAGGAGGTTGGCGAAGCCACCGCCGTTCGACTTTCCGGTGGCATAGACGCGGTTGGGGTCGGCGCAGAAGCCCTTGTTGATGTCGTTCAGGAGTGCGCGGGTCATGGCGACGTCGTTGACGCCTTCTGCGGCATAAGGTGCGCCCTGCCAGGCCTGCCGGTTGTCGTCTCCGATCACGCCATTGGGGTAGGCAACGATCGCCGGAAGGCCGGAAAGGCCTGAGAAGCCCTCCAATTCCGTGCCGGTGCTTCCGCGCCCGTGAAACGCCACGATGACCGGCCAGGCGCGATCCCTGTCGTACTTCTTGGGCAGGTGCAGGATGTAGTCACGCTCCAACCCACCACTGGTGAATGCGCGCTTCGTGCTGGTGTTCGCCGATTGTGTTGCTGGAGTGGAGCATCCGGCGACCTGGTTGGGCTGGGTGGCGGCCTGCGCCGGGGCCGCGACGGCCAGGCCGGTCAGCCCGATACCTCCGGCGAGGAAACTCGCGAGTGTTCGACTTCGCGTCATGGTTGGTCCATTTCCGCAGCCCGGATGGGCGTGCTGATCCTGCGTTCGACGCGGGCGCGTCGAACGTGGTGGGTGACGGGTGGTCGGAGTTAGGCGGCGGCCCACTCCGTGACGATGTGGGTCAAGGTTGCGACGGCTTCGGAGATGATCCGCTCGCCGTCGGCGGGAGTAACGCGAGTGGGGTCTCCGAGGACCCCATTCGAGGTGAGCCGGCCCCACGCCAAGGAAAGGTTGACGCCAGGAGCCCGCGATAGCCGCGCCAATGGGTCCATTTCGGCCAGCGTGGTCGCGCCCGGCTCAAGTAGTTCATTGCGCACCAGTTCTGGTGCGACACAGAGCATCTGGGCAGTCTCGGCTTCCCCGCAATGCCCGTGCACTTCGCTCACGCCGAGCGCGCCGATCGCGTCTTTGGCGAGGGCGCTCACGGCCACCCACGCGAACTCCACGTCGGGGTGCGTCCGCAGCAGGTCGTGTGCGGTCGCTCCCAAGGTTGCGTTGTTGCCACCATGTCCGGTGATCACCAGGAAGCGGCGGAAACCGTGATGCGCCAAGCTGTCGATGTAGTCAGTCAGCACGGCGGCAAAGGTCGCGGTCGACAGGGTGACCGTGCCAGCAAAGTCCCGATGGTGCGGAGACACTCCCACCGGGATCGAGGGACCGATCAGGATTTGGTCTCCGACTTCATCCGCGAGTCGGGCCGCAACCGCTTCCGCACGAATCGTGTCGGTCGCCATCGGCATGGCCGGTCCGTGCTGCTCGTACGCCCCGGCCGGAATCACGACCAGCGCATCCTGTTGCGCGGCGACTCCCGCTTCGCGAGTGGTCATTTCAGCAAGTCGATTAGTCACGCTCCGACCTCCTTGCCAGCCTGGGCGACGGCGTCGCGGATGTGGGCGAGGTGATCCCTGGTGAGTTGCTCAGCGCTGGAGGCATCTTGGTCCCGGATCGCCTCGAGGATCTGATGGTGCTCGGCGTGATCTCGCGTGCGGTCGGCATACTGATGCCGAATTTGAACCTGATCCAATCGCCTACTGGCGAGAAGGGATTCGATCGTTTCCCCGAGCAACGGATTGTTGCTCGCTTTGGCGAGTACGACGTGGAAATGCAGTTCTGGGCCGGCGCCGTCCTGAGGTGGGTGGAGCGCGTTGTCAGTGGCCGTAGCGAGCCGGTCCAGATCGCCCTCGACACGGTATTGCGCGGCCAGTGCCGCGATGGGCGGCTCCAGAGCCAGCCGGGCGTCGGCCAACTCAAGCGCTGAGCGCAGGTCTGCGACGGGAGCATGCGGGTTGCTGATGACCCGGCGCAGTACTCCCTCACCGACGTAGGTTCCAGATCCGTGCCGGAACCGTACGACGTCGATCGCTTCCAACCGACGCAACGCTTCTCGGACGGTGGGCGTCGTGACGTCGAAGCGCACCGCGAGTTGGCGCGACGATTCGAGCGCGTCGCCTGGCTCGAGGCCTTCGGCACGCACAATATCGACGATGCCGTCCGCGATGCGCTCAGAGAGAGATGTCGTGACTTGGGTCATAAAGTGACTAAATCACTTGTTGACTTGATGTGTCAAGCGTCACATCAGAATGCACTCCGCACGAGGGGCGGCGATCGGGCTTGTCAGGCCGGTGCGGTCAGCACCAGCGGGCCATCCGGCGTGACGGCGATCGTGTGTTCGGAGTGGGCACCTCGCGAGCCATCGTTGCTGCGCAACGTCCAGCCGTCGGGGTCGGTGTAAATCTCATCGGTCGTGGCCATGAACCAGGGCTCGATCGCAATGACGAGTCCCGGACGCAAGCGCAAGCCTCGTCCCGCCCGACCATCGTTGGGTACGTGCGGGTCTCCGTGCATGGTTCGACCGACCCCGTGCCCGCCGAACTGGGTGTTGATGCCATACCCAGCATCTCGCGCCACCGCGCCGATTGCTGCGGAGATGTCGCCCAGCTTGGCGTCGGGCTGTGCGACCTCGATCGCCGCGGCCAGCGCACGCTGGGTGGTGTCAATGAGCCGCTGGTCCTCGGCGCGAGGTGTACCGACGACCAGCGAGCGCGCCGCGTCACACACCCAACCGTTGACCGACACGGCGAAATCGACGGACAACAAATCGCCGTCCCTCAGCACGTAATTGTGCGGAAGGCCATGCAAGACAGCGTCATTCACCGATGTGCAGAGCACCTTTCCGAACGGGCTGGCACCAAAACTGGGGTGGTAATCGATGTAGCAGGACTCGGCGCCTGCGTCTTTGATCATCCGATGAGCAAGGGCATCAAGTTCCAGCAGGTTGACCCCGACGTCGGCGGCCTCTTCCAAGGCGCCCAGCACTGAGGCAACGAACTGGCCGGCGGGCCGCATGGCCTCGATTTCTTGGGGCGTCTTGAGCTCGATCACCCGCCCACCGTACGCCGCCGAGCTCTGGTGCGATCGGCGCCTATCGGACTGCTGAGGTCGCGGCGGCTGGTGCCGGCCAGCCTGCGAGATAGCCGAGCCACGCGAAGGTCAGCCAGGGGCCATACAACATCACCCGCTCGCCGTCGGCGTCGACCGTGAACTCCCAGTGGGATGCCACGGCAGTCGGCTGATCCTCCTGGCTCTGGGCCTCGACCACGTTGGCTCGAAGGAGGTCGAGGTGCGGGGCGGCTTCGACGCTCGCGCCGGTCTGGGTCAACACGACGTCGCGAAGGACGCCATCGGCCGATTCGGTGGTCAGGCGCTCGAGGAGAAGTTCGGCATCAGGGTCGTCGGGCAACTCGGTGTCGTGATTCACCCTCCTGAGGGCCGGGCCGGAGTCCGCGCTCTGACTGTCCCACGGGCCGCTGTTGATACCGGCCTCGACCGCCGACCCCAACAGACGCTTGAAGACACCGCGCTTACCGGGCCAGACCACCGGCCAGGTCAACTTCTCTGAGATACGCATCGACGAATTATCCCAACGGCCACAGCACCGCGGCAAGAGCAAACGCGGTGAGACCAATCGTCGTCTCCATCACCGTCCACGTCTTGAGCGTGGTCTTCTCATCCATCTGGAAGAACCGGCTGACCAGCCAGAACCCGGAGTCATTGACATGGGACAGCACCGTCGAACCAGCAGCGATCGCGATGACTAGCAGAACCAAGCGCAGGTCGGAGAGGTTCGCTTCCGCGGCGGCCGCCGCGATCAACCCCGCGGTCGTAGTGAGCGCCACCGTGGCGGACCCCTGGGCGACCCGAAGGGCTGTGGCGATGACGAAGGCCTGCAGCAGCAACGGCAGCCCGAGGTCCCCCAACGACTCGGTCATCGCGGCGCCAATTCCACTGGCGCGCAGGACTCCCCCAAACATTCCGCCGGCGCCGGTGATCAGGATGATCGCGCAGATCGGCCCGAGCGCGCCGTCCATAAGACTCTGCGCCTCGGCCATCCGGCCGGGTCGAACCAGGACGGCGACAGAGGCCAGCACGGTCAGGAGCAACGCGACCGGCGTCTGACCAATCAAGACCAGGAACTCTGCCCAGCCAGCCTCGGCGTCGATGGCTCCGGAGGCGCCCAGTGTCGCCACCACGGTGTTGCTCGCGATCAAGGCGAATGGCAGCAACAGCAGCATCAGCACCACCGCAAACGACGGCTGGCGCAGAACGGCCTTCTCGTCCTCGTCGTTGCCATCGTTGACTTCTCCGAACAGGACGTCCGGAACATCAACGTGGAATCGCTTCCCGAGGAACTGGGACACGAGGTAAGAGCCGACGTACCAGGTGATGACGGCCAGTGGCAGGCCAACCACCAGGGTGAGTCCGATGTTGCCCTTGAGCGCCTCAGCCGCGGCCACCGGCCCTGGGTGAGGGGGAATCATCGCGTGCATCGCGGCGAACGCGCCGGCGGCAGGGAGCGCGTACAGCAGCACGGAACCGCCGAACCGTCGCGCGACCGTCAGGATGATCGGCAGAAAGACGACGAGTCCCGCGTCGAAGAAGATGGGGATACCGAACAGCAAGGCCGCGACGCCGAGAGCCAGCGGCGCACGCTTCTCACCGAACCGAGTCACCAGCGTGTCGGCAAGAATCTGGGCACCACCGCTCACTTCAAGTAGCCGCCCGAGCATCACGCCGAAGCCCACCAGCAGAGCGACAGATCCAAGAGTCGTGTTGAAGCCCTCCGCCATCGCAGCCGGTATGTCCCCCAACGGAATTCCCGCCGCGATGGCGGTGAGAAGGCTGATGAGCACGAGTGCCACGAAGGCGTGCAGTTTGACCTTCATGATGAGGAACAGCAGCGCGCCGACGGCGACCGCTGCAATCAGCAGCATGACCCCTGAGGAGTACGCCGGTTGCGGCACTTCGTCCGCGGCAATGAGGCTGATCATGACAACTCCCCAACGGTGGTGTGCGCGACACGCGTCGCACGGTTGACTGAGGGTACCGACGCGGGGTCATTACCCTGCCTGCGGACTGAGCCAGGCGTACGTCCAATGACGCGAGTGAAGGCTCGGTTGAAGGCTGCTTCGGATTGGTAGTTGAGATCTGTGGCGAGGCGCGCCGCGGTGATGTCTTCATTCAGGAGCCTCGCGTGGGCGACGTTCATGCGCCAACGGGTGAGGTAGGCGATGGGCGCTTCTCCCGCGAGTTGGGTGAAGCGTTCGCTGAACGAGGACCTCGACATCGTGGCGACCTGGGCGAGGCGTTCAAGCGACCACTCGGCGCCTGGGTCGTCGTGGATCGCTTCAATGGCTCGCCCGATTCGTTCGTCCTGTACGGCACGGAGCCACCCCACCTCGGTCTCTGTGCTGGTGGTGATCCAACTGCGGATCGCTTGAACGACAAGGATGTCGGCAAGGCGCGTGGCCACCGCTTCTCCACCTGGCTGCGGGTGGGCGAGTTCGTGAGCCATCAGCCGCAGGGTGTCGCGAACAGAGGATGCTGCGGACACGGTGTCGCCCCCCACGAACAGCACCGCGGGAAGACTGCGCATGAGCTCGCGAGCAGCCGGGTCGTCACAGGACACGACGCCGCAGATGAGCTGCGCGGCGCGACCATCGCCGCCGTGCTGGAGTACCGAGTAGTGCTCGCTCAGGTAGTTCTGTGGGAGCAGGTCGACCCGCTGGCTCGGCCCGGCGTCAGCGGTGCTGAGCAGGTCGTGCCCTCGTCCGTGGGGCACGAGGGCGAGGTCGCCCCCGCGGAGTTCTATGGGGTCGGCGCCGGGCAACCGCAAGTGGCAGGTTCCGGCGGTGACGACATGGAAACTCACCGAGTCCTCAATCGCTGGCATCTCTAGCGCCCACGGCTCTTTGAGCTCGGCGTGACAGTAGAAGGTGCTACGCATCCGGAGCGCATACAGCACCCGCGCGAGTCGATCTGAAGCCGACATTGGTTTCATGCGCGCATGGTCGCATATGGAGGGATCAGTTCGTCGTGCCGATCGGATGAACGAGCAAGTTCTTCGCACTATCAGACATGGTGACACCGAGATTTTGTCCCTAGCGTCGAGATTACAAGCAATCACGTCCAACCGAGGAGAACTTCTCATGTACGTCGTCGCAGGTTCCACCGGCCGAGTCGGATCAGCCACCGCAAGACGCCTACTCGCAGATGGTGCAGAGGTGCGAGTCCTCGTCCGGCATCAGTCAGCCGCTGCAGGCTGGGAGCGGCTGGGTGCCGAGGTCTGCACGGTCGCTCTCGAGGAAAGGGCAGAGCTCGGGGCCGCGCTCCAAGGCTGCTCCGGGTTCTTCGTTCTCCTGCCTTTCGATCTGAACGCGGACGATCTGAGCGCGCACGCTGACCGGTTGATCGCCTCCGTGGCAGGCGCGGTCACGGACCAGCAGGTTCCACATGTCGTGATGCTCTCCTCTGGCGGAGCTGACCTCGCAGAGGGGACCGGCCCCATCACCGGACTGCATCGAATGGAACAGGCCATGCTCGCCACTGGCACCACGCTGATGGCACTGCGCTCAGGGCACTTCCAGGAGAAGGTTGCCGATGTCGTCGACGTCGCCCGCGTGAGTGGCGTCTACCCCGTGTTCGCGGCCTCCGCTGACGTCCCATTGCCCATGGTCGCCACCCACGACATCGGGGAAGCCGCTGCGCTCGCCCTTCAGTTCCCGCCTGCCTCCAGCGAAGCGGTCGACCTCGTCGGCCCCGCACACACCGAGCGCGAGGTCGCCGCCCTGCTGGGTGACGTGCTCGGGCGCGAACTGCGGGTCGCCACGGTCCCCGAAGAGGCGTGGCCCGGCGCGCTGCTCGAGGCCGGTTTCCGACCGCACGTCGCCGAGAGTCTGGCCGAGCTCTACCGTGCCGACGAAAAGGGGTTACTGGCGCCCCGCGGTGACCGAGTCGTCCACACCCGCACGGCGGTCGATGCCACCATCGCCCGCATCAATGCGGCGCGCTAGTCGACCGCTGCCCGCTGCTTACATTCGCCAGCACACCACTCGCACGCCACGGAGGAAACGTCCCATGTCTTACGCCCTTGGCCCGCTGCTCCTGGTCGCAATCGTCGCTAACGGGCTGCTCGCCGGGCTCTTCTTCGTCTTCAGCGTCGCCATCGGGCCAGGCTTCGGACGCGTCGATGACGCCACCTATGTGCGCGCCTTCCGCGCGATCAACGCGGCGATTCTGAACGGCATGTTCGTGTCGGTGTTCTTTGTCGCGCCCTTGGCTGCCGTGGGATGCGTTCTCCTCCACGTGTGGCAGGACGGATCGACCTCTCTTCCGTGGGTGATTGCGGCCGCGGTCTGTTCGGTGCTTACCTTCGGAATCACCACGGCAGTGAACGTGCCGCTCAACCGCGAACTCGACCAGGCGCCGATCACCACCGACCAACAACGCCAGGCTGCGCGGCAACGGTTCGAATCTCGTTGGAACCGTTGGAACTACGCCCGCACGGCCACCAGCGCGGGAGCACTCACACTCCTTGCCACCACTCTCGCCGTCGCATAGCGGCTCGCTCGTTCTCCTTCGGAGAGCGCTCGTGGATCGTGTCGCTAGCCCCGGCCGCTGACTCTGGACTTCGCCGCCTTGACGAGTGCGTGAACTGATTCGACGAGCAGCGCGCGATGTTGCTGAAGGCGCGCATCCGACCATGAGTGCCCCTGGGCATGCGCCCGCAGACCTGAGGACGCGTACTGCCATGCGGTGATCTGACCAAGCAGGAGCGCAAGGACGTCCACCGCAGCATCATCGAAGATCCCCGCCAGTGCCTGCACTTTGGGCGCATACGCTTGCGCCTCGTCCGGCGACGCCTCGGACCTCTCAAGGCCCGCCCAGGACGTCAGTCGACAGATCTCAGGACGCGCCGTCAAGTAGTCGAAGAGCGCACCCGCATACCCCGGCAGGTCCTGCGCAGTGAACGGCACCTCCTCAGCCATCTCAGTCAGCGCCTGCGTCACGATCAGATCGAACAGATCGCCCTTCGATCCGAAGTGGACATAGATCGACCGCTTGTTGACCCGTCCGGACTCAGCGATCCGGTCGACTCGCGCCCCGGCCAAGCCAAACTGCGCGAACTCAGCCCGCGCCGATTCCAGGATCCGGCGCTTCGTTTCGGTGGCATCTGGAGGCACGGCTCCAATCCTATAGGTAACCATCTAGTTATTGACGATGATCAAACCGTGTGACAGTCTCCGTATGTAAATAGCCAGATAGTTACCTTCAGGAGTACTCGTGTCCCAGAGAATTCTCATCACCGGCGCCAGCAGCGGATTCGGGCAAGGAGCTGCACTAGAACTTGCCCGCCAGGGCCACGAAGTGATCGCGGCAGCCGAGACGTGGCCCCAGGTCCGCAGCCTCAGGAACGATGCTGACGCCGCTGGCGTCAAGCTCACCGTGATCAAGCTCAACCTGCTCGACAGCATCGACATCGCGCATGCGGGCTCTTTCGACGTGGACGTCCTCGTCCTTAACGCCGGCGTCATGGAGGGCGGTGCCGTGGTCGACATCCCACTGCAACGCGTGCGGGAATCCTTCGACATCAACCTGTTCGGACATCTCGAGCTAGTACAGGCCATCGCGCCGAAGATGATCGCCCGCAAGAGCGGGAGAATCGTGTGGACATCCTCGATGGGTGGGATACTCGTGGTCCCATTCCTCGGCGCCTACTGTGCGACCAAGCACGCAATCGAAGCCGTCGCGGGCTCGATGAAGGCCGAGCTGGAGCAGTTCGGCATCAAGGTCGCCACCATCAACCCTGGAGTCTTCGGAACTGGCTTCAACGACACCGGCGCTGAAAGCTACACACAGTGGTACGACGCAGAGTCCGCGCTTGTTCCAGTGCCGGACTTTGGTCCGTCCCTCGTCGGCCAAGCCGATCCCAAGGAAATGGTCGACGCGATGGTCGAGACGATCGTCTCCGATGACCCTGACTATCGGACCATGCGGCCATTGGACACCATCGACGCCGCCAAGCAGTGGCAAGAAACCGAGTGGACCCAGAAGGCCTGAGGCAGAGCAGAAGTTAAGGAACACATCTGATGTCACGCCCCACGCTCACCCTCGAGACCGCCACCCGAATCATTGACGCAGGGCAATCGAAGGCCCGCGACCTCGGACTCAATGCAGTCTTTGCCATCCTCGATGCCGGGGCAAACCTCGTCGCATTCGAGCGAATGGATGGAGCCTGGCTGGCTTCCAATGATCTCGCGCTGGCGAAGTCGCGAACCTCCGTCATGTTCGAGGCGCCGAGCGAAGCCCTGAACGCACCCCTACAGCTCGGCGAACCGGTCCCCCACTTCGACCACACCAACGGTGGACTCCTCCTCATGGGCGGCGGTGTTCCGATCACGGACGAGAAGGGCCAGCTCATCGGCGCGCTCGGCGTCTCGGGTGGGACCCCCGAGCAGGACGCTGAGATAGCCCGCGCTGCAGCGCCCCACGCTGATTGAGCAAGCGAGCGCCCCACGCTGGTTGAGCAGGCGAGCGCCCCCAGCGCGAGCCGTGTCGAAACCACTGACCGCGGTGGTCTCGACAAGCTCGACCATCGTGAGCAAGCTCGTACCGGCACCCATCGGAGTCGACTGATCGACGTCATCGCCTTCCCGCTGGCTCGGATTCAGGCGTACCCACGCCGTAGCGATCGCCCTGCGGCGCGCGATCGCCGTCCGAGGCACCGGGTGCGGACGGTCTCGCGTCGCCCCCCTTGTGCCCGTGCACGCGGTGAGGGCACCTCGCGCCGAGCACCGCTCCGCTCCGCTCCGCAGGAGGCCTCGTCTGGTCATCGTCGTCCTCTCGAGCGTCATTCTCTTGGGTCACGTTCTCTATTGGCGACAGCGATGGTGACCTGCTGTCCGTCCAGCAGCTCGATCTGGTCGATGTCCTTGGTCGCGCCGATCTTGGTCAGGTCGTTCGAGAAGGTGTTTCCCTCGGTGTTGTAGAAGAACCCGAGGTTGCCCCATGGCTTGTAGGAGAAGAGGTCTCCGATCTCCGGCTCGAGGCCCTCGGCGTCGGTGAAGTCCCACTCCCCGGTCGGGATGGCGACCTTCTCCTTGCCGCCGTAGTCGGAGAACTCGAGAGTCATCGGCAGCATCGCGAGGAAGGACCGGGTCGTGGGGTTGTCCTTCTCGATGACGACCTCGACGACGACGTCGCCGGCGGTGAAGCGCACCTGCGTGCCCACGACACCGTCCTCGCTGGAGACCTCCGAGGAGCGCGGCGCAGCGGTTGCGGGATCGGACGATGCCGAAGCGCTGTTCGCCGATGACGGCGCACCGGTCGCCGGATTGTCCTCAGCCGGCGCGCCGCAACCCGCGAGCGCGACGGCCGCGACCAGTCCCGCGGCTGCGGCGACGGCCAACTTCCGATTGCGCACAGCAGGGGTTCCTTAGTGTTGGCGCTTCATGCTCGGGGTGGTCATTGGGCGGTGTGGCCGGCGTCGACGGGCAGAGCCGCGCCGGTGACGTAGCTGGCGGCCTCGGAGCACAGCCACAGCACCGCGGCGGCGATCTCTTCGGGGCGGCCGAGCCGGCCCAGCGGCACTCCCGCGGCGGCACCGGCGCGGTCGAGCTCGCCGCCGTCGGCCATCCGGGCGACCATCGGGGTCTCGATCGTTCCCGGGCAGACGGCGTTGCAGCGCACGCCGTGCCGGCCGTACTGCAGGGCGACGCTCTTGGTCGCGCCGATGACGCCGTGCTTGGTCGCGTGGTAGGTGGTGCGGCCGTCGCCGCCGACGAGGCCGCCGCGGGAGGAGCAATTGACGATCGCACCCGAGCCCTGCTCGCGCATCTGCTTCAGCTCGTGCTTCATCGACGCCCAGACGCCCTTGAGGTTGACCACGACGATCTTGTCGAAGGCCTCCTCGGTCTCGTCGGCGGAGTCGACCGGCGGCAGCATGATGCCGGCGTTGTTGAACGCCATGTCCAGACTCCCGAAAGTCTCCACGGTGGTGCGTACGGCCGCGGCGACCTGGTCCTCGTCGGTGACGTCGCACACGACCCCGATGGCCCGGTGCCCCTTCGCGGTGAGCTCGTCGGCCAGGGCCTTGGCAGCATCGCCGTTCAGGTCGACGATGGCGACGCTCGCGCCAGCCTCGGCGAAGGCGCGGACGGTGGCCTCGCCCATGCCGGCGCTGCCGCCGGTGATGAAGGCCGTCTTGCCGGTGAAGTCATAGGTGACGGACATGGAGGGTTCTCCTTCTTCGGTGATCGGGACAGCAGCGCCGTCCACGCTTCAACGCTAAGCAGCCGGCAGCTCGGGCGGGAGTCCCTGTGAGTACCTCCATCAGGCGGGTCTCCCTCGGGCGAGGAGAACGTGGTGGCATGGATCCTGAGCGCTGCTGCGGCGTCCGCTCCAGCCGAGCCATCGACGCCACTGCCGCCCCGCACCGACCCCCGTACGAAGGATTCCATCTCGCCATGCCCGAAGCATCCGCTCGACCCGCCGCCGGAACTGCCCGACTGCCGCTGCTGATCTACGTTCTCGCCGCCGGGGTGTTCCTCATGGGCACCACCGAGTTCATCGTCGCCGGGATCCTGCCCGAGATCGCCGCCGACATCGGCGTGGGCGTCGCCGACGCCGGGCTGATGATCACCGTGTTCGCGATCGGGATGATCGTCGGCACCCCGCTGATGGCGATCGCCACCCTCAAACTCCAGCGACGGCTCGCGCTCTCGATGTCCCTGGTCGTGTTCGCGATCGGCCACGTCGTCGTCGCGCTGACGTCGAGCTTCCCACTCATCCTCGGCATGCGGTTCGTCACTGCTCTGGCCACTGGTGCGTTCTGGGCCGTCGCCGCGGTCGTCGCTGCCAAGGCCGTCGGGCCACGGCTGAGCTCCCGCGCCCTGGGCATCGTCCTCGGCGGCGGGATGCTCGCCAACGTCGTCGGCGTCCCGCTCGGCGCGTTCGCCGGGCAGGCCATCGGCTGGCGCGGCCCGTTCTGGGCGCTGGCGATCCTCGCGCTCATCGCCGTCGTCCCTGTCCTCAAGCAGGTGCCCGCGGACCCACGCGACGCCCCAGTGCCGTCGGTCAAGGCCGAGATCGCCGGCCTGCGCGACCTGCGCATCTGGCTCGTCCTCGGCGGCGCGGCCGTCGTCTGCGGCTCCTCCCTGGCCGCCTATAGCTTCATCTCCCCGCTGCTCACCGAGAACACCGGCATGGCCGCCTCGACCGTCCCGCTGGTCCTGCTCGCCTACGGCGTCGGCGCGCTGCTCGGTTCCAACCTCGGCGGACGGCTCGGAACCCACCGCCCCTTCGGCGTGCTCTTCACCGCCGCCGCCGCGACCTTCCTCGTCCTCGTGGGCCTGTCCCTGCTCTCCCACTCGCCGATCGCGACCATGATCCTGGTGTTCCTGCTGGGCCTGTTCGGCATGTCGACCAACCCGATTCTGATCGGCAAGGCCGTCGGCTACGCCGCCGAAGCGCCCACACTGGCGTCGGCGCTGAGCACCTCGGCGTTCAACTTCGGCACTGCCGTGGGCTCGTGGATCGCCGGGTACGCCCTGGAGTCCGCACTCGGCGCAACCGGGCCAGTCGTGGTCGGCGCAGCCATCGCGGCGCTGTACTTCCTCCCGCTCACCGCCCTGGTGCGCAAGGACCGAAGTGCGGAGCGGGCCAGCGCCGAGGAAGCCCGGCGCGAAGGCCAGATGGTGGCGGTCGAGGCCTGATCGCCCTTCGCCTGGAACATCGAGGACGCCCCGTCTCGCTGCGTGCGAGACGAGGCGTCCGCATGTGTAGTGGACGAGGCGGAGTCGCGAGACTTACTGCTCGGCAGCCGTGATCTCGATCCGGGTGCCGTCCGGCAGCCCGCGCAGCCGCTCGGGCGTCAGCTCGAAGCGTCCGACCCGAATCAGCCCGGGCCAGCCCCCGGCCGCGGCTCGTCGGCGCGCGGGACGCCACTGGTATCGAGGGCGTGGGGAAGCCGCGTCAGCTTCTCATGGTCATGGAAGTCGTCGAAGCCGGCCTCGAAGGGCAGCAGCTCACCGAACTGACCGGCGACGGGGTTGTCGTAGAGCTCGCCTTCTACGACCAAGTCGTCTCCGATGCACAGAGTGATCCTCACGGGTCGAGCTCCTCTCGAGTGCGTCGTCAGCCGAAGCGCTTTGACTGGTTGCCGTCGACGGACGCGCTCCGCTCTTCCTGGGCGGCACGCGCTTCGAGGTCTTCGCTCGCGACCCAGGAGGCGAGCACCTGCAGCCGCTCGGCCGACGGCGATCCCGGCTCGGCGGTGTAGATCGTGAGGGTCAGGCCCGGTTCGGCTTCCAGCTCCATCCCCTCGTAGGCCAGTGTCACCTCTCCCACCACCGAGTGGTGGAAGGTTTTGAAGCCGGTGCCGTGATGGCGGACGTCGTGCTCGCCCCAGAGCCGACGGAACTCCTCGTTCCGCGTGGAGAGCTCCCCCACCAGGTCGTGCAGCTCCTTGTTGTGCGGGTCCCGCCCCGCCTCGGTCCGCAGGATCGACACTGTGATCTCGGCGAACGAGTCCCAGTCGGGATAGAACTCGTGGGCGCGCTCGTCGAGGAAGGTGAACCGGGCGATGTTCGGCGGCTGACCGGGCATGTCGTAGGCGTCCTTGTAGAACGCCCGGCCCAGCGCGTTCGCCGCGAGCAGGTCCATCCTCCCGTTCCTGACGAACGCGGTACCGGCGGTCACCGCGTCCAGCGTCCACTGCAGGCTCTGGTGCGGTTTCCAGCCCTTCGGGCTGCGCTTCCGCGGAGGCCGACCGACCGGGCTGGCCGCGTGGGCGAGATCGAACAGGTGCGCCCGCTCGGCGTCGTCGAGCCGCAGCGCCGTGGCGATCGCGTGGAGAACCTCCGGGGACGCGCCGCTGATCGCGCCGCGCTCCAGCTTCGTGTAGTACTCGATGCTCACGCCGGCGAGGGTGGCGACCTCGCTGCGCCGCAGACCCGCTACGCGCCGGTTCGTGCCCGCTGGCAGGCCGACCTGCTCGGGGCTCACCTTCGCGCGCCGCGAGGTGAGGAACTCGCGCACTTCCGCCCTGTTGTCCATCACTCAACCGTAAGCGAGGCCGCCCGCCACGAGGGAGCCTCTCGCAGTACCCCTACCGAGCGGGACTCCCACGCACGCGCAGATCATGGTGTCGTTGACTGCGATGAACGAACGAGAACGAGGAGAAGCCATGCGCGCCGTCGTCATGCACGCCCCCGGCGACGTCCGAGTGGACGAGGTCGAGAAAGCCGCGATCGTCGAGCCCACCGACGCAGTCATCCGCGTCACCGCCGCCTGCATCTGCGGATCGGACCTGTGGCCCGACCGCGGAATCGAAGACGTGGCCGGCCCCACGCCGATGGGCCACGAGTACATCGGCGTCGTAGAAGAGATCGGCGACGCGGTGAAGCAGGTCCATGTCGGAGACTTCGTCGTCGGGTCCTTTGTCGCCTCCGACAACACCTGCGAGATCTGTCGGGCGGGCTTCCAGCCCCGATGCATCCATCAGGTGATGATGGGCGCGATCGGCACCCAGTCCGACTACGCCCGCATCCCGCTGGCCGACGGCACCCTCGTCAAGGTCGACGGCGAACCCACGCCCGCGCAGACCAAGAGCCTGCTGGCCGCATCCGACGTCCTCGGCACGGGCTGGTTCGCCGCCGTCGCCGCCGAGGCAGGACCCGGCAAGACCGTCGCCGTCGTCGGCGACGGAGCCGTCGGGTTGCTGGCCATCCTCGCCGCCAAGCGCCTCGGCGCAGACCGCATCATCGCGATGTCCCGCCACGCCGACCGCCGGGCCCTCGCCACCAGGTTCGGCGCGACCGACATCGTCGCCGAGCGCGGCGACGCCGGCGTCGCCAGAGTCAAGGAGCTGACCGGCGGGTACGGCGCGCACTCCACCGTGGAGGCCGTCGGCACCCAGGAGTCGATGATGCAGGCCATCCACGCCACCCGTCCCGGTGGACACGTCGGGTACGTCGGCGTCTCCCACGGCGTCGAGCTCGACGGCCTGGACCTGTTCTTCTCCACCGTCAGCCTGCTCGGCGGCCCCGCACCCGTGCGCCGCTTCCTGCCCGAGCTCATCGACCTCGTCATGACCGACCAGATCGACCCCGGCATCGTGTTCGACCTCGAGCTGCCCATCGAGCAGGCCGCCGAAGGGTACAAGGCCATGGACGAGCGCCGCGCCACCAAAGTGCTGCTCACGCTGTAGCCGGTCCTGTGATGCCCACCCGCGCAACCGCTGCTTCAGGAAGTCCGCGGCACTGTCCGCTCATCGCGATATCCGCACCCGGGTTGGGCCGGCGTTCCGCGTCTATCGGTGTGAACAACCGAACTAGCGTTATCCCTGGCAGCGCGGGCAAGAGTGGCTGGAGCGCTTCATGAATGCCTCCCGCTCCATCGGCGTACCGCACCGCGCGCTCAGCAGACCTTCGCAGCCGTACACCGCATGCGCTCGAGAGAAGTAGCCGCTGCGCCATTGACGTTGACATACAACTCATCGAGGGACGTACCACCTTGGCTAAGGGCCTCACGCATGACCTCTGCCGCATGCTCTAGAACTCGCCCGAGCGCTGGCTTAGTCAGGCTGCCCGTCATGCGACGCCCATGCACCATAGCTCGCCACAGCGCCTCGTCGGCGTAGATATTGCCGACCCCGCGAACGGATGGAGGGCATCGCTGGCGTGTTTCGGTGACTGGCGCGCGGCCGCCCGCAGTAACAGCATCCGCGAGCAGGAGATCACCATGATGGCCGAGTCGATCCAGCCGCGGCTGGAAGCCGTGCTCGCGGTTGCGACTGTGGGAACCGACACATAGGCGGAACGCCGATCGCAGCACGTCGTGCGAACCACGGGAGCAGGCGTTCCATGTGCCGGGCGTCGACCTGCTCGACTAACGCGGCGACCGCTGGCAGGACGGGCAGAAATGACTCGAGCGATTCATGAAGGATTCCCGCCTGATCGGCATAGCGCACCGCCGGCACGGATGGCCTTCGCGACCATAGACATCCAGGCTCCGGGAGAAGTAGCCGCTGGCGCCGTTGACGTTGACATACAACTCATCGAAGGACGTACCGCCCTGGCTGAGTGCCTCGCGCATGACCTCTGCCGCATGGTCAAGGACTCGCCCGAGCGCTGGCTTCGTGAGGCTGTCCGTCATGCGACGCCCGTGCACCTTAGCTCGCCACAGCGCCTCGTCGGCATAGATGTTGCCGATCCCTGACACCAGGCTCTGATCGAGTAGGGCCCGCTTGATCTCGGTGTGTTTGCCCTTCATCCGCCGCACGACTGCCTTCTGATCAAACGCAGCCTCAAGCGGGTCGGCGGCGATGTGCGCCACCACGGTTGGCACCTCGCGCTCCCCCGCTGGCACCAGATCGTCAAGTTGCAAGCCACCGAATGTCCGCTGGTCGATAAAGCGCAACTGTTGGGCAGACGACGCACTGCTGAGGTCAAACACGGCGTGCGCATGTTTTTCCATGGGAGCGTCAGCGGATTCCACCAGCATCTGCCCGCTCATCCCGAGGTGGACGACCAGCGCTTCATCCTCATCGAGCACCAGCCAGAGGTACTTTCCTCGGCGCTGAACCGCAGTAACGGTGCGACCGGTCAGTCGGTCGGCGAGATCCGCCGGGCCGGGCAGGTGCCGCCGGGCTGCGCGCGTTCCGGTGACCTCAACATGGGAGAAGGTTCGACCGACGACGTGCTCGGCAAGGCCCCGGCGTACGACCTCGACCTCAGGTAGTTCCGGCACGCCTCAGGACTTCTCCGTCGCCTTTTGGGCGCGCTCGCTGAGCACCGTCCAGGCTTGCTGAGCAGCCTTCTGTTCGGCCGCCTTCTTGTTGCGACCTTCACCCTCACCAAGAACTTCCTCAGCCACCATGACCTCAGCGGTGAAGACCTTGTCGTGGTCCGGGCCCACGGCACTCACTCGATAACTCGGCGGTCCCAGCTCGGCAGCGGCGACAGCCTCCTGAAGCGAGGTCTTCCAATCCAGCCCCGCGCCAAGATGGGTGGCCTTGGTCAAAAGATCGTCGAGCAGATGATGGACGAATCGACCGGAGGCCGTCAGCCCACCGGCGAGGTAGACGGTTCCGATCACGGCTTCCATGGTGTCGGCCAGGATCGAATCCTTGTCTCGGCCACCAGTGCCGAGCTCGCCCCGCCCAAGCAGCACGTAGTCACCGAGTCCCAGTTCGCGCGCAACTTGTGCGAGGGCACGCGAATTCACCACCGAGGCCCGGAGCTTGGCCAGTTGGCCTTCGGGAAGGTCCGGGTGCGCGGTGTAAAGGTGGTCAGTGACCACGAGGCCCAGCACCGAATCGCCAAGGAACTCTTGGCGTTCGTTGTGCGGTGCCCCACCGTTTTCGTAGGCGTAGGAGCGATGAGTCAGGGCACGCTGAAGCAGCGGCTCGTCGATCGCCGTGCCCGCAATCTCCGTGAGGAGAAGGGCAAGATGAGCGACGGGACGCTGCGTCGGCTTGGCTCGTCGGCTACGCCGGGCCTGCGAGTCCACGTCAGTGACGGGGCCTCAGCCCTGGTGCTCGGTGCGCTCTGCCGAGGCGTAGTGACGCCCGGCGTACGACCCGCAGGACGGGCAAGCCAGGTGCGGCTGCTTCAGTGCCGAGCACTGGGGGCACGACTGAGTCGAGACCGCGGTCGCCTTCCAGTTCGCACGACGCGAACGGGTGTTGGAGCGCGACATCTTCCGCTTCGGGACAGCCACGTCAGTTCCTCTTCTGCTCGTGGGGGTCGGACAGCTGGTCGCGTAGCGCGTCCAGTTCCTTCCACCGGGGATCTACCTGGTCATGGTGGTGCGTCGGGTCGTCTGCCAGCCTGGCTCCGCACTCGGAACACAAACCCGGGCAGTCTTCTCGACACACCGGCTGAAACGGCAGTTCGGGAACCACCGTGTCACGGATCACGGGCTCTAGATCAGCAAGTTCGCCATCCAGTTCCCGCACGTCGGCATCATCATCCTGGTCATCCACCTCATGGTGGTGAGCCGCGCGATCGGCGTAGACGAACAGTTCCTGAAGGTCAACATCCACAGGGACATCAACGGGCTCCAAGCACCGCACGCACGCGCCGGTCGCAGTGGCGCGTACCGAGCCGGACACCAAAACGCCCTCCATGACGGCCTCAAGCCGCAGGTCCAGCAGCAATGGCTGGCCCTCCGGCACCGAGATCACGTCAGTTCCGAGGTGGTCGGGTGCTTCGACCTCACGCTGCTTCTCGAGCATGGATCCGGGCCGTCGTCCCAATTCCCGGGTATCCAGGACTAGGGGACGGCGCGCGTCCGCATGCGTCATCATCAGCTCACGTAGGTCGAATTGGCTCGGCAACGCCAGAGAGACGAGGCCGACACCTCAGGCTACCGGAGCAGGCCCTTCCGCCCAAAAAAGCCCACGCACTTGGCACACTGTCGCGCGTGACCGCCGCCGCACCGAAGCGTACTGCGCTCGTACTGACCAACCCCACCGCTGGCCACGGGCGCGGCAAACGGGCCATCGAGCCGGCGCTGGCTGCTCTGCGCGAACACCGTCTCGACGTGGAGATGGTGTGGGCCAACTCTCGAGACGAAGCCCTCACCCGGTGCGCCGAAGGTGCCGCGGCACATCCCGACCTTTTGGTCAGCATCGGCGGGGATGGCACACACGCCGTGGCGGTACAGGCAGCCGTGGCGCACCAGGTGCCACTGGCCATCGTCCCTGCTGGCACCGGCAACGACCTCGCGCGCGGGTTGCGCATCCCCCGCAGATCCCCGAAGGCCGCCATCGCCGTCGCGACGTCTGGGCACCTCACGGCACTCGATGTCGTACGCGCGCGTACCGGCGACAGTGAGCGCTACGTCGCCACGGTGCTCACCGCAGGTTTCGACTCCCGGGTCGCCGACCGCACGAATGCGCTGACCTGGCCAGGCGGCCAAGCTCGCTATCTGCTGGCCATCGCTATCGAGTACGCACGGCTGCGCGCCGAGCCCATGCGCGTCGTGGTCGATGGGAAGGTCGTTCACGATGGGCCAGCCATTCTCACTGCCGTCGGGAACACGGAGTCCTACGGCGGTGGGATGCGCATCTGCGCCGGCGCCGATCCCCGCGACGGACTCCTGAACATCACCGTGATCGGCGCAGTGAAGCACCCCCGCCTGGAGCTCCCGCTGGTGCTGCCGAAGGTCTTTCGCGGTACGCACTTCAGGCACCCTGCCGTGCACCCCTTCCAGGGGCGCCGCGTTGAGGTGGAGGCGCCGACCACCGGGTACGCCGACGGCGACTCGGTCGGGACCCTCCCGGCACATCTGGAAGTCGTCCCAGGCGCCCTCAAGATGATGCTGCCGCGGTCATCACCGGACGATTAGTCGCCGCCGTCATGCCGATGGACCTGATGCCCGTCGCGGTCAAAAATCATGATGACCTCGGCGGGCCCGCCCAGCGCCGCGAACGCGTGCGGGGTCATGGTCGCGAACTCCGCGGCTTCCCCTGCCTCGACGGTTAACTGGCGGTCGCCAAGGAGTAGACGCACCCGCCCCTCAAGGACGAAAAACCAGTCGTGGCCGGGATGCACCCGCTGCTCAGGAACCACCGCGACCGGCTCCAGGCGCACCTTGAGCGCGACGATGTTGCCCGTGGCCTTGGTCAACATCCACGTGGTGCGGTCGCCGTCTTGACTCGGCGTTGGGCGGATGATGACGTCTCCGTCGACGTCATCCTCGAGCAGGGTTTCGACGTCAGTCCGCAGGGCGCGCGCCAGCGGCAGCAGCACGTCAAGACTGATGGACCGCTTACCTGTCTCGATGCGACTGATCGTCGACGGGCTCAGGTGCGAACGCTCCGCAAGATCGTCCAACGACAGCCCTTGTGACTTGCGCAAACTGCGCAGCCTGGTGCGGACCACACTCTCGATCTCCGACATCTGTCCTCCTGCAGACCAGCCTATCTTGCGAATTCTGCAAGCAACTTTGCGGATTGGACGATAATGATTATCGTGAATGCCATGAGCCATGCTGACCACCACCCCGAGAACACCGACGCGTCCGACCACCAGAAGACCCCCACCCCCACGATGGAGCGCTACACCGACGTCGCGATCGTCGGCGGGTCGGCCGCGGGCCTCGCCACGGCCCTTCAACTCTCACGGCTGCGCCGCTCGGTCGTGGTCATCGACTCCGGCCAGCCGCGCAATGCACCGGCCACATCGATGCACAGTTATCTCGGACACGAAGGACGCTCGCCTGTCGACTTCCTGAGGATCGCCCGTGACGAAGTGCGCTCGTATGGCACCGAGGTCCTGATGGGCGCCGCGACCGACGTCACCCGCGATGACGACGGATTCCACATCGCCGTGTCGGGCGGCCACCTTATCCACGCCCGCCGGGTGGTCGCGGCCAGCGGAGCCGTCGATGTCCTTCCTGACATTCCCGGACTGGCCGAGCACTGGGGTCGCGCCGTGATCCACTGCCCGTTCTGTCACGGATACGAAGCGCGCGACCAGCGCATCGTCTCGCTGATCACCTCTCCTGTCGGCCTGCATTCGCTGCCACTGCTGTACAACCTCACCGACCGTCTGACCGTCGTCCTGCACAGCGGCGTCGACGCCTCGGATCCGCAACTTGAGGGCGCTCGGCAGGCGGGCGTGACGGTCATTGCGCAGCCCGTGGAGCGCGTCGTCAACACCGGTGACGGCCCGCTGCGCGGATTGGTCTTGGCCGACGGCTCAGAGGTCGCGGCGGACACCGTCTTGGTCGGCACGACCTTGCAGGCTCGCGTCGACGCCTTCGCATCCCTGGGCCTCACGGCTGTTGAGCACCCCGCCGGAGTCGCGACCATGGTGCACGCCGACCCGATGACTGGCGCCACCGAGGTTCCAGGTGTGTACGCCGTCGGCACCATCACCGAACCCATGCTTCAGGTGCTGCCCACGGCCGCCGCAGGAACCCGCGTCGGCGGAATGATCGGCTTCGACCTGGCTCGGGAAGACATGGCTGCGGCGGCCCGGCCCTCGGCTCCGGAAGCGGACTGGGACGGTCGCTACAGCGGCGAGAAGATGTGGAGTGGCAACCCCAACGGATCACTCGTGGCGCAGGCCACTGACCTCACGCCAGGCACCGCCATCGACATCGGCGCCGGAGAGGGCGGCGACGCGATCTGGCTCGCTGAGCAGGGCTGGAAAGTGACCGCCTCCGATATCTCGCAGCGAGCCCTTGACCGACTTCAGCGGGCCGCCGATGAGCGCGGAACCGCGCTGCGCACTCACCGGGCCGACGCCAACGCCGCTGACCCCTTCAACGGGGAGACCTACGACCTGGTGACGGCGGCGTACGCCTCCCTTCCACGGACACCCGATGGCCGCGGTCTGGCCAACCTGTTGGATGCCGTCGCTCCGGGCGGGCACCTCGTGATCGTCAATCACGACACCCAGGCGATGGATGAAGCGCTGGCTAGCCTCGACCCTTTTGAGGCGACGCGCATCTTCGACCACCACGCATTCATCCAGACCGATGACATCGCCACCGCCATCGACCAGCGAGACGGATGGACGGTCAAGGTCAACGAAGTACGCGAGCGCCCGGCAGGCGCCGCTTCTGGCCACCACGTGCTCGATGTCGTTCTGCACGCACACCGCGCGAACTGACTACTCGCAGTAAACCCGTCAGTGGTTCTTGAGTCTTTGAATCAGGGGCTCAAGAACCGCGGCGGGCACCATCTGCGAGACGTCGCCGCCCATGGAGGCGATCGTGCGGATGAGCGACGAGGAATAGTGGCCCAGCGCGGGTTCGCCTGGTAGGAGCACGGTCTCGACGCCGGTCATCTCCCGATTCATGACCGCCATCGGGTGCTCGTAGTCATAGTCGACAGCACCCCGCAATCCCTTCAGCAGGACCCCGGCGTCTAGCTCACGACAGACATCCACGATGAGGCGTTGGCCAAACGCCTCCGCCCGCACGTTGGGTAGGTGGTCCGTGACCGAGCGAATCAGGTCCAGCCGCTCTTGCGGCGAGAAGGTCCCGTGCTTGTCAGGGTTGTGCAAAACCGCAACCACGACATCGTCGTAGAGAGCGCTCGCTCGCTCGATGATGTCGATGTGCCCGTTGGTGATGGGGTCATAGGAGCCGGGGCACACGCAGCGCCGCGGGTCTCCACTCACACGCTTCATGACACCACCGTATTCGTCACGCGACCGAGCCCTCCGGGATGTATTCAGCGAACCACACCACGGTCTCCCCATAACGTCGGGGACCAATCAGACTGGTGTCCGTGGGCCAGGTGGGCTCGGGACTGCGAGCGCCGCGCTCAATCACCAGCAGCGCGTCGGAGACCAACCACGCACTGACCGCCTCAAGCACAGCAGCCAACTCGTGCTCGCCGATGGCATACGGCGGGTCGGCGAACACCAGGTCGATGTAGGGGTCTGCGGGCGGGATGGAGAGGGCCTTTTCGACGGCGGCAACGCGGATCTGGGTCTGACTAAAACCGAGATCGGTAGCGTTTTGTTGGACGATACGGGCCGCCCGGCGATCGGCTTCGACAAAGAGCACTGACGAGGCGCCGCGGCTAGCCGCCTCCAGCCCTAGGGCGCCAGAGCCGGCGTAAAGATCCAGGACTTCGGCTTCGTGCAGGACATCGAGATGTTCTAGGCGCGCGAACAGCGCCTCGCGCACCCGATCACTTGTGGGTCGCGTGCCCTGGCCCGGTGGTGTACGCAGGCGCCGACCACCCGCCGCACCGGCAATGATTCTGGTCATCAGCCACGCTCCAGGAATGCCGCTTGGGTTTCGTCGAGACGTTCGCCCACCATCGCTTCAAGACCAGGCCACGACATGAGACTGGCGTCCTTGGTCACCAGATCCGTCGCGTCGGTACGAGCCTGCTCGATCAACGCAATGTCCTCGCGGTGGGTGAGCCTCAGCAGACGTAGCTGGGACCGCCGCCCGGACTGGGATGCGCCCAGGACGTCACCCTCGCGACGCAGTTCCAGGTCGAGGTCGGCCAAGGCGAAGCCGTCGGTTGTCGCCGCAACCCGGTGCAGCCGATCAAGGGACGCCTCGTTTTCAGATTCGGTCACCAACAGGCACAGTCCGCCGCCCTCACCGCGCCCAACCCGGCCCCGCAACTGGTGCAACTGGGAGATGCCGAATCGATCGGCGTCCATCAGCACCATGACTGTGGCATTGGGTACATCGACGCCGACTTCGATGACGGTCGTGGCGACCAGCACATCGATCTCGCCTCGGGTAAACGCGGCCATCACCGCATCCTTTTCCTCGGCGGGCAACCTGCCGTGCAGCATCTCCACGCGCAGACCCCTCAGTTCGGGCCGCTGACGCAGATCGTCCAGGACCTCCAGGACACCCCGCATGGGCCGCAGCGGGGCCTCGTCCTCGGGTTCATCGCCTTCACTGTCTGCGGCATTCCACATGCGCTCGAGCGCAGTGAGCTCCGGGTCATCGACGGGCTCGTCACCAATGCGTGGGCACACCACGTAGGCCTGGTGCCCCTCGGCAACTTCTTCGGCCACTTTCTCCCAGGCGCGGGTCAACCACGCCGGACGATCCAACGCGGGTACGACATGGGTCGCGATCGGTTGGCGGCCCTTCGGGAGCTCGGACAGGGTCGAGGTGTCCATATCTCCGAAGGTGGTCATCGCGACGGTTCGCGGGATCGGTGTCGCGGTCATCACCAGAAGGTGAGGGGCGCGGATCGCCTTGTCGCGCAACGCATCCCGCTGCTCGACTCCGAATCGGTGTTGCTCATCGACCACCACAAGCCCCAGATCAGCAAACATGACGTTCTTCTCGATCAGTGCGTGCGTGCCCACCACGATGCCGACGGGTCCGGTCACGATGTCCAGGAGGACCTTCTCGCGCTGCTTCTTAGTCATGCTGCCCGTCAGCAGGGCGACTTGCGTTCCCCTGTCGTCGCCGCCGAGCATCCCGCGCTGTCCTAGCGATCCCAACAGTGCTCGAATTGATCGCTCATGCTGCTGGGCTAGCACTTCGGTGGGTGCGAGAAGTGCCGCTTGGGCGCCCGAGTCAATGGCGGCCAACATCGCTCGGAGCGCAACCACGGTTTTTCCTGAGCCCACCTCACCCTGAAGCAGGCGATGCATGGGGTGCTCCCCCGCCATGTCGGCGGCGATTTCCTCGGCAACCACCTTCTGCCCAGCCGTCAGCACAAACGGCAGTTGTTCATCGAAGGCGGCGAGCAAGCCACCGGGGGTGGCCAATCGGGGGGTGGACTGCTCGGAACGAGACTTCGCACGCCGCTGCGCGAGCACCGTCTGGACGACCAGCGCCTCGTCATAGCGCAACCGGTGTCGGGCGCGTTCGACTTCCGCAAGATCGGCCGGCAGGTGCAACATGCGATAGGCCTCGGCCTGGGTGACCAGATCGTGTTGCTCACGCAGTTCCTGGGGCACTGGATCGGGCCCCAAGTCGAGCTGCTCGAAGATCAATCTCATGGCTTTGGTGAGGTTGAGGTCGGAAACCTGCTTCACCGTCTTGTAGAGCGGCACGAGACCGTCGCGATAGACGTCGCCCTCATCCTCATCGTCCAACAACACGTAATCAGGGTGGGCCAACTGCCATGACTGCCGATAGGTCTGCAGTTCTCCCCGGCACAGTGCACGGACACCGGGTCGCAGCCGAGTCTCATGCCCGTACGCGGAAAAAAACACCAGACTGACCCGCTCGCCCTGGCCGTCCTCCACCACCGCCTCGAGCATCTTGCCTCGGCGTTGTCGCATGGGACGAGTCGTGGCCGAGACCACGTTGGCGACCAGGACAACGTGCTCCCCGCGGGAGAACTCGGCGAGTTCGCCCATCCGGCGCGCATCGACGTATCGACGCGGCAGGAAGTCCAACAAGTCACCGACGGTTTCAAGCCCCCGGTGCTTCGACAACTTCTTGGCGGCAGCGCCAAGAACTCGATCCAGCGGGGTCGCTTTGGTGATCCCGGCCATCTATTCCACCCCGATCGCATAATCCGCGCCGGGCGGACCACCCTGAATCAGCACCACGTCGACCCCGGGACAGGAATCTTCCACCAGCCGTGCCAGACGTTGAGCATCCTCGGTGCTCGTGCCGCTTCCACTCACCAGCGTGACGAGTTCCCCGTGCCCGATGTCAGCGGCAATCCGCGCGGCGACCTCTTCTGGAGTTCCGTCACAGGTGAGCGTCACGAGGTCACGTTCATAATCCGCCAGTTGCACTGCGATGTCGGCTGCCGACTGATCAAGATCGAGGACATCAAGGGCTGCGACTACATGCGCTGGGTGCCGTCCCGCAACCACCAGGTCGGGGTGGTCGCGGGCCATCTCATCGACGATGCCCCGAGCCTCGGGACTGTCGCACAGCACGACCGTCGATGCCCCGTGAAGGAGACCGACCAGACGTGCCGCTGCCACTCCGGTGCTGGGGACGGGGCGGCCGCCGCGGCGGCGTACCAGCTCAGCAAGGCCCGGCCCGGACAGTACGGCCGCAAGGCCAAGCGATCCGGTCGCGGTGGACGCTGGCTCCGGTTGGCTTTGGTCGGCGAACCGCGTCACGGCGAACTGGTAGGGACGGCCCGCGGATTCGCCGGCGTTGAGCGCCCCCGCGATGTCATCGGTGTGGACGTGCACCGACCACAAGTCCGCACCACCTGCGATCACCACCGAATCACCCAACCCATCAAGCACCTCCCGCAAGCGCTCGACACGCTGCTCATCAGAGTCGGCGAGCAGGTACATGACTTCGTACGCGGGCCCGTCGGGGTGGTGATGACCACCGTGTTGCTCACTGTGCGAAGACTCGGTGGGGACGACGACCGAGACGTCATCATCGCGAGTCCCGGGCAGCCAGACCGCAAGGCGGTCAGCGTCGGCCAGGCCCGCCCGCCCGCGGACCACCCGGAGCAGTGCTTCAAGGACCAGTAGGTAGCCCGCGCCTCCTGCATCGACCACCCCCGCGGCGTGCAGCACCCGAAGCTGTCCGGTCGTGCGCTCGACAGCCGTCTTGGCCGCGTCGGCGGCCGCCTGTGAAACCTCGAGCAAGGACCCCTGCGCCACGGACTCGGCGCCCTCGGCCGCAGCTCGCGCGACACTCAACATGGTGCCCTCGACCGGTCGCGACACCCCAGCCCAGGCACGGTCACTCGCCGACCGCAATGCCGCGGCCAGTCCCGAACCATCGAGCGGTACGCCCTCACGCTCATCAATGACGGCGGCGACGCCCCCCACCAACTGGCTCAGGATGACCCCGCTATTGCCCCGTGCCGACGTCAGCATTTCGCGCGCTAGGAGCGCGGCCGTCTCCGCAAGCCCTGTCGGGTGTTGCGCTGCGAGCGCTCGCAGTGCTTGCTGAACGGTGGCGTGCATGTTGGTGCCGGTGTCCCCGTCCGGAACAGGAAACACGTTGAGTCGGTCGAGCGCCTCGGCGTGGATCGCCAGATCAGCGCGCGCAGCGATCACCCACCGTCGTAGTGCTGGTAGGTCAAGCTCGCGCAACACCATGAATCCTCCTTGACCCGCCCGAGGCTAACGCCGCCCGCCCACACACGAACGATCTGGTCAATTCCTGGTGAAAGGCTTGAGAAAGCATGACCCGCGCTTGACCACCTACTGGCTACCGTTTTGTGACATGAGACACACCATGACTCAACCCATCCGCAACCGCCGGCTCACCATGCTCGGCGGCCTCCTTGCAGCCGCCAGTCTGACGGGAGCCCTCGTTCCCGCACAGGCCGCTCCACCAGAGGATCTGCCCATCGAGCCGGTTGGCTACCCGATCGTCGACGGCAAAACCGATTTCGATAACCCCCTCGAGGTCCCGGACCTGACAGCCGACCCCGGCTACAGCAGCACCTCGGCTTCCGATGGCTCTCTCGGCGCAGCGCGCAGTGTGATCGGCCGCGATGGCCGCACCCAGGTCACGGACGCCTCCAAGTCGCCGTACCGACGCACTGGCCAACTTGCCATCACCAGGCCAGACGGCCGCCCGACTCACTGCACCGCATGGCTGGTCTCGGACCGGACAGCGGTGACGGCCGGACACTGCGTCGAAGGAGGCACCTACTCCGACCTTGCGTTCACTCCTGCGCGCGACACAGAAGGAGAGGCGCCGTACGGCACGTTCGAGCCAAGCGAGGTGTGGTTCGATGCTCGCGGCACCGGCTCCGGCGGCGACTGGGCGGTGCTTCGATTCGATGAGTCGATCGGCAACACGGTTGGATGGTACGGCCTGGCACCCAAGGCGGCCAATGCCTTTACCGGCCAGAACGCCACCGTCATTGGTTACCCGGCCGATAAGCCCGAGGGCACCATGTGGCAACACACCGACGTCGTGTCAGGCGCCACCTCACGCAAGGTCAACTACAAGACCGACACCGCTGGCGGGCAGAGTGGCTCCGCCGTCACGACGGACAACCAGCACGTCGCCAATGCCATCCACACCAACGGCACGTTCGACACGACCAACGGGAGCAATTCCGGGACTCGGCTGACCGCAGAGTTGTTCAACACCATTGCGCAGTTGAGGCGCTGAACGAGGCCGCTGGCGTTGGCAAGCGTGGTCGTGGAGGTGACTGAACAGGGCGTTTTGGCTGACACGACTCTCCTCGGCTACGCTTTCCCGGTTCCCCCTGGTGGCTTGCCGCCTGGTTGCGCGCTCTGACATGGGTGCGCCCGCGGAGGACATTCAGACCATCGACAACGCACATCACCGAGGAGTAACCGTGGCTGCCAACTGCGACGTCTGCGGCAAGGGTCCCGGCTTCGGCCACAACATCTCGCACTCGAACCGGCGTACCAAGCGACGCTGGAACCCGAACATCCAGCGAGTGCGTGCGACCGTCGAGGGAACCCCCAAGCGACTCAACGTCTGCACCTCCTGCCTGAAGGCGGGCAAGGTCACTCGCTGACCCTGCGCGCCCATCGGGTGAGACACCCGGGCCGTCCCCTTTTCGGGGGGCGGCCCGTTTGCTTGTCTAGGACGTATGCCTTCTGACGCCGGCCGATACACCCATGGCCACGCCGAAAGTGTCCTTCGCTCCCATCGGTGGCGAACTGCCGAAAATTCCTGCGCCTACCTGTTGCCGCGCCTTCAGCCGGGACAGTCACTCTTGGACCTTGGTGCCGGACCCGGGACGATCACCTGCGACCTTGCCGCGCGGGTCTCACCCGGCCAGGTCACCGCGGTAGAGGCGAACGCCGACGCGGCTGATGTCACGAGAGCCGGGGTTGCCGGTGTCAGCGCGCCGGCAGTCTCGGTCGTGGTGAGCGATGCTCATCACCTCGATCTGCCAGATGACTCTTTCGACATCACGCACGCACATCAGGTGCTCCAGCACGTCGCAGACCCGATTCAGGTCTTGCGCGAGATGGCCCGAGTCACCGTGCCCGGCGGGACCATCGCCGTACGCGACAGTGACTACGCAGCTTTCGCTTGGTGGCCTCACGACGACCGCCTAGACCGATGGATGTCGCTCTACCAGAAGGCTGCTCGCAGCAACGGCGGTGAACCTAACGCGGGCCGCAGGCTGCTGGCCTGGGCTCACTCGGCCGGTCTGCGGGATATCGTCGCTTCCGGCTCATCGTGGTGCCTCGCGACACCCGATGATCGCGCGTGGTGGGGTGGGATGTGGGCTGATCGCATCCTTCAATCGGCACTCACCGACCAACTGCTGTCCGAAGGTTGGTCGGATCAGCTTGAGCTGCAGGCGATTTCGCAGGCTTGGCAGGATTGGGCGGACCACTCCGACGGTTGGATCAACATCTTCAGCGCTGAACTCCTCATCACGGTGTGAAGTGATCCCAGCCGCCTCGGGATCGCGCCTTCCCGTCAACCGTGACGCCTTCCCCCTCGACCACGTCGCCGACGATGCGCCAACCTTGGGGTAGTGGAACGGACGGCCCGAAACACGCCAAAAGCGAATGTTCCTCGCCTCCGGTGAGGACGGATTCCAGCGCGGCGCTCTGCCCGACAGAGGGGGCCAACCGCTGAACATCAGCGGACAGCGCCGCGGTGCGAAAGGCCAGGCACACCCCGCTGGACTTGGCGATCCGACCGGCGTCGCGAATCAGCCCGTCGCTGAGGTCAAGCATCGCGGTGGCCCCCGCTTGGCGCGCTTCCGGGCCCTGCTCGAAGGGCGGCCGAGGGCGGCAATGAAACGCCACCAGATCGGGCGCCTCGCCACCACGCCCCTGCTGCAACAGCGCCAAACCTGCCGCTGAACGTCCGAGAGTCCCCGCCACAGCGATCACGTCGCCGACCCGAGCTCCAGAGCGCAGGACCGGGTCACCGTCAAGCTCGCCGAGCGCTGTCACAGACACCATCAGGACGCCCTCGGGTGCAGATGACAGGTCGCCGCCGAGGACAGCGACGTCGATGGCCCGCGCCGCCTCGCCCAGGCCGCGGGCCATGTCCAGCACCCATTCCAGCGGGGTCTGCGGGTCGGCAACCAAGGTGACCAACAAACCGGTCGCCTGCCCTCCCATGGCCGCGATGTCGGCGACGTTCTGGGCGACCGCCTTGGCACCAACATCCGCCCCGCTCGACCACTCATCCAGCCAGTCCCGACCGCGGACCATCGTGTCGGTGGTCGCCAGCACCCGACCGCCCGCCGAACTCACCAATGCGGTGTCATCGCCGGGTCCGATCACGGTCTGCGGAGACGTGGGAAGAAGCGGAAAGATCTCCGCGAGGAGGTCATCCTCACTCAGATCGGCTAGTCGACGTTTCGTCGGCTCATGGTCACTCACAAGACTCCTTCTCGGACGGGTCGCCACAGACGGTAGCGTCTGAGGCTCCGACCGACGATGGAGGCGACATGGTCCAGGCGTACATCCTCATCCAGACCGACATGGGCAAGGCGACCGACGTCTCCACTGCATGCCGCGAGATTGACGGAGTGGTGTCCGCTGAGGATGTCACCGGCGGGTACGACGTCATCGTGCGCATTGAAGCCAGAACGGTCGATGAACTGGGCAAATTGGTCCTGGCCAAAATTCAGCGCATCGCCGGGATCGTGCGCACCCAGACATGCACCGTCGTTCACGTTTAATCGTTGGCGCGGTCCTGACAGCAGGCGTCGCCACCGGATGCTCCTCGACGGTCGAGGTTGCCATCCCGAACAAGGCTGGTGATCCACGGTGCGCCTCGGTCGCGAAGCACTGGCCGGTCACCGTCGCCCAGCAGTCGGCCCGCGAGGTCAGTTCGGACTCACCTGCCGTACGCGCCTGGGGCGATCCGCCGATCGTTGCCCGCTGCGGCCTGACGTCACCGGGACCGACCACGGATCCGTGCGTGGATGCGTCGGGGGTGGATTGGGTCGCCCACGACCTAGATGACGGCACGGCCTTCGTGACGTACGGCCGCGACCCCGCCATCGAGGTGCTAGTCCCGAAGGATTACGCCCCCGAACCGCTGGCTCTTGGCGCTTTCGCCAGCGCCGCGAAACAGATTCCGCAGGGCGAGCACCGGTGCACGGCATCGGGGCGTGCGCGCTGAACCTGACCTCAGCGCAGGCCGAGGAGTCGCTCTTGGGCGAGCTCAATCAACTCGGTGATCAGGGCTGTGTAATCCAGCCCGGAGGCCTTCCAGACCTGCGGGAACATCGAACTCGGTGTGAAGCCCGGCATGGTGTTGATCTCGTTGAGGACGAGGCGACCGCCTGGCTCGAAGAACCAGTCGACGCGGGCCAGGCCCTCGCACCCGGCCGCTTCGAAGGCCTTCACGGATAGCGTTCTGACCTCGTCGGCGATCTCTCGTGGGAGCTCAGCCGGGCACGACAGGCGCACATCGCTGGCATCGAGGTATTTCGCCTCGAAGTCGTAGAACGTGTGGTTGGACACGACCTCGATCTCACCGACCTCACTGGCCCGGGGTGCGTCGCTGCCGCGTCCTTCGAGTACGCCGCACTCGATCTCGCGTCCGGGCAGCGCCGCCTCGACGATGACCTTGGGGTCGTGCTCCCGCGCCGCCTCGATCGCATCTTCGAGTTCTTCGACTCGGTCGACCTTCGTGATACCCACGCTGGATCCAGCACGCGCGGGCTTCACGAAAACAGGCCAACCCAGCGCCGACACGGGGTCCATTGCGGCTTCCTTATCGCGGCGCCACTCCTTGTCAGTGATCACCGCGTAGGCGCCTACCGGCAGCCCAGCGGCACTGAAGACGACCTTCATCAGGTGCTTGTCCATCATCACCGCGGATGCCGCGACACCGGACCCGACGTAACGGGTGTCGGAGAGTTCCAGCAAGCCCTGCAAGGTGCCGTCCTCACCGAACGGGCCGTGGAGCAACGGAAGGACCACGTCGACCCCCGCCAACTCCACCGGTGGCTGGCCGGGCTCTCGCACGATGAGGGTGCGGGATCCGGTCACCATGGTGACGGCCACCTCACCGCGCACCTCCGGGCGCTGGGTGGGAGTCAGCCGTAGCGGCTCTGGATCGTCGGCTACCAGCAGCCAGCGGCCCGTGCGATCGATACCGATCGGGAGGACCTCAAAGCGGTCTCGGTCGATGGCCTGCAGCACCGCCGCCGCAGTCGAGCACGACACCGCATGCTCGGATGATCTGCCGCCAAACACCACTGCTACCCGCGTCTTCACGCCATCCCCGGCCTGTATCTGCTCGTTGTCACTCATCGAGACCGAGACTAACGCCCGTGATCGCCCGACTGACTCCATGACACCCTTTCGCCATGCCCGACGGTCACCTCTCCCCCGCCACCCGTCTCATCACCGGTGGTCGCCCGCCCCATATCCCCGGAGCCAGCGTCAACACTCCGGTCGAGTTCAGTTCGACCTACCGTGCGGGTGGACCCATCGACTACGCCCGTGTCGGTAATCCCACCTGGAGCGCCTTCGAGGCGACCCTCGGCGATCTAGAAGGCGGCGCCTGCCTCGCCTTTGCCTCAGGGATGGGCGCCATCGCCGCCGCGTGCGCACTCATCGGACCCAGTGCGGTCGTCGTCGTGCCTCAACATTCCTACAGCGGGACATCGGCGCTACTTCGTCGCCGCGAGGAACGCGACGGCCTGGAAGTTCGGCGGGTAGACATCAGCGACACCGAAGCCGTCTCCGCCGCACTCGCTGGGGCACACCTGCTGTGGATCGAGTCACCGACTAACCCCATGATGGAAATCGCTGACCTGCCCGCCCTGGCCTCGGCGGCACGGGAAGCCGGGGCAATTTCGGTGTGCGACAACACCTTTGCGACTCCTCTCCTTCAGCGACCGCTCGAGGCAGGTGTCGACGTTGTCGTCCACTCCGCCACGAAGTTCCTTGCTGGTCATTCCGATGTCCTGCTCGGCGCGACGGTGACCGCCCGTACGGACCTGCATGAGCAACTACACATTCACCGCACCCTGCACGGCGCCATCCCCGGTCCGATGGAGACCTGGTTGGCGCTGCGTGGGCTGCGCACCCTTGACGTACGGCTTGAGCGTGCCTGCGCCAGCGCCGCGACCTTGGCCGACAGGTTGTCCGCCCATCCGCGCGTTGACCGCGTGCGCTATCCCGGATTTGGCGCGGTGCTGTCGATTGAGATCGCGGGCGGACTTCCCGCGGCACAGGCACTTGAACAGGGCGTACGCCTGTGGACGCCAGCGACCAGCCTCGGCGGCGTCGAGTCTCTTCTGGAACGGCGCCGCCGGCATGCCGCTGAAGCGGACACCGTTCCCGAGGCGCTGGTGCGCCTCAGCGTGGGGATTGAGGCAGTCGCGGATTTGTGGTCTGACCTGGAGCAAGCCTTGGAAAACGCCTAGTGCTGCTCATGCTTTCGGGTACGCGACATCAGGGACTCCACCACATCGGCCGGCTTGCGCCCCTCGAAGACCACGGCGGCCACGTTCTCCACAATCGGAACCTCGGCGCCCACGCTGGTCGCCAAGTCAAGAATCGACCGGCATGACTTCACACCTTCGGCGGTCTGATTGATCGTCGCCTGAACTTCCTCGAGGGTCTGCCCTTGTCCGAGTTTGAAGCCGAAGGTGTAGTTGCGGGAGAGCGGCGAGGCGCAGGTCGCGACCAGGTCGCCGACCCCTGCCAGGCCGAGGAAGGTCTGCGGGTCGGCCCCGAGTCGGATGCCAAACCGAGCGGTCTCTGCCAAGCCCCGAGTGAGCAGGCTGGCCATCGTGTTGTCGCCCATGCCCATGCCTTTGGCCATACCCACCGCGAGCGCGATGACGTTTTTGACGGCGCCGCCAATCTCAACCCCCACGACATCTCCGTTGGTGTAGGGGCGGAAGTACGGCGTCGCGGATGCCTCCGCCACGCGAGCTCGGGTGCGAGAACTGGTCGAGGCGACCACGGCCGCGGCCGGCTGCTTGGCGGCAATCTCACGTGCCAGGTTCGGGCCCGAGACAACCGCCACCCGATCGGGATCGACGCCCCCGGCGTCGACGATGACCTCGCTCATTCGCTTGGTCGTGCCGAGTTCGATGCCCTTCATCAGGGACACCACGCTCGCGTCGTCCTCGATCTCATGTCCCCAGGCGGCGAGGTTCTCGCGCAGGGTCTGCGATGGCACCGCCAGGACACAGATGTCTGCGTCCTCTCCGGCCTCGGCCGGTTCTGCCGTGGCCCGCACGCTGCTCGGCAACACCAGGTCTGGCAAATAGGTTGAGTTGCAGCGGGTCTCGTTAATCTCTGCCGCGACCTCAGCACGCCGCGCCCAGATCGTCACCTCGCATCCGGCGTCCGCCAAAATGGCCGCATACGCCGTCCCCCAACTTCCACTACCGAACACTGCTGCGCGCGTCATGGGCGGCCTTCCTCGTCTGTGCTTTTGTCCAGATAGCCATGGAAGTCGACCCGGCTCACCGGGACGTTCTCGTGCCGAATCTTCTCCAACTGCGTGGTGATCGCCGCCATGAGCCGATCTGTCGCGGCCCGGAGCGCCGCGCGCTCGTACGGCGGCGCCAGGTCTGAAAGGTCGAGCGGCGGACCGGCGTGCACGTGCATGGTTTTCCGCGGGAAGACCTTGATCCTCATCCCGTCATAGGGCCACAGAATGTCTTGCGGACCCCACAACGCGGCGGGGATGAGTGGGCAGCCAGTCTCCAGAGCGATCCGGGCGGCGCCGCTCTTGGCCGTCATGGGCCACAGCCCAGGATCCCTGGACAGGGTTGCTTCGGGCATCACCGTCACGCAGGCACCGTCGCGAACGGCCTGGACCGCCGCGGCGAAGGCATCGCCCGCACGAGCGGTGTTGCGTTTAACCGGGATTTGTCCGGTGCCTCGCACCACCGCGCCCAGCCCGGGCATGTCAAAGAGGCTGTCCTTGGCGAGGAAGCGAGGTGCACGGCCGTGGTCGACCAGGAAGTGTCCGAGCGCGAACGGATCGACGTAGGACACGTGATTGGCCGCGATGACGAATCCTCCCTCGCGGGGGAGGTATTCACCACCCGACCAGTCTTGTCGGGTCAGGCCCTGGAGTACGGGGCGCACGCCGGCGATGATTCGCCGAAACATCGGGGTGATGTCCTCTCGCATGGGCTCACGTGCCACAGTGCCGATCCTCCTCCAGGTGTTTCAGTCATCGTGTCATGCCCGCCGAGCCTTGACCGGGGATCAGCATTGGCGCGTCCGTGAAGCCAATCCGGCTGGCCTCTGAGACGATGCACGCGTGAGCAACGCACCTGGTTCTCCCGCCCGGACGACGACCTGGCATGTCATCGTGCCGGTCAAGAGCCGATTCCGAGCCAAGGCACGGCTGCTCCCCCCGCCCGAGATCGACAAGCCCCGGTTGGCGTTGGCGTTGGCGTTGGACACTCTCGAAGCGGTGCTCCAGGTGATTCCGCCAGAGCGACTGATTGTCGTGACCGAGGATGACGAGGTCGAGGCGGCGATGGCCCGCTACGACGTCCGCACCGTCCCCGACCCGGCACGCGGGCTCAACCCGGCCGTCCAGGCGGGCCTGGCCGAAGCGGTACGCCGCGACGCCACGGTTCCGACGGCGGTGCTCCTCGGCGACCTTCCCGCCCTCCAGCCCGCCGATCTCAGTGCGGGCTTGCGTGCGTGCGCGGCCACCGAGAGTGCGCTCATCCCCGACCACGACGGTGATGGCTCTGTGCTCATGACCCACCATGACCCCAGCGCGCTTGCCCCCAGATTCGGTCGCGGGTCAGCTGCGCGTCACGCACGGCGCTGCACGGTCTTGGAACTCGACCTACCCACTCTGCGGCACGACGTCGACGACCTTGAGTCGCTCGAGCGCGCAGTCGAACTCGGCGTCGGCCGATTCACCGCCGAAGCGCTACGAGACCGGGCCTCAGGGAGCGCCTGATGCAAGGAACGGTTCACATTTACACGCACGAGACAGGCACCGGCTCGGTACTCATGGACAACGGCCGTGAAGTGCCGTTCGGTCGTGCTGCACATGCGGCGAGCGGACTGCGGCATCTTCGGCCCGGGCAGCGCGTCAGTCTGGAGATCGGCTCGGACGGATCCGTCGACCGGCTGTGGATCATTGGGATCGGCGGCGGCCAGATCATTCACTAACGCCTCATGACGCGTCGAGGGCGCCCCACCGTCTCTGGTGGGGCGCCCTCGATGTGGGGGACGGCAGAAACTAGCGCTTGCGTGCCGTGGTCTTCTTGGCGGCCGTCTTCTTAGCCGTGGTCTTCTTGGCCACAGCCTTCGCCGGAGTCGCCTTCTTGGCGGCCGTCTTCTTCGCCGTGGTCTTCTTCGCCACAGCCTTCGCCGGAGTCGCCTTCTTGGCAGCCGTCTTCTTCGCCGTGGTCTTCTTGGCCACAGCCTTCGCCGGAGTCGCCTTCTTAGCGGCCGTCTTCTTCGCCGTGGTCTTCTTCGCCACAGCCTTCGCCGGAGTCGCCTTCTTAGCGGCCGACTTCTTCGCCACAGCCTTCGCCGGAGTCGCCTTCTTAGCCGTGGTCTTCTTAGCCGCAGCCTTCGCCGGAGTCGCCTTCTTAGCAGCCGTCTTCTTGGCAGCCGTCTTCTTCGCCGGAGCCTCGGCCGCCGCCGATGCCCGACCGCCAGCGTTGCCGGTCTTAGGCAACTTGCGGGGGTCGGAAACAACCTCCTTGAACTTCGTACCCGGCTTGAACTTCGGAACCGAGGTCTTCTTGATTTTCACGGATTGGCCGGTACGAGGGTTACGGCCAGTGCGCGCAGCGCGCCCAACCTTCTCAAAGGTGCCGAAGCCGGTGATCCCGACCTTCTTCCCCTTGGCGACCTCGCGGATGATGACGTCGAGGACGGCCTCGACGGCGTCGTTGGCTGCCTTCTTGCTTCCGAGCCGGCTTTCGAGACTCGTGATGAGTTCTGCCTTGTTCACGTCTTCCCCTCTGCGGAGACTTCCCGGGCCGGCGAGACCGGCGTCTGACTGGGTGCCGAGCGGTTACCCGGCCTGGTCAGACCGTATGACTGCGAGAGTACGCACGTCCACCATTTGCGGAGGGTAATTCGTTGCGATCCAACGGGTTTGCCACAGGGCGCACGCCAATACGGCCCTGGTGCCACTAGCCCCTTCAACGACCAAAGTCCCGGATTGTGTTGCAGTGCAACACAATCCGGGACTTCATGGCGACCTGGCGCAAACGACTATCCGGCTGGTGAGGTGACTGGTTTCCAGGTGGGTCGTTGTTGCTCGAACTCTGTGATCGTGTCGGCGTGTCGCAGGGTCAGGCTGACATCGTCGAGCCCTTCAAGCAGTCTCCAACGGGTGTATTCGTCGACCTCGAACGGAATGGTCAACTCTCCCGCAGTGATGACGCGCCCTTCGAGGTTGACCGTCACCTGCGTTCCCGGATGGTTCTCCAGGAGCTTCCAGAGCAGTTCGACATCCTCTTGCTGGACCTGGGCGGTGAGCAGCCCCGACTTGCCGGAGTTGCCCCGGAAGATATCGGCGAAGCGCGAGGAGATGACGACCCGGAAGCCATAGTCCATCAGCGCCCACACGGCATGCTCTCGCGATGAACCAGTTCCGAAGTCGGCTCCAGCGACGAGCACCGAGCCTGCGGCGTAGGCCTCCTGGTTGAGCACGAACGTCTCGTCATGACGCCAGGCGGAAAACAGCCCATCCTCAAAACCAGTTCGAGTCACGCGCTTGAGATAGACGGCGGGGATGATCTGGTCGGTATCGACATTGCTTCGACGAAGCGGCACTCCAACACCGGTGTGCGTGGTGAATTTATCCATCACCGAGTCTCCTTCGCGTCGAGGTCTTCGGGGCTTGACAGTGTGCCGCGCAGGGCCGTTGCGGCGGCGACCAGCGGGCTCACGAGGTGCGTACGCCCACCCTTGCCCTGGCGACCCTCAAAGTTGCGGTTGGAGGTCGAGGCGCAGCGTTCACCCGGCGCCAACTGATCGGGGTTCATCCCCAGGCACATGGAGCAGCCGGCAAGACGCCACTCGGCACCAGCCTGCGTGAAGATCTCATGGAGGCCTTCGCTCTCAGCCTGCAGGCGCACCTTGGCTGACCCCGGCACGACAAGCATGCGCACACCGTCGGCAACCTGGTGGCCTTCGACCACCTGGGCCGCGGCACGCAGGTCTTCGATGCGGCCATTGGTGCACGAGCCGAGGAAGACCGTGTCGACGGCAATGTCCTTCAACCGCATGCCTGGCCGCAGGTCCATGTAGGTCAGGGCACGCTGCGCTGCCGCCTTGTCGGACTCATCGCCGAAGTCGTCTGGGTCTGGCACGGTCGCTGACAGCGGCAACCCCTGTCCGGGGTTTGTGCCCCAGGTGACATACGGCGACAAGGTGCTCGCGTCGATCGTCACCTCGCGATCGAACTCGGCGCCATCATCGGTACGCAACTGGCGCCAGGACTCGACCGCTGCGTCCCAATCTGCTCCCTGCGGCGCGTGCGGCCGGCCTTTGAGGTACTCGAAGGTGACGTCATCGGGGCCGATCATTCCTGCACGGGCGCCAGCCTCGATCGACATGTTGCAGACGGTCATCCGTGCTTCCATCGACAGCGCCTCAATCGCGCTGCCGCGGTATTCGAGCACGAAACCCTGACCGCCTCCCGTCCCGATCTCGGCGATCACCGCCAGGATGATGTCCTTGGCCGTCACCCCTGGCGGCAGGTCTCCTTCAACATTGATCGCCATCGTGCGGAATGGCTTCAACGGCAGGGTTTGTGTCGCGAGCACGTGCTCGACCTCGCTGGTGCCGATGCCAAAGGCCAGCGCGCCAAACGCGCCATGGGTCGAGGTGTGACTGTCTCCGCAGACGACGGTTGTGCCGGGCTGGGTCAAGCCCAATTGAGGACCGACGATGTGCACGATGCCCTGCTCGGCATCGCCCATCGGAAAGATGCGTACGCCAAACTCCGCACAGTTCTTGCGCAGCGTCTCAACCTGGGTCCGACTGACCGGATCAGAGATCGGACCCACGGTGGTCGGGACGTTGTGGTCTTCGGTCGCGAGCGTCAGGTCGGTGCGGCGCACCGGACGGTCCGCCAGCCGAAGCCCATCGAAGGCCTGCGGGCTAGTGACCTCGTGGAGGAGATGCAGGTCGATGAAGAGAAGATCGGGTTCACCCTCGACACGTCGAACGACGTGCTCTTCCCAGACCTTCTCCGCCAATGTTTGCGCCATGATGTCTCCGCGCCCTTCCGTACTTACTCGATAGTTACCTTGAATCGTGCGCTGTCTCACACTGCGTCGAAGTTGCGTCTCGCCCGCTGAGACGGCAGTATCAACACATGGACAAGTCTAGTGGCGTCGGAGTCCTCGACAAGGCGGCAATCGTTCTCTCTGCCCTCGAAGCCGGGCCAGCAACGCTGGCTCAGCTCGTCTCGTCGACAGGCCTGGCGAGGCCCACCGCGCATCGCCTTGCGGTGGCGCTCGAGCACCACCGACTCGTGGCGCGTGACATGCAGGGTCGTTTCGTACTGGGGCCCCGTCTCGTGGAGCTCTCATCGGCCGCTGGCGAGGACCGCTTGCTCGCCGCCGCAGGCCCGGTGCTCGGCGCGCTGCGGGATCACACCAACGAGAGTGCACAGCTCTTCCGGCGGCAAGGCGAGCAGCGTATTTGCGTTGCGGCAGCAGACCGTCCAGTGGGCTTGCGCGATTCGATCCCGGTAGGCGCCACCCTGACGATGCATGCAGGATCCGCCGCCCAGATCCTGTTGGCCTGGGAAGAGCCCGAGCGGCTGCATAAGGGCCTGCAAGGTGCGAAGTTCACCGCAACGATGCTCTCGGCTGTACGCCGCCGTGGCTGGGCACAGAGTGTCGGTGAGCGGGAGGCTGGCGTCGCATCAGTGTCGGCTCCCGTCCGCAACCCTGCGGGCAAGGTCATTGCGGCAGTGTCCATCTCGGGTCCTCTTGAGCGGGTCTCTCGCCAGCCGGGACGGTTGCATGCCGGAACCGTTATCGCTGGCGCCAACAAGCTCACAGAGGTTCTGGCTCGCTCGCAAGCGCCCGTGATCCGCAGCGAGGCCGGCTAAACCGAGTCGTTCTGCAGCGCCGCAGCCAGGCTGTCGGCACTCCAGAACCCGCGCACGCCTTCCAGTGGTTCGAGATAGGCCACTGCATCGGCCATCCCCATCTGGTGCGACTCACGCAGACCTGCAGCGATCATCCGCAGGTAGGGGGCTGTTGGCGGGTTCACGTTCGGCCGCCGCTCATCACCGGGACAGGTGAAGGTGACGACGATCTCATCGTCGATTCGGGTCGGCACCCACACCGTTTCGTACCGACCTCCTCCAAGCTCCCACCGCTGCCGATCTCGAAGCTGTGTGAGGTCGAGGTCGATTGGGTGCTCTCGGTGCATCTCCTGGGTCAGCACGTCGGCGAACTGTGCTGCCGTGATGCGGTAGGCGCGCGCCAGCGCCTGACCTTGTCGATCTGGATCGAGGAAGGCCACGCCTCCCCCGCCCCAGGTCGGCGAGGCCCATCCGAAGAAGACGTTCCCGCGCAGGCTCAGCGGCCGCACTGCCGTGGGAGGGGTACGGTCCCGTGCGCCGGGATAGATTCGACTCGCGCCGGGTGGCTGGCCGCCCTGCAGGTAGCACGCAAACCGTGACTCGAACAGATTCGAGCCATAGGACGCGTACCAGACGTAGTCGCTCACCGGGATCGGCGCTGGGCCTGCCGAACCAGTCCGCCGCCGATGATGAGGCGTTGAATTTCACTGGTGCCTTCATACAGCCGCATGAGTCGCACATCGCGGTAGATCCGCTCCACGGGCACCTCGCGCATGTAGCCCGTGCCGCCATGGATCTGCACGGCGAGGTCGGCGACCTTGCCGACCATTTCGGTGCAGAACAACTTTGCCGCGGAGGGGGCGATGCGACGGTCCTCGCCGGTGGCGTAAGCACGCGCTGCCTCGCGCACCATGGCCCGTCCGGCCAGAACTCCCGTCTGTTGGTCAGCCAGCATCGACTGGACCAACTGGAACTCACCGATCACGGTTCCGGCCTGGGTGGATGTCGCGGCGTACTCCACTGATTCATCCAACGCGCGTTGCGCCTGGCCAACAGCCAACCCCGCCATGTGAATCCGCCCGCGCGCCAACGATGTCATCGCAGCGCGATAACCGACGTCGGCGCTCTCCCCCACCAGCGCGTCCGCGCGAACGCGCACTTGGGAGAAGGTGACATCCGCGGTACGCGACCCTTCCTGGCCCATCTTGGCGTCCTTGGCGCCCACCTGAATGCCCGGCGCGTCGCCTGGTACCAGGAAGACCGCGATCCCCTGGCCGGATTCTGGAGCCGGCTGTTCACGAGCGAAGACGATGAAGAGATCGGCCTCGGTGGCATTGGTGATGAACCGCTTGCTTCCGTCGATGACCCAGCCGTCGCCATCCCGCGTCGCGGTCGTACGCAGCCCAGCAGGATTCGATCCGGCTCCCGGCTCGGTCAGCGCAAACGACGCGACGATATCGCCCGAGGCGATGCCGGGGAGCCATTGCGCCTTCTGCTCGTCGGTACCGAAGCCGACCAGCACCTGACCCGCGATGCCGTTATTGGTGCCGACCATCGACCGGACCGCGAGTGAGGTGTAGCCGAGGACCATCGCCAGCTCGACGTCCTGCACAAGATCGAGCCCAAGACCACCCCACTCCTGCGGGATAGCGAACCCGAAGAGGCCCATGTCGGCCACCTGGGCGCGCAGGTCGGCCGGGATGACGTCGGCATTCATGATCTCGATCTCGCGCGGCACCACCCGCGTGCGTACGAAGTCGTCGATCTGGTGCAGGACGTCGTCGAAGACGTCATCGGGAACTGCCGGGTTTCCGGAATACATGGTCTACCTCCCAGGGGAATGCCCAGTGTCGCCCGTGGCCGGGACAAGACAAACCCCCGGCCAGAGAAACTCTCTGACCAGGGGTTTTCCCTGTAGCCCCGACGGGATTCGAACCCGCGCTACCGCCTTGAGAGGGCGGCGTGCTAGGCCACTACACAACGGGGCCGCACAGTGAAGAATCCTACCCACCACGGGCGGAACCTTCGAATCGCGTTGTGCCTGAAGACACTTCGGCGATCGCTGGGGTACCAGGACTCGAACCTAGACTAACTGAACCAGAATCAGTCGTGCTGCCAATTACACCATACCCCAAGGGGGTATCACGCTCGCGTTTTCTACGAGGTGAACCGAGGCAGAACATTACCGGCCGTTCCATGCCAATCCCAAATCGACGCCGTTCAGCGGCGAGGTGACATCGGACACCACCTGTCCCTACACGGTGGCGCGCAACGAGCGCAGTCTCTTCATGGAGGCGTCCTTGCCCAGAATCTCCATCGATTCGAACAGCGGCGGTGAGACCTTCTGACCAGAGATGGCCGTCCGAACGGGTCCGAACGCCAGGCGAGGCTTGATCCCTAGCCCATCGACCAGCGAACTACGCAGCGCCTCCTCGATCCGCGTGGCGGTCCACTCGACACCGCTGCCGTCGGGGCGGCCCAGCGTGCCGTCAATGTCCTCGAGGGCGGCGAGCGCCGCGTCGAGCACCTCGCCCGCCGATTCCTTGAGTCCGGCGCGCGCGTCGTCGGCGATCTCCAGCTCGTCATCGGCAACGTAGAACGGACGGACCAGGGCGGTCGCCTCGGTCAGCTTGGCAATGCGGGTCTGGATGAGTTCGGTGACAGCCTTCAACCGGGAGAGCTCGGGCAGCGTCGGGTTGTCACCGAGCACACCGTCAGCCTGGAGGAAGGGCAGGATCCGCGCGGCAAGGTCGCCAACTTCAAGCTCGCGGAGGTACTGGCCGTTGAGCCAGTCCAGCTTGTCGAGGTTGAAGACGGCGCCCGCCTTGTTCATTTTCGACCAGTCGAAGCGCTCGGTGAACTCCGCGAAGTCGAACACCTCGCGCTCGGTCCCGTCGGACTCGATAATCGGCGGGTACCCCTGCAACGCAAGGAAGTTGAGCAGGGCCTCGGGCAGATAGCCCTCCTCCCGGAACCACGTCAGCCGCGCCCACGGGTTCTTTCGCTTGGAGATTTTTGCGCGCTTCTCGTCGCGTAGGAGGGGCATGTGCGCAAAGGCCGGCGGCTCCAGATCGAGCCACCGGTACAACAACACATGCTTTGGCGTGCTGGAGATCCATTCCTGCCCGCGGACCACATGGGTGATGCCCATTTCGTGGTCGTCCACGACCACCGCCAGGTGGTAGGTCGGGAAGCCGTCCGCCTTGAGGATGACCTGATCATCGGGTCGTGGTGCACTGGTCCGGCCCATGATCAGGTCGTCAAACTCGAGCTCGACGTCGTCCGGGATCAGCATGCGTACGACCGGGTTCTCACTGAAACCGGGTAGCGCCCGGCGGTCTTCCTCGGTCTTGCCGTAGCAAAGGCGGTCGTAGCCGGTGGGCTGCTTGAGCGCCTGCTGCTTCTCGCGCATCTCTTTGAGTCGCTCCGAGCTGCACCAGCAGTGGTAGGCCTTGCCTTCTTCGAGCAACCGGTCCGCGTAGGGGCGGTAGGTATCGAGGCGCTCAGACTGCCGGTAGGGCGCGTACGGGCCACCCACATCCGGACCTTCGTCATGCACCAAACCGAGCCACGCAAGGGTGTCGTACACCTGCTGCTCGCTGCCTTCAACCAACCGATTGCGGTCGGTGTCTTCGATGCGCAACACAAACTGGCCGCCATGCTGGCGGGCATAGGCCAGGTCAAACATCGCCATATAGGCGGTGCCGACGTGGGGGTCGCCCGTGGGGGACGGCGCCACTCGGGTACGCGGCGCGGTGGAATCGGTAGCGGGAGCAGCAGTCTCAGTCATGATGGCCCCGATCCTAAGGGTCAGCGCAGCAACGCCTGCGCGATCGTCTCCTGCATCCAGGTCAGGAGGTCGTAGATCGACGCGGCGATCAGCCTCGGGTCGCCTTCATCAAGTCCGTCTTCAACGAGCGCGTGGATCTCCTCGGAGTCCTCTTCGGTGTGGATCCCCAATCGCTCGGCCAGGACGAGCCTGACATCGGTGAGCGCGATCATCATCGCTTGCGCCTGCCCCAGATCGAGTTCTACTCGGCCAGCTGTCGCGGCATGGAGGGCACCGATCGTGGTGTTGAGGTTCGCGGCCTTCCGCTGCCGCAACGAGTCCTCGGTCATGCTGCGGAAGTCGCGGGCAAGCTCGTCATCATCCCGGCTAGCGCTGGGGAGCAGCCGCTGCAGCGCTGGATCGCGGCCAGCAACCTCGTCAGCGGAAATCTGACGAGCTTCCAACTGCCGCATCAACGTCGCGAAGTCATCATCGTCCGGCGCCTGATCCTTGTCGGCGAGGTCCGTGGCGTCGAGCAACTCAAGAGTGCTCTCCATCAAGCCGATGAGCAGGCTGCGCTCTTGACCGTCGAGCTTTCCGACGACCCGCGACCCTTTGCGACGAAACGCTGTTGCCACTACTCGTCCTTCTGAAAGGTCGCCCACAGGCTGTAGCCGTGCATTGCCTCGGTATCGGTTTCCATCTTCTCCCGAGTTCCCCGTGACACGACGGCGCGACCCTCTTCGTGCACTGCCATCATGAGCTTCTCGGCTTTGCCCTTTGAGTAGCCGAAGTACGTCTGAAACACCCAGGACACGTAGGACATCAGATTGACTGGGTCATTCCAGACGATGGTCACCCAGGGTTGCTGGAGCTGGGATGCGAGGTCCTGGTCTGGGCGGACCTCAGTCACAACATCGGGGGTGGCTTGCTCAGGCGGGGCGACGGACACAGTTCTCACTCTATGAGGCCCGGCCAGCATCGTCCCGTTCTAGGGTGGGCCCGTGACCACACCAGGTGCTGCGTCCACGGCTTTGCTGACGGACCACTATGAGTTGACGATGATCCAGGCCGCACTACAAAGTGGTGCCGCAAACCGCAGTTCGGTATTCGAATTGTTTGCCCGACGGTTGCCTGAGGGACGCAGATACGGTGTCGTCGCAGGCACCGGCCGATTCCTGGATGCGCTAGAGAAGTTCCGCTTCACGGACGCCGAGTTGGAGGGACTGAAGTCCCGCGGCGTCGTCGACGACACCACGATCAACTGGCTGGCCAACTACCGGTTCGCTGGCGACATCTGGGGATACGCGGAGGGAGAGACCTACTTTCCCGGATCGCCGCTCCTCATCGTGGAATCCACCTTCGCCGAGGGGGTCGTGCTCGAAACTGTGGCGTTGTCAATCTTCAATCACGACAGTGCCATTGCCTCGGCGGCATCCCGAATGACCGGCGTTGCCGACGGTCGACCATGCATTGAGATGGGTTCCCGACGGACCCACGAAGAGTCGGCCGTTGCGAGTGCTCGCGCGGCATACATCGCCGGGTTCGCGACGACCTCGAATCTCGAAGCAGGACGCCGCTATGGCGTGCCGACAACCGGCACCGCGGCGCACTCGTTCACGCTGCTACACGACGACGAGCGAGCGGCATTTCAGGCCCAGATCGACAGCCTTGGAGTCGGTACGACACTTCTGGTCGACACCTATGACGTGCCTGAGGCGGTCCGTACGGCCGTGGAATTGGCCGGCCCGGACCTCGGCGGGGTTCGACTGGATTCGGGCGATCTGTTGGTTCAAGCCCGCGAAGTGCGTGCCCAGCTCGATGAACTCGGCGCCACGAACACCAAGATTGTGGTCACCAGCGATTTGGACGAATACGCCATTGCCGCGCTGCAGGCCGGACCCGTCGATGCCTACGGCGTTGGCACTCAACTCGTGACGGGTTCAGGAGCGCCGACAGCGGGAATGGTCTACAAGCTCGTGGCGCGCGAAGATGGCGACGGCACGATGGTCGGTGTGGCCAAAGCGAGCAAGAACAAGACCTCCATTGGCGGCCGCAAATATGCCTTGCGCCGTATTGACTCACACGGCCGCGCCGAAGCGGAGGTTATCGGCATTGGCGAACGCCCGACCAACGACGGCAACGACCGCGAGTTGCTCGTGCCCCTCGTGCGCGGCGGAGAGATCCTCGACCGTCCGACGCTGGACAGCGCGCGTACCCGACACAGTTCGTCGGTGGCGGAGCTCCCCCGGAAGGCCAAGCAACTCTCCCGCGGCGAGGCCGTCATCCCGACGGTCTATCTGGACGAACAGCCTTAGCCCCACCGGACCCCGCCGACCGGCGCCAAATAAGTGGTCTTGGCCCTAGCCGACCACGCATTCTCCGCTCATCGATGGATTCTCGAGGTGACATTTCCTGTGGACGCTCTGATTACCGACCTCAACACCGCTGACCCTGAGGCCATCCGCACGTTCTGGGAGGTCGAGCAAGCGGCCCACCGGGCGGACCGCGCCGAGCTAGCGCTGCGCGGATTCGCCAGCCTCGTCCAGTCGGCCACTGTTGCATCGAGCTACTACGACCGGATTTGGCTAACGGCGACCTGCGGCACGACCATCGCTGGCGTCGCCGAGTTGCAACTCCCGACCCGGGACAACACCCACCTGGGCTTCCTCGAGGTCGCCGTGATTCCCGCGTTCCGGCGTCGCGGCCTGGGGCGTGCGCTCTACGCTGAGGCAGAGCGGCGGGCACGCCAAGCGTCGCGTACGCATCTCTACGGCGAGGCCGTGTCGCGAAACGAAAAACCCAGTGCAGCAACAGCATTCGCTCAGGCAATGGGCTGTCGCGCCGTCCACTTGGAGCACCATCTTGTGCTCAACCTTCCGGGGCCATCAGACGCGTTCGCATCACGGCCGGAGCCCGATGAGGCGTACGAGACGCTCACTTGGGAGGGCGCCTGTCCTGACGAGCTCCGACCGGCGTACCTGGCCATGCGCAACCAAATGAACAGCGACGTGCCGGTGGGCGAGATCGACCTCGACCCTGCGGTTTTCGACGACACCCGCCTGCGACTTCAGGAGGAACGGTGGAGCCAGACAAACATCGTCCTGGTCGCAGCTGCTCGGGAGCGCGCGACCGGCGATTTGGTGGGTTACTCCTTGGTGCACCTACCCCGAGAGCAGACCACGCTAGTGCATCAGGAGGACACATTGGTGATGCCAAGCCACCGCGGCCACGGCCTCGGATTGGCCCTCAAGCGCACGACTCTTGAGGCGCTGAGAAAGCGTCACCCTGAACGCCAAAGTGTCCACACCTGGACTGCTCCAGGCAACACGGCGATGTATCGCACCAACGAACGCTTCGGCTTCCGCCCCGTTGAGGTAATGCACGAAATGGAGGTACGCCTCGACGGACGAGGGCTAACCTCGACGCCATGAGTCGAGCGCTGATCATCGTCGATGTCCAGAATGACTTCTGCGAAGGGGGATCCATGGGGGTGCCTGGCGGAGTCGCCCTTGCTCAAGCCGTCAGCAACTACGTGACCAAACGCGCCGGGGACTACGCCCAGATCGTGGCGACCGCCGACTGGCATATCGACCCCGGCGACCACTGGTCAGACCAACCGGACTTCCACGATTCATGGCCCGTACATTGCGAAGTCGGCACCCCTGGAGCGGACTTCCACCCAGGACTTGAAGCTGCGTTAGCCCACGTCAACGTGATCGTGCGCAAGGGTCAGTACGAAGCCGCCTACTCCGGGTTCGAGGGAGCTACCGACGAAGGTGAGCGCCTCGCGCCGTGGCTACGCGACCATGACATTGACGCGGTCGACATCGTCGGCATCGCCACCGATCATTGCGTACGGGCGACCGCCGTCCACGCTAGCCAGGAGGGCCTCTCGACGCGCGTACTGCTCGACCTCACCGCCGGAGTCTCGCCGGAAGGTATCGCCGCAGCAGAGACCGAAATGCGTTCTGCTGGAATCGAATTGGCGAGGTCAGGGTGAGCCCAAAGCTACGATTCGATCTGCAATCCGCCGGCGGCAACACGACTGATTTTGAGATTCCTGACCAGGTGGTCGCCGACCTCGGTGGAGGCGGCCATCCCAAGGTGCATGCGCATGTTGGTCGCGGACAGATCAGAGGGGCGATCGCCAGGATGGGCGGGGCGTACTGGCTCGGAGTGAGCGCCGCCGACCGCACCGCTTGCGACCGCCTTCGCCCAAGAGCCCGAGGAAGGGCGTAAGCCCACCACACATCGACTAGGGGCAAATGCAGGGTGCATGCCTGTATGGACCCCTCATTTGCCGCCACTCGATGCCCAATCGACGGGCGGGGCCTCGACAAGCTCGACCGACGTTGGGGCTCGACCGACGTTGGGGCTCGACCGACGTTGGGGCTCGACCGGCGTTAGTGCTTCGCCCAGCTCCAGGCGTACTTGCCGTCGTCCACGGCTGTTCCGGCCTCGCCGAGATCGAGTGGGCGGAAGGTATCGACCATGACCGCGAGCTCGTCGAAGTACTGCACACCCACCGACTTCTCGTATGCGCCCGGCTGCGGGCCGTGCGCATGCCCGCCTGGGTGGACACTGACGGAGCCCCGACCGATGCCTGACCCCTTGCGCGCCTCGTAGTCGCCGTCGACGTAGAACATGATCTCGTCGCTGTCGACGTTGGAGTGGTAGTAAGGCACCGGGATCGACTTCTCGTGGTAATCGACCTTGCGCGGGACAAAGTTGCACACGACAAAATTGTGCCCCTCAAACACCTGGTGCACGGGCGGCGGCTGGTGCACTTTGCCGGTAATCGGCATGTAGTCGGCCACGTTAAAGACGTACGGGAACAGGCAGCCATCCCACCCGACCACATCGAGCGGGTGGAAGGGATAGGTGTAGATAGTTCCGGCGAGTCCGCCGGGCCCCTGCCCCCGATGCTTGATGTAGACCTCCGTGGCCTCGGAGGGGTCCGCCGCAGCATCTTCGGCCAGCAGCGGCCCCTGGGGGACACGCAGATCGCGCTCGCAATAGGGCGCGTGCTCCAGGAGTTGCCCAAACCGGGAGAGGTACCGCTTAGGCGGGGCGATGTGCGAATTCGCCTCGATGCAGTAGACCCGAAGCGGCTCGACGAAGTCAGCGTCGCCTTCGATGAGTGGAAGCCAACGGTGAGTCGTCGCCCGCGGCACAATGAGGTAGTCACCTTCGCGGAGATCGAATGACCCAAAAACGGTCTCGACACGTGCGCCACCGCGCTCAACAAATAGGCACTCATCACCAATTCCGTTGCGATACCAGGGGCTTGGTATATCTGCTCGGACATAAAGCAGGCGTACGTCAGCATTCCCAAGGACCAACCGACGTCCGGTCACCGCGTCGATGCCGGTGTCGTCCGGCGTGAAAAGCTCGTGCAAGGCGAGATGTCGTGGGGTGAGTGGCTGGTTGGGTGTGGTGGCCATCGAATCGGCGAGGTCCCACGTTCGGGCTGCGCTGATCGTCGACGGGATATTGCGGTGGTAAAGCAGCGAAGAGTCTGAGGAAAACCCCTCCTCCCCCATCAACTCTTCGTAATAGAGGCCACCGGCCGGGTTCGGGTGTTGGGTGTGCCGATGCCGAGGCACCGAGCCCTGGGACTGGTAAAACGCCATCGCTAGCCCTCTCGACTATCTGTCCGTTTATCGGACGTTTACGTATCGCTAATGCCGCCAGGGTCCAGTAGCCTGACGGGCATGTCAACCGTGACCGCGCCTGCACCACGCACCCTGTTCGAAGGGTTGATCGATGACGCCGCAGTCTTTCCTCCGGGCAATTTCTCGCTGGCCGAGGCGATCTCGCGCCGCACCGCTAGGCGAGGGCATGCCTACCAGGACTTCGTTGGCCCACTCCTGCTTCCGCCTCGTCTCGTGGCCGACGCATTGGAATCGACGATTCCGCTGACCATCGCAGTGGTCGGACGTCCCGATGTTCCTCTTGGGGAGGTCTTGCAGAGCGCAGAGTCAGTTGCCCAGGCCACGGGCCACTCCCTCGCCGGGATCGAAGTCGGCTATTTGGGCGAGTGGCGTTCGGCGCTCGAACTCGGAGTCCCGATCGCAGTCGAGGTGCCACATACCGGTTTCGAGGCCATGCTCGACGACCTCGCCGCGGACAGACTCGAGCAGGTGCGGGCCAAACTGCGTACCGGCTCCACGCCCGCGAACTCCGTACCCACTCCCGAGCAACTAGCCCAGTTCCTCGAGTGCAGCACGACCCGTCACCTCGCGTTCAAGCTCACCGGCGGGATGCACCGTGCGGTCTCCCACCGCGCCGCCACCCCCGAGGGAAGCGAAGACCAGTTCGGCGCCCTTAACGTGCTCCTGGCGACTGATGAGTTGCTCAGCGGTGGATCTCTCGAGGCCGCGGGCGCCCTGCTTCGGCAACGAGATCGCAGGGCGATCGCTGCGCTCTCCACCGCACTCGACGGTGTTCGGGCGGAGCGAGTGCGCAGCGCATTCCACTCCTATGGCTGCTGCGATGTCCTCGACCCCATCCAGGACCTGTCCGACCTATACCTCATCGAGGAGACTTCATGACCACTTCCACTCCGTCGACCAGTTGGCTCGACCTGCCGGTCGACCACCCGTACGGCCTGGCCACTCTCCCCTATGGCGTCTTTTCCCTCCCGCACGAGGACCCTCGTGTGGGTGTGCGTATCGGCGACTTCGTGCTCGACGCGAGCGCCGTTGCAGCATATGGCGACCCGGGTGACGGCCCCGACCTCGCGAAGGCGTGGCGCACCCCCTCCCTGAACGCCTTTCTCGACCTTGGCGCACCCGTGTGGGCTATCGCCCGCGAGTGGCTCACTGAGGTCCTGAGCAATCCGGTACACCGCGAGCGGACCGCGCCGCACCTCATCCCAATCAACAACGTCGACCTGCATCTGCCGATCGTCGTGGCCGACTACGTCGACTTCTATGCCAGCGAGCATCACGCCACCAACGTGGGAAGCATCTTCCGCCCGGACAGTGAGGCCCTCACCCCCAACTGGAAGCATTTGCCGATTGGGTACCACGGGCGCGCTGGCACGGTCGTGGTCAGCGGCACGGACGTCGTCCGCCCGATCGGTCAGCGCAAGCCGCCGACTGAGCCGGCGCCACTCTTTGGCCCGAGCATGCGTCTCGATATCGAGGCTGAGTTGGGATTCGTTGTGGGTGGAGCGACGCAACTGGGCACCCGTGTCAGTGTCGACGACGCCGGGGCGCACCTGTTTGGCGTGGTCCCATTCAATGACTGGAGCGCTCGCGACATCCAGGCGTGGGAGTATGTTCCGCTCGGCCCGTTCCTCGGCAAGTCCTTCGCCTCATCCATTGGCGCGTGGATCACGCCGCTCGCCGCGCTAGAGCACGCGAAGACCGCTCTGCCCCAACAGGATCCGAAGCCACTGGACTACCTTCTCGGTCGTGATCTCTACGGACTAGACATTGACATCGAGGTGTCGCTCAACGGCACCGTAGTGTCCCGACCGCCGTACGCGTCGATGTACTGGTCGCCCACGCAGATGCTCGCTCACCTGACCGTGAACGGGGCGAGTCTGCGGTCAGGTGACTTGTTCGCCTCTGGCACGGTCTCTGGCCCCGAAGACGACCAGCGCGGAAGTCTGCTCGAGCTGACCTGGAGCGGGAAGGAGCCACTGGCGCTCCCCGACGGCACGACACGAGAATTCTTGGAGGACGGCGACACCGTGACCATGACCTACACAGCGGCAGGTCAGGGAGATTCCCGAATCGCCCTCGGCGAAGTGACCGGCACCATCCTCCCGGCAGTCCCCATCGACTGACGGTCACCTGATCCCTGCACCCCGCAGGGAGTTAACGTGGACCATGGCTTCTGAGCACCCCGGTCACGACCGGGTCCGCGATGCGTATGACGTCGTCGCCACCGACTATGCGGCGGCGATGCGCGACGAGTTGGACGACAAACCGTTAGATCGCGCCCTGCTTTCAGCAGTCGTCGAGATGGCGCGCGGCGGCCCGATCGTCGACATCGGCTGCGGCCCAGGTCAGGTCGCTGGGCATCTCGCCGCGCTCGGAGGCGAAGTGCTCGGCGTGGATATTTCGGCGTCGATGATCGAGATCGCACGCGCCGAGCAGCCCGAGGCGGAGTTCGAGGTCGGCTCCATGACCGATCTACAGCAGTCAGATGCCTCCATCGCAGCAGCCGTCTTGATGTACTCCATCATCCACCTGTCCCCTGCTGACCGCGACTATGCAATCCGCGAGGTCAGGCGGATACTCCGGCCTGGGGGAATTGCCTTGCTGGCCTTCCACATACGCAGTGAGGAGTTCGCAGCAGGCGAGGTCAACCACCTGACGTCATGGTTTGGGCACAGCGTCGATGTTGAGGGCTACTTCCTTGAACCTGAGGTTGTGCTCAACGACCTCGCACGGCATGGACTCGACATCGTGTCGATCATGACGCGCCTGCCGCACCCCCAGGTCGAGTTCCCCAGTGAGCGGGCCTACGTCATTGCTCAGCGACCGGAGGATTAAGCGCTCGCCACAGCGATTGCGGGTCCGACTCGACAACCAGCCCAGCGCGTACCTCGGGACGGATGAAACCTGACTCGGTAATCGCATCGAGCGCCGAAACGAGCGGCGTCCAAAAATCCCAGGGGTTATACAGCGCAACGGGTTTGGGGTGCAGTCCGAGGGTGCGCCACGTCCAGACCTCGAAGAATTCCTCAAGAGTGCCGATGCCTCCTGGGAGAGCGACAAAGGCGTCGGCACGGTCCGCCATGAGCGCCTTGCGATCATGCATCGAGTCGACCTCGTGGAATTCCGTCAAGCCCTGGTGGGGCACCTCCGCGTCAAACAGGTCGCGTGGGATGACGCCGATCACTTCGGCCCCTTCAGCGAGGGCTGTGTCGGCGACGGCACCCATCAGCCCAACGGCAGCACCGCCATAGACGATGCCAGCGCCTTGGCGGGTGAGATAACGGGTGAGATCGACTGCAGCGTCGATCCATCGAGCATCGTGCCCCGGCGCTGACCCCGTGAAGATCGCGACGCGCATCAGCTGAACGAGTGGGGTTGTGGCGGGTAGGTGTCGGTCGGCGACACGGCGCCAGTCGGCGGCCCAATGACGACGACGGTCTTGGCGACCTTGTCGTGCAACGACTGATTCTGCTTGTCTCGAAGTGGCCAAAGGCTATCCACGATCATGAAGATGATCGCGAACCCGAGGAGAACCTGAATCGGCGCCACGATGGTTCGCAAGGCCTTGATCCCAAACCGACGCAGCGCCTCGTCAACTGTCGGTTTGCGCGCCTCCGCAGCCATCCGAATGCTGATGCCCGTGATCATCTTTCCTGGCGTGCGCCCACGCCAGGCGGTGAAGCCAATCTCATAGATTGCGTAGACGAGAACGCCCGCAATGAGGAAGGCGGCCGGGATCTCCACGACCGACTGCGGCACGTCCGGCGTGGGCTCGCCCCGCTCTGCGGCTCGGATCGAGCTGGCGAAGTAACGCTGGACGTCGTCCACCCATTCACTGAGCCAGGGAAAAGCGAAGATTGCCGTCAGCAGCGACCGCAGTATGTGGTCAACAACCCACGCAGCGAAGCGCCGCCACCATCCGCTCAGGCGTTGACCGTCGGCGGTGGTCGGGCCTACGGGAACAGGCGCGTAGCCAACATTTGACGGTGCGCCGCCCTGGTAGGCGTACGGGTTCGGCTGGCTCTGCCCCGGCGGTGAATCCGGCGCGGGCGGCGCAGATCCCGACGGTGCGGGCGAACTCGCTGGGCGCTGATCGGCCGGGCCTGTGGACTCATCCCGGTACGCACTCGGCGTGCCGATCCGGGACTCACCCAGCCCCGGCTTCACCTTGGGCATCCGGCGGTCGGACCACAAAATCCCGTCCCAATAGCGCAACTGGGTCGGATCGTCGGGATCGTCGTACCACCCGGAGGCGCGTTCGCTCATGGGCACAGCGTTTCATGGCCCCAACCCCGCCGCGAGGGTGACCGAAACTCAGAGCCGGTGACGCGGTATCCGGCACGGTAACGGCTGTCAATGCTCGTGCCGCTCAGGTTAATCGCACGGCCGTCATTAGTCGGCAACCCGGGCGAACGTGATGGTCTCGCCGCGCGCCCCGTCCATCCAGACGCTGTGGCACGCGGCGACCATCTCGTCATACCCATCAGTGATCTCGGCGAACACATTGCCGGGGACCCAGCCCTGGTCCCCGTTGATCAACAAGTTGTTGCGGCCGTAAAAGATCGCCAGGTCAACGATACGGTTCGCACCTCGATTATCCGACTCAGCCTCGTACCCATAAGCGGGATTTCCGAGTTGGTCTCCGCTGAACGAAAACCACATGACGTCACGGGGAATCGGGGTGATCGAAGTGTTCTCCGGCCCCGGCTCCGCGGCGTCCCAATCAGTGACCAGCCCGTAGACCTCATTGCGGGCGTACTTGCCATGGAAGGCCGGCGAGGTCACCGGTAGCGCATCCCAGAGCGCGGCGCACGTCCGCGGTGCGACGTCGTCGAGGAGCCGCGCTCGGCAGGTCACGGCGCGCCTCTCCAAGGTGATCGTGATGTAGCGGGTCATGGGCGGTCTCGCCTTTCCGAAAGCAGGGGCGGCATCAGGTGATGCCAGTTGGTGCCGGATTCGTAGGCATGGCCAACGCGCAATGTGGTGGCGTCCTGATGCCGGGCCGCGACGACCTGCAGTCCAAGAGGCAGACCCTCGCCGGTGAATCCGCACGGGACGGTCAGCGCAGGTTGCTGCGTCATGTTGAACGGGTAGGTATAGGGACACCAGGATGTCCAAAGTTGGGAGTGCCAGCCGTCCGGCGCTGGTTGACCCGCGGCAAATGCCGGGATGGGCATCGTGGGCGTGAGGAGTGCTGCATAGGTGTCGTGCAACTCCCCGGTGCGACGACCCCATTCCGCGCGGACCGCAGTGGCGTCCAGGTAGTCCTGAGCGGTGGCGCCATCGCCGAATTGCTCAATGGCAGAACGCAATCCAGGGTCAATGCGCTCGCGGGCCCCGTCGCCGTATGCATCGACGACCTTCGCGGCGCCAGTGAACCACAGAGTGTGGAACGCCTCGACGGGATCGTCGAGTCCCAACTCAACCTCGTCAATCTCGGCGCCAAGGCCACGTAAAACGTCGAGTGCAGCGTGGAAGGCAGCGTCGACCCCTGGAGCGTTATGTCCGTAGCCAAGGTTGGCTGAGTAGGCAAGTCTCATACCGGCGACACCTTGGCCGAGGCCATCCGTCCAGGACGAGCGCCTCGTGGGCATCGCCGACCAGTCGCGTGAGTCAGGGCCGGAAATCACGTCGAGGAGCAGCGCACAATCACGCACTGACCTGGTCATCGGACCAATGTGCGACAGGGTGCCGTAAGGGCTTGCCGGAAACACCGGCACCTGCCCGTAGGTCGGCTTAAGTGCGACGATTCCACTGAATGCGCCTGGTATTCGGACTGATCCGCCACCGTCGGTACCCACCGACCAGGTGCCCATACCGAGCGCCGTCGCCGAGGCGGCGCCGCCACTAGAGCCGCCAGAGGTACGGTCCGGATTCCACGCATTGCGCGTCACACCATGCCGGAGCGAGTCGGTCACGCCCTTCCACCCAAACTCCGGTGTGGTGTTCTTGCCAAAGATCACCTGACCCGCCTCGCGCAACCGAGCCGCGAACGGGGCGTCCAGATCCCACGGGCCCTCGTCTCCGATGAGGTTGCTTCCGCGATAAGTCGGCCAACCCTGAGTGGGCATCATGTCTTTCACCGTCAACGGGATGCCGTCCGTAGCGCTTATCGGGTCGCCGGACGACCACCGCGCCGCCGAGTCCTCGGCGCGCGCCCGGGCGTACTGCTCATCGACCATGGTGATCGCGTTGACTGCGCTGTCGTACTTCTCGACAGCGCCCATGGCCGCTTCCAAGGCGTCCACGGGCGTCCATTCGCCCGAACGGAATCCGTCGGTTAGCTCAGTTGCGCTCACCATGGATAGATCGGTCATGAACCACTCCTTGAAGTCACGAAGCCATTCTGTTTGTCGATCTCGTGCGGCATGGGCGCGCCTTCAAGCCAGCGCTCGGCGAGGTCCACGAACTGTTCGGCCAGTCGGTCTCGCCAGCCCGCGACATCACCTGACATGTGGGCCGAGATCCGCACCCCAGGAAGATCCCACAGCGGCGACTCGTTCGGCAGCGGCTCGACCTCGAAGACGTCCAATGAAGCGCCTGCAATCGCCCCTTCGCGTATGGCCTTCCCGAGATCGGCCTCTACCAAGCTCGGCCCACGGCCGATGTTGACCACGTGCGCGTGGGAAGGCAATGCCTGGAACACCTCAGCGTTGAGCAGCCCGGTGGTGCTCGGTGTCAGCGGCGCGGCGTTGATCAAGAAGTCGACATCCGCGATGTGCTCGGCAAGTCGATCGCTGGCCACCACCTCCCCGAAGTCTGGGTCGCCCGAGCGCGGCGTGCGCCCGGCGCCGACGACCTGCATCCCGACAGCAGAAAGGAGTCGAGCCGTCGCCCGACCGATTCCCCCGGTTCCCACGATCATGGCCCGGGCACCTTCGACACTTCGAGGCTCGCGGTGAACCCACTCGCGGGCGCGCTGAAAGTCAGCGGACTGATGGAGGAGTTTCGCCTCGGCAAGGACGCTCGCCAGCACAAACTCCGCAATCGGCCGATCAAAAATTCCGTGCGCGTTGGTCAGGACCACCGACGACGCGCGGAGTTCGTCAAACAAAACCGCGTCGACGCCCGCCGAGGCAACGTGCATCCACCTCAACCGGTCCTGATGCTTCCAGGCCGCCGCGAGCGCAGGATTGAAGAAGTCCCACACAAACAGCGCGTCAGCGCCTGGCAGCGCCTCGGCCAGGTGATCCGCATCCACGACACGGATCTCCATCCGATCCCGCAATGCGGCCACCTGAGGAGGGGCATCCTCGCCCGGAGCCGAAAGAACCACGAGGACGGGCAGAGTGGCAGTCACAGGCTGCACGCTAGGAACCCGCGCGGCGGATTGTCAACAATCCACAATGGCGTGCACCATGGTGCGGTGTCGTCCGATCACGGCTCCGCACTACCGGAGCACCCCGCGCTCTCTGATCAGGTTGAGGGTCAAGTCACCGCGCCACCGAATCCCCTGGGTTTGCCAGCCATTGCGCCCATTGGCGGCGTCGGCATTGGCATCGTCGCGCCGTACGACTTTGCCCTGGACCGAGAACTGTGGCGGTGGGCGCCCGAGGACGTCGCCCTTCTCACGACTCGCACGCCGTATGCGGCCCTGCCCGTGAGTGTTGATCAGGCACTTGCCGTCGGGGACACCGACGTCGTGGCCTCCTGCACCACCAGCTTGATTGCCACGCAACCGCGCGTCGTCACCTACATGTGCACCTCAGGCTCCTTCGTGCACGGCCGCGCCGGGGAGTCCGCGTTGGTCGACGCGATGCTCGGCTCCGGAGCTCCAGCCGCCATGACGACCAGCGGGGCAATGGTCATGGCGATGAACCACCTCGGCATCAAGCGGGTGGCTGTTGCGACCCCCTACGACACCGAGATCACCCAACTCTTGGTTGACTTCCTGGCCGAATCTGGCATCGGCGTCGCCGCTAGTGCCCACCTCGGCTTGCACGGTTTGATCTGGCGCATCCCCTACGCGGCGACGGTGGAGCTCGTGCGCCAGGCGGTCGATCAGTCAGCTGGCTGCGACGCCGTCTTCATCTCTTGCACCAACGTCCCGACGTACGACCTCATCGCGCCACTTGAACGTGAGCTCGGCATCCCCGTCCTGACCGCCAACCAGGTCACCATCTGGGCCGCTCTCCAACTCGCTGGCGTTGCCACGGTGGGTACCGGGCAGTCCCTCATCACCCGTACGGCAGAGGACGCAGCATGACCATCCCAAACCCGGACGACGAACTGCGCTCCCGGCCGTTCCCCCTGACCGAGTACGCCAGCCGGCTCCACGCAGTCCAGGCTCGCATGGTTGAGCGGCAGATCTCCTCGCTCGTCGTGGTCGATCCAGCCAACCTCTACTACCTCACCGGCTACAACGCGTGGTCGTTCTACATGCCTCAGTGCCTGATCGTTCCGGTCGAAGGTGCCCCACACCTCTTCGCCCGGGCCATGGATGCCCAAGGAGCGCACTACACCGCCTCCCTGGCCCGTGACCACATTCACGGCTACCCCGAGTGGCTCGTGCACCGGACTGACGTTCACCCGTTCGACTGGATCGCCGAACGCGCCTTGGAGACAGGCGTACTCAGCGACGCTCCCGGAACCTATGTCGCTGCCGAGACGGACGCGCACTACTTCTCACCCCGCGGGTTCTTTGCCCTCCATGCCCACCTGCGCAATGCCGCGCTGATCGACAGCCATGAACTGGTCAACTGGGTCCGCGTCATCAAATCTCCCTTGGAGCAGGAGAAGATGCGCCAAGCCGGACGTGTCGCGACTCGGGTCATGAAGCGGGCCATCGAGAAGATCGAAGTGGGACGGCGACAGTGCGATGTCGTGGCGGAGATCCAGCGCACGCAGACCTTGGGTGCCCGCAAGTTGGGCGGCGACTACCCCGCTATCGTTCCCATGCTCCCCACTGGCGAGACCGCTGGCACCCCCCACCTCACCTGGTCCGACCTACCTCTCATCGCGGGTGAAGCGACAACCATTGAGTTGGCTGGCGTGCACCACCGCTATCACGCACCCCTGGCGCGAACGGTCGTGCTCGGCCGACCACCGGACCGCCTGAGTTATTGCTCGGCAGCCGTGAGCGACGGGATGGCCGCCGCCTTGGAACAATTGCGGCCCGGCAACGCCTGTCGCGACGCCCATCGTGCATTCACGACCACCATTGCCCGCCAAGGACTCTCGAAGGAGTCCCGCATTGGATACTCCATCGGCATCGGCTATCCGCCCGACTGGGGTGAGCGCACCGTCAGCCTCCGCGCCGAGGAGGAGACGGAGGTACGCGCCGGCATGGCCTTTCACGTCATCCTCGGTATGTGGATGGACGGGTGGGGATACGAGACATCCGAATCGCTCATCATCGGCGACGACGGCCCAGAACTACTAACACAGGTCCCTCGTGGCCTGACTGTGAAGGAGTGAGCAGAATGACCGACCTGCCCCTAGCCAGCCGCGCCGACTACCTTGTGGGGTCGGTCATCGACTCGAGTACATCGTTGTTGGCTCAGCAGACTCACGACATCGTGAAGTTCGCGATGGGCTCCCCTGCCGCGGACGCCGTACCCACGCACACGCTGGCTCATGTGGCCGTCCAGACGATGGGCGCTGGAGCGGCCGACGCGTTTGACTACGCCGCGACCGAGGGTGACAGCGCTTTGCGTGAAGCCTTGCTCGCCGAGTTGGCCGGCACAACCGACGCCACGACTCCTGACCGCCTGACGATCACCTCCGGGGGCATGCAAGGCCTCGACCTGGCGTTCAAGTTGTTCGTTGATCCCGGTGACCTCGTCGTCGTCGAATCCCCTACTTACACCAATGGATCCGCAACTGCCCTGTCCTATCAGGCGGAGCTTCTTGAGGCGCCGGTCGACGAGAACGGTCTTGACGTCGAGCAACTCGAGGAGTTGGTGGTGCGGGCGGGCCGGACGCCCAAAGTCATCTACGCGATCCCCACATTCCAGAACCCGTCGGGTGCCTCGATGTCGCTCGAGCGACGCGAGCGGCTGCTTGAACTCGCCCAGCGCTGGGGCAGCGTCATCATCGACGACGACCCATACGGCATGCTCCGTTTCGCAGGCGAACCCGTGCCCTCACTGCAGGAGGTCGCAAACGGTGAACCGCTTGTCTTCTCGGTGCGGACCTTCTCCAAGATCATCGCTCCCGGGCTGCGGGTGGGATGGGTGAGTGCCGACCCGAGTCTGCAGCCGCTCCTCATCAGTGCCAAGCAGGCCATGGACACGTGCACGAACTTGCCACTCCAGCGGCTCGTCGCAGGCTTCCTACGCGAAGGACATCTCGCGGATCACCTTGCAACGCAGCGCGTCTCATACCGTGACCGCAAGGATGCGATGCAGACTGCGCTCACCGAGCAACTCGGCGATAAGGCGCGGTGGACCGACCCCGAAGGCGGCTTCTTTCTCTGGGTGAAACTCGGCGAATCAGTCGACACCGAAAGACTGTTCGAGGTCGCATTGGCAGAAGGTGTCGCGTTCATTCCTGGCAACGCCTTCTCCCCCAGCCGCCGGTTCCCGCACGACCTGCGCCTGTGTTTCGCATCGATGCCGCCGGCCCGAATCCACGAAGGCGTGACCCGCCTCGCCCGAGCCATTGAGAAGGTGGAATCGGAGTGACTGACCTGACCACGGCGGAGCAGACTCTCCTCGATCGCATCGACAAGACCTGGTTGATTCAGGCCACCCAACGACTTGTCCAGGCGCGCGGCCAGAATCCACCCGGCGAAGAAGCAGAGACGGTCGCTGTCCTCAGCGAGCTTGCCTCCGAGCGCGGACTGACGGTGACGCAGACCGAGGTCGCCCCGGGCCGCGAGAACGTCGCCGTCCGCGCGGACGGCGACACCGCGGGTCCCGGATTGCTTCTCCTCGGGCATACCGACGTTGTCCCCATTGGGGACGGATGGAGCACCGACCCGTTTGGTGCCGAGGTGCGCGATGGACGCATCTTCGGGCGAGGTAGCACCGACATGAAAGGTGGCCTCGCGGCGTGCCTCGAGGCGATGGCCGTAGTCCGACAGCTCGCGAGCGAACTCGGAGCCGAACTCACCGGACCGATCGATCTCCTGGCCACCGTGGACGAGGAGGAGGCCGGGATCGGCATTCGCGCGCTCATCGACTCTCCCCCTCCCGCGCGCTACCAGGGATGCATCACTGCTGAGCCAACCGACCTCCAAACGGTCATCGCTGCGCGCGGTGACGCCTACCTCGACATCGTCGTCACCGGAGTGGCTGCCCACTCGGGGCGCCCTGACGACGGTCGCAATGCGATCTACGGCGCTGCCCGGATCGTGGCGGAACTACGCGCCTGGCACGGCGAACTCGCCGCAACACCCCATGAACTGGCCGGCCCCGCAACGTTCAATGTCGGCATGATCGACGGCGGTCAGGGCACCTCCATCGTGCCTGCAAAGTGCCACATTCAGGTCGACCGACGTCTCCTGCCCCACGAGGATCCGGCGCAGGTCGAGAAAGATGCGCAGGCGCGTATCGACACACTCCACCTTGACCAGGACGGTCTCACCGTTGAACTCAGTTTGCCGATGAGCATGCCCGGCTTCGAAACGGCACCGAGCAACCCCTTCGTGTGCGCGCTCGACGAAGCACTGACCGCGGCGGGCGGGCCCGGCCATCCACTCGGCGGGTGGACTGCCGCCTGCGACGGCGGTTTCGTCGCCCGCGACTGGGATGTTCCGGTGGTCGTGCTAGGCCCAGGATCGGTCAACGACCAAGCCCATCGGCCCGATGAGTCTGTCGGGGTAGACGAAGTCGTTACCGCTGCCCGGGCCTATGCGCTCACCGCGTGGCGGCTACTCGTGTCCACCCCCACGAAGGAAGCACCATGACCACACCCACGGTCGGCATGCTGTACCCCGGATACAGCGCCGAAGACGACTACCCCGCTTTTGCCGCGCGTGTTCGCGACGCTGGCATCCCCATCGATCTACCGCTCATCCACACCCGCATGGACATCGACGCCCACGAAGTCGGGCCTCTCCTGGACATCGGGAATGCCGACTACCTCGCTGACGGGGCTCGCGAACTGGTGGCTTTGGGTGCTCAGAGCGTCATGTGGGCGTGTACCTCGGGTTCATTCGTCTTCGGATGGAAAGGTGCTGCCGACCAGGTCGAGCAACTCTCGCAGGCATGCGAGCGGCCAGCATCCTCAACGTCATTCGCCTTTGTCGATGCGTGCCGAGCACTCAACATCGAACGAGTCGCAGTGGCGGCCTCCTATCCTCAGGACATCGCGGAGAGGTTCGTCGCCTTCTTGCGCGCGGCCGACATTGAGGTGGTCGGAATGGGCAGCCACGGCATCATCACGGCCGCTGAGGTGGGGACCTTAGGCCGAGACCAAGTCGAACAGGTCGTCACGGGTGCCGACCTATCCGCTCACGTTCAGGCAGTGCTGGTTCCGGATACTGCCATGCACACCCTCGCGTGGCTGGATGACCTCGAACGGGCCGCCGGGCGTACGGTGCTGACCGCGAATCAGGTGACCACCTGGAAGGGACTCGACCTGCTCGGGCACACCCCGCTCATTCCCCACGCCGGGCGACTTTTTGCCCGACAATCCTGAGAAGGAGGAGGCTGACGCCATGACACCCGCCGCCGAACTGCAACCGTTGGCCCAGGAGACCACGGCCAGCCGAGTTGCGAGCACCGTGCGCGAGGCTATTGCGCTGGGACACATTGCTCCTGGTCAACAGCTGGGCGAGGTCGAGCTCGCACGACAGCTTGGCGTGAGCCGCGGACCGTTGCGGGAGGGGCTCCAGAGGTTGACCCAGGAAGGCATTCTGATCGCCCGACGAAACCGTGGGTTGTTCGTGATCGACATGACCCCAGAACGCGTGCGCGATGTCTATACCGCACGCCAGGCGGTGGAGCGTGGCGCAGCCGACGAGGTTCACGCGCGCGGCGATGCCAGGTCAACCGGCAGCGCACTGCTCTCGGTTGTGGAGCAGATGGAGCGAGCCACCCAAGGCACCGACGACCAGCAAGTGACCGACGCCGACCTGGCATTCCACGAACTTCTCGTGGAGCGCAGCCACAGCAGCCGGCTGATCTGGATGCACCGCACGCTCATCACCGAAACCCGCATGTGCCTCAACGCGCTGGTACCGACCTACGCGAGCAATGCAGCCCGCGTCACCGAACACCGTGCCATCGCCGACGCGTTCGCCGCTGGCGACCTGGTGCAAACCGATCGGTTGCTCGTGGCTCACATGCGCGACGGCGTAGATCGCCTGCTTCCCTGACTCGAGAATCTTCGACCCTCCAGAAGCACATTTCTCCACGTTTCTGCCGCTATTCTTGCCGGATTCTTATGGAATGAGTAAAGGTTTAGCGTTCATTCTTGACGAGTCGCGTCGCATCAGGTGACGATCGCCTTGTTGCCGGGGGCGGCATAGCAGAACCCGACACTTCACCCATCCAGCCCAACATTGACGCTGAACTGGCGATGACGTGCGCGGTGCCCATTTTCTCGTCGAATCTCGGTCAGGAGAATTCATGAAGTCTCGAGTCATTTCATCTGTGTGCGGTGTCGGCCTCGCCGCCGTCGCACTGTCCTCTGGCGCCACCGCCGCGCCCGCACCACCGTCGGACACGTCGGGCACATTCAAGGATGCCGCCGCTTCGTTTGTCGCCAAAGACCGAGGGATTTCCACGACGGCCGCTCGCGCCGTCATCTCCACGCAAGAACGTCAGCGCAAAACGTTGCGGACAGTGGAGCGCACCGTCACCGCCGACGGGTCCTACTTCAAGGGCGACAAACTGGTCGTCGTCGTCACCTCGCAAAAGGCTGCGGCCAAGGTTCGGTCCGCTGGCCTCTCCGCCCGAGTGGGAGGAGGCGAATCTACGCTGGGCAAGCGAGCAGATGCACTCGTCGCCGACCTCGGCAAGCGGTCGACGCACATCCAGTCCATTGAGCCCGACGTCACCACGGGCACGCTGAACGTCACCGTGACGGACAGCGCGCCGAGTTCAGTGATCACGCAGATCAAGTCGACGACCGATGGGACGGTCAAGCGCGGCGACGACTTGAGTACCTATGCCGACGTCATCCCCGGCCAAGCGATGCGATTTGACCCAAACGACCCCAACAAATACTGCTCCTTGGGATTTCCGGGGCGCCTTGCTGGCGGCCACACGGTACTTCTGACGGCAGGACACTGCGTCCTAGCGAAATACCCCAATGTCTACAACGCGGCCGGAACTAAGCTCGGATACACCTTCGCGACGCGCTTTACTGAAGGCCGAGCGAGCGTCGACATGGGAATCATGGACATTGACAACGAAGACACCGGACAGCCCTACGTCGACACTCGCGCAGGAGTCACGCTCCCCGTTCGAGGAATGCAGAAGGCCCCGATTAATGCCGCCGTGTGTAAGGCCGGAAACACCTCGGGATGGACCTGCGGCAATGTCAAGAGTTACAACAACCGGGTGACCTACACGAACCAAGCCGGCGTGCGCACACCGGTGAGCGGCCTCGCTCGCACGACAGTGTGTAGTGCGCCCGGGGACAGTGGCGGCGCCTACATCTGGGGCGATCAGGCCCAGGGCATGACCTCCGGCGGACCCACCACCCAGCGTTGCGCCTTTAACGGGGGCAACATCAAGAACAGCACGAGTTATGTGCAGCCAGTCTGGGATGCCGCGAAGAACTACGGCGTCACGCTCGAAACCCAGTAGTTCGCAGGGCAGCGATAGGGGCCGGTCGAGTATCTCGACCGGCCCCTATGCATGGACTCCACGGTCCTACATCTGCATGGACTCCACGGTCCTACATCGCGACACCGATGTACTTGACCTCCAGGAACTCATCAATGCCGACGCTGCCGCCCTCGCGGCCCAAGCCCGACTCCTTGATGCCACCAAAGGGAGCGGCCGGGTTGGACACCACGCCCTGATTGAGCCCGACCATTCCGGACTCAATACGCTCTGCGACCCGCAGCGCGCGTCGCAGGTCATTGGTGAACACATAGGACACGAGGCCGAACTCGGTACTGTTCGCTGCCGCAATGACCTCATCTTCGGAAGTGAAAGGAGTGAGCGGCGCGACCGGTCCAAAGATCTCTTCCCGGACCATGCGGGCGTCCTCAGGCACTCCGGTCAGCACCGTCGGCGGGTAGAAGTAGCCCGGACCGTCCGGGGCTTCGCCACCCGTGAGCACCGAAGCGCCCTTGTCCTTGGCGTCCGCGACCAAATCACTCACTTTCTGGCGTCCGGCCTGGTCGACCAGCGGTCCAACCTGAGTGCCTTCGGCGGTACCAGGACCGACCTTCAGTTCAGCCATTGTTGCACTGAGGCGTTGACCGAACTCTTCAATCACGCTCTCGTGCACGTAGATTCGGTTAGCAGCCGTGCACGCCTCGCCCATGTTGCGCATCTTGGCCTGCATCGCTCCGGTGACCGCCTCGTCGAGGTCCGCGTCCTCGAAGACGATGAACGGAGCATTGCCGCCAAGCTCCATCGACGTCCTGAGCACCTTTTCCGCGCACTGCTCCAGGAGCACCTTGCCGATTTTGGTCGAACCTGTGAACGAGAGCTTTCGCGCATCTCCTGACCGGATCAGCGGTTCCATCACCTCGCCCGCCCCGGTGCAGGTCACGATGTTGACGACACCGGGTGGGACACCGACGTCGACCAGAATCTGGCCCAACGCGAGCATCGACAGTGGGGTCTGGTGCGCAGGCTTGATGACGCTCGTACACCCGGCCGCCAGGGCCGGTCCGATCTTGCGGGTGCCCATCGCGAGCGGGAAATTCCACGGAGTGATGAGCAGGCACGGGCCGACCGGTTGCTTCGTGATCATGAACCGGGCGTTTCCGGCGGGCGCGGTCTGGAACTCTCCTGCAATGCGCAGCGCCTCATGGGCGAAGTGGCGGAAAAAGGCTGCGGCATAGGTGATTTCGCCCTTCGCCTCGGCGACGGGCTTGCCCATCTCCAAGGTCATGAGGAGCGCGAGGTCGTCCTGGTTTGCGATGAGCGCGTCGTACGCCTTCATCAGCAGGTCATGTCGTTCCTGCGGTGTGGTCTTGGCGAAGTCGGCCTGCGCGGCCACCGCCGCGTCGAGTGCCCGGCGTCCATCAGCCGGCGTGGCATCGGCGACCTGCGCGATCACTTCACCGTTGGCTGGGTCGTCGACGTCGAAGGTGGCATTGCCCTCAGCGGAGACCCATTCGCCGCCGATCAGCATGCGCGATTCGACGCGCTGAAGCACTCGTTGTTCCGCTTCTGAACGAGTCGAGCTTCCCGAGGTCTGGGAGGACGTTGTCATGAGTGAAGTGCCCTTCGACGGAGTTGGTTCTGTGCTCTAGAGTGATTGTCGACAATCTATCAACTTGGAGGTCAACGATGGCCGAGCTGTCTCCCGTACTGAAGCAAGCAACTCCCGTTGTCGCGACTCGCGGCGAAGGAGCGTTGCTTTTCGACGCCCAAGAGCGTCGATACTTGGACTTTACGGCGGGCATCGGAGTGACGAGTACCGGGCACTGCCACCCCAAGGTCGTCGCCGCCGCGCAGGAGCAGGTCGGCAAGCTCATCCACGGGCAATACACGACGATCATGCACGAGCCGCTACTCAAGCTCACTGAGCGACTGAGCGAGGTACTCCCGGCCGGCTTGGATCGGACCTTCTTCGCCAACTCCGGCTCGGAGGCCATCGAGGCCGCGCTGCGCTTGTCGCGTCAGGCCACGGGTCGCCCCAACATCATCACCTTCCATGGCGGGTTTCACGGACGTACGGTCGCCACCGCGACCATGACGACGTCTGGCACGAAGTTCCGCGCCGGCATCTCGCCACTGATGGGCGGCGTCTACACCACGCCGTTCCCGGACCCGGGATTCTTCGGGTGGAGTGAGGAAGAGTGCACCGCCTTCGCACTCAAGCAACTCGACTACACCCTGCAAACCATGAGCGCACCGAACGAAACGGCCGCGTTCTTCATCGAGCCAGTCCTCGGCGAAGGCGGCTACGTCCCGGCGAACACGGCATTCCTGCAGGGCCTGCGGGAGCGTGCCGACAAGCACGGCATCCTGCTGGTGCTTGATGAAGTGCAGACCGGTTGGGGTCGCACTGGCAAGTTTTGGGGGCTGGACCACTTCGGCGTGCAACCCGACATCCTGGTGACCGCCAAGGGCATCGCCTCCGGTTTCCCCATCTCGGGTATCGCCGCCTCCAGCGCGCTCATGGAGAAGGCCTGGCCAGGCTCGCAGGGCGGCACATACGGCGCCAACGCCGTGGCCTGCGCGGCTGCGCTAGCCACTCTGGAGGTGATCCAGGAGGAGAAGCTGGTCGAGAACTCCGCCGCTCGTGGTGCTCAGCTGAAGGCCGGATTGCAAGGGGTGGCCGACAAGTACGACGCGATCACCGACGTGCGCGGCCTCGGCCTCATGATTGGCAACGAGTTCCGCGACGCAGACGGCAACCCGGACGGTGCCGCCGCAGCGCGGGCACAACAGGCCGCCGCCGAGCAGGGCCTCCTGCTCCTCACCTGCGGACCCTGGGGCCAGGTCGTGCGCTTCATCCCGGCCCTCGTGGTCGACGAGCCACTGGTCGACGAAGCAGTCGGCATCTGGGAGAAGGTCGTGGCGTCCACGCTCTGACCCCGCACCCGGCACAGGCGAAGGGCCGCCACCCCGTTGGGGTGGCGGCCCTTCGCCTGTCGGTGTTGGTCAGGCGTTTCCGCGCTCAGCATTGAGTTGCGTCTGCTCGGCGTGCGCCTCAGGGGTTCCGGGAATCTCGGTGCCCCGCAACGACTCTCCCTTGGTTTCGATGAGGAACCAGGAAGCGATGAAGCCGATGACGCATGCGGCCACCGTGTAGTAGGCCGGGAAGATGTTGTCGCCCGTTGCTTCGATCATCCTGTCGTTAACCAAGGGCGATGTTCCGCCAAAGGCCGCGGTAGACACGTTGTAGGCCAGGGCCACTCCCGCAAAGCGCACGACCGTGGGGTACATCGCTGGGAAGGTTGCCGAGATCGTGGCGAGCTGCGGCGCGTACAGCAGCCCGATGACGAGGAAGCCAATGATGGCACCGGTCGAGCTGGCTCCCATCAGGTGATACATCGGGATCGCAGCGAAGGCCGTCGCAGCGCAGGAAAACAGCCACATCGGCCTTCGGCCAGTCTTGTCGGACAACGCACCGATGAACGGAAGGACGATCGCCATGGCGACCTGTCCGATCAATATCGCGATCAGTGCGTCGTTCGTCGACATGTCGAGCTCGGTCTCGAAGTACGTCGGGCTGTAACTCAGCAGCGTGTAGTTGACCACGTTCACTGAGATCACCATGCAGAACATGATTGCCATGGGCCGCAGATACTTGCCGAACAGGATCTTGTAGATCCCGCTGATCTCCTCCTGCTCCTCTTCCTTCGCTTCGAGTTCGCGGAAAATCGGGGTGTCTTCCATGCGCGAGCGCAAGTACATCCCGATCAGGCCCAGGGGTGCAGCGACGAAGAACGGTATCCGCCAACCCCAATCCTGCATCTGCGATTCGCTCAAGAACTGCAGCAGCGCGAGCACGAACGCCGCCCCGCCGGCAAAACCTGCGAGCGTTCCGACCTCGAGGAACGAGCCATAGAAGCCGCGCTTGTTCCGAGGCGCGTACTCAGCCATGAAGGTTGCTGCGCCGCCATATTCACCACCGGCCGAGAAGCCCTGCACGGTGCGGCAGACGAACAGCAACACACCTGCCCAGATGCCGATCTGGGCGTACGAGGGGATGAGACCAACAGCGAGCGTGGCGCCTGACATCAGCAGAATCGTCATCGCCAGCACGCGCTTGCGGCCGATCTTGTCACCCAGCGGCCCCCAGATCGCGCCACCGAGCGGGCGGAAGAGGAAGGACACCGCGTAGCCCAGCAGCGTCAACGTGGCGGCGTTGTCACTCTCGAAGAGCGCCCCGGCGATGTACACCGCAGTGACGGCATACACGCCGTAGTCGAACCACTCGACCGCGTTTCCGATCGCGGACGCGCCGATTGCTCGGTGTAGGACACTCTTGGGAACTTCTGGTTCCCCAGTCGAAGTCGTCGTCGGACTCGTGCTCATCTGCTGGCCTCCCCTGACGGGTGCTCGCTCATAGTGATTGTCGACAATCAGACACAGTAGCGGGACATCACTCTCCTGTCCCACCTTCGCGGTCATCCACTGTTCCCGGATCACACCCTGGACTGCAACCCGGCGGCGTGTCGCAAGAGCCCGGAAGCGGACAAAGCGTTCGGTCAGACCATCCGTGCGCTCGTGCTCACGGATGGTCTGACCGAAGGTCGCAGTTAGGCGGGAGTCAGAGGTTGCCGCGGCGGTCTTGCTCGCGCTCGATCGCCTCGAACAGCGCCTTGAAGTTGCCCTTGCCGAAACCCAGGCTGCCGTGGCGCTCGATCAGCTCGAAGAAGACAGTCGGCCGGTCTCCCAGAGGTTTGGTGAAGATTTGCAGCAGGTAACCATCCTCGTCGCGGTCAACCAGGATGCCGCGCTTCTGAAGTTCCTCGATCGGCGCCCGAACCTCGCCAATCCGTTCCCGCAACTCCGGGTCTTCGTAGTAGGAGTCCGGGGTATTGAGGAACTCGACACCGTTGGCACGCAACGCATCCACGCTCGCAAGGATGTCGTTCGTGGCCACGGCGAGATGCTGCGCACCGGGTCCACGATAGAACTCCAGGTATTCATCGATCTGGCTCTTCTTCTTGGCGATTGCCGGTTCATTGAGCGGGAACTTCACCCGGTGGTTGCCGTTCGCGACGACCTTCGACATCAGCGCCGAATAGTCGGTGGCGATGTCATCGCCGATGAACTCGGCCATATTCACAAAGCCCATGACGCGGTTGTAGAACCCGACCCACTCGTCCATCTTTCCGAGTTCGACATTGCCGACGATGTGGTCGAGCGCCTGGAAGAGCCGCTTCGGCTGCCCGTCGCGCTTGACGAACGTGGACGTACGCGCCTCGTAGCCCGGCAGGTAGGCGCCCTCATAGCGGCTTCGGTCAATCAGCGTGTGTCGGGTCTCGCCGTAGGTTGCGATCGCGGCGATGCGTACGGTCCCGTGCTCATCGGTGATGTCCTCCGGCTCACGCACGACCGTGGCACCAGCCGACTTCGCCTGGGCGATGCACTTGTCGACGTCGGGCACCTGTAGCGCGATGTCGACAACCCCGTCGCCGTGCACGCGGTGGTGCTCGACCAACGGACTGTCCGGGTCGACGGCCCCGTTAATCACGAACTTGATGGAGCCAGACTTCAGCACGAACGACTTGTGGTCACGATTGCCGGTCTCTGGCCCTGAGTACGCGACAAGTTCCATGCCCCACGCCGCCTGGTAATACTGCGCGGACTGGGTGGCGTTGCCGGAGACGAAGACGATCGCGTCCCAGCCGGTCACCGGGAAGGGATCGCTGTCTGCGTCGTAGTCGACGAGACCAACCAGTTGTTTCAACTGATCCAGATTGAGGTCGGCGTCGCGCTCGGTCTCGGTGAGGTTCAACGTGTCAGTCATGAAGCCACTGTGACGTGGGACTCATGACCAAGCAAGACGATCACATTGCACTACACATCCTGCACATTGTGCCTGGCCTTAGTCGGCTAGGCGCATACACTTTGTCCATGTCTGCGGTGGATTCACTCGATGCGCGCCTCCTCACCCTTCTGGCTGAGCGCCCACAGGTCGGCGTCCTCGGCGCGTCCCGTGAGCTCGGAGTGGCCCGCGGCACGGTGCAGGCGCGACTCGATCGACTCATGCATCGTGGGGTCATCAGGTCGCAGGCGCCGTCCATCGACCCCGCCGCGCTCGGCTACCCGGTTACCGCATTTGCCACCCTCGCGATCCAGCAGCATGACGGCCACGACGCGATCTTGGAGCACCTGCGCGGTATCCCCGAAGTGCTCGAGGTCCATACGATTACCGGCGACGGGGACCTGATGGTTCGCGTTGTCGCCCGTGACAACCCTGACCTGCAGCGCGTGATTGACCTGATCGTGCGCCGCGGGACTGTGACCCGGACGAATACTGTGATTGCGTTGGCCGAGATCCTCCCGCGCAGAACTGGTCCACTCGTGCAGGAGTCAGCCCGCGCCGAGCGCCGCTGACACTGCGTGGGCCGCCGCAACGACTCGCGGCCCAACCCGGTCAGCGTCGAGGGCCTGCAGAGACACCACGCCGACCGATGCCTCGAGCCCGGGTATGCCCACTACGGGTGCGGCCAAGCCGTGGGCGCCCGCCTGAAGTTCACCGTCGGTCACGACGTAGCGCTCCGCCGCGTGCGGTGGATCATCGCGACCTAACAAGATCGCCCGACCGGCAGCTCCCGCATCCAACGGATGGCGTGCGCCGACCCGGTAGGAGACGTGCAGATCACCCAACGTGGGTTCGACGACGGCGACCGCCAACGCTTCACCCTGCTCGGCGATCGCGAGGTGCGCGGTGGCGTTGACCGTGTCAGCCAACACCCGCAGCACCGGAATCGCAGCTTCCACCACCAGTGGTCGCGCCGCGCTACCCCAACGCAGCAATCCCAGGCCCGGCCCAACTCGCCCATCAGCGCGGCGCGCCACGAGGTCATGCCGTGCCAACGACGCGAGCAGGCGATAGATGACGGGTCGACCGACGTTCAGGTCTGCCGCGAGTTCGGTAATCGTTGCGCCAGCTGGTCGAGACCCCGAGGTAAGCACGCTCAGGAGGGCCAGCCCACGATCCATCGTCTGTGAGGTCTCGCCGCCCAAGTCAGGCGAACTTGGTGAGGCACTGGGGTCGCTCATGGACGCCACGGTAGCCGGGCCTACTACCGTGACTACGTGAACTTTGCAGGAGACCGGTCGGACCTCGCCTCGGCCCTTCGCCATCGGACCGCTCTAGGCCCCACCGATGGGGTGACTGACGTGCCCGGTGTCCGCGTAGGCCACCAGGACGTACGCACCAGCCCCGACGTCGTCTCGGGCGTCACCGCGGTGCGGTTCGACCAACTCGGCGCGGACCGACGCACGCTTCCGGCAGCTATCGCGGTGGGCAACGGCCACGGCAAACTCATAGGCGCGACCCAAGTGGCCGAACTCGGATGTCTTGAGACGCCGATCGTTCTCACGGCCACCCTGTCGACGTTCTTGGCGGCCGACGCACTCACCGGATGGGTTTTGCGCCAGCCTGGATACGAGGACACCGTCACGCTCAATCCCCTTGTTGCTGAATGCAATGACTCCTGGTTGTCCGACATCCGCGCCCGCGCCGTGACCACGGCACATGTCGAGCAGGCGCTCGAATCCGCAACTGCGGAACGGCCAGCCGAAGGCGCCATTGGCGCAGGCAGCGGCATGGTCTGTATGGGCTACAAAGGTGGTATCGGTACGGCCTCCCGCACCACCGAGATGGCCGGCTCCCCCGCCACCGTTGGTGCGCTCGTTCTGACCAATTTTTCCGGGTCATTACGCGTAGGAACCCAGGACTTCAAAGCGGCGCAGGTCCTCGGGCCGGGTGGGCCAAACGACGCGCACGGGGACCGTCCGGCGAGCAATGCGCCTCATACACAGGGCAATTCGTGCATCGTCCTGCTCGTCACCGACGCACCCATTGACGCACGCCAACTCGCACGGATCGCGCGCCGCGGAGTGTTTGCGTTAGGTCGAGTGGGCGCGTCGTACTCCCATGGGAGCGGCGACTATGGCATCGCCGTTTCCACCGCCGAACCAGCACCTGCTCTCGCCGATCACCTACTAGACCCGTTGCTCACCGCAGCGCTGGAGGCTGCCGAGGCCGCGCTGGTGTCCTCACTCCTGGCCGCAGAGACCACACCGGGCAAGGCTGGGCGTACTGCCCATGGCCTCCCGCGCGATGTCCTTAGCCGCGCAGATGCTGAACAGCCGACCAGCCCGGGTCATATTCGTCCGTGACGCGGGCCTTGCCGTCCCAGCGCTTCGCCACCTCGCGCACGGCCGCTAACGCCCCGGAGCGAGAGTCGACATAGACATGCAGTGCGCGCAGGCCACCCGTGGTTTCGTGACCCACCACGCGACCCTGCTCGCCGACGGCCTCGTCTAGGTCACCCTGGAGACGTTCCAAAGTGGCCTGGCCCTTGGCGTTCGGCAGGCCGTTCGGTTCCTGATCGGAGTACTGCGCTTCCACCCGGGCATACCGATCGAGCAGCGGCCACTGGGCCGCGGCCAGCGGTATCTGAGCCGCCGCCGTCACCGGGCCTAACGGACTCTCGCCGCTGAACTGCGCCCACAGCGGTTCACCGTCAGGAGAGGTGAACTCGGCCGCGAGATCACGGACCACTGCCCGCAGACCGGACAAGCCGAATCCGTCCAGCGGTGGTACTTCACTAGGCGTGAGTTCCCCGATCCAGGTCTCGGTCTGCTTCTCGCCCAGCGTTTGATCCAGCAGGACGAACAGCGTCAAGGCTCGGTCGTCAGCAGAGACCTCGGCGAGGCCAGGATGGTAGAGGGTCACATCGACGCGGGAGCCAGAGCGGCGGACACCAACCTGCGCCTGGGCACCGTCAATGTTCAGGTCTCCCAAGACCACTCCGATGTCCTCGATGGCGCCGCGCGCGGGCCGCGAGTCGCCATAGGACCAAATGGGATCGGTCTCAGGTGCAGCAAGCAACCAGCGGCGGGCCGTGGCCCGCAACTCAGGGTTTCCCTCGGCCGTGACGATCAACTGATGCACTGACTCTGATCCTGCAGCGGTCTCCCACATCAGACCATCGCCCATCGCCTCCACCCGCGAGCGCAACCCGTCGAGCACCTCACCGTCAGGGATTCCTTGCCCGGCGACCTGGGCCCACTGGTGGGCGCCTTCCCGGTTCCACCACTCCCAGAAAGCCACCACGGCCTGATCTGGGGGCACGTCCGCGCCGGTGTCGTTCTTGCGTCTGCCGAAGATAGCCACGCCGCTATTCTCCCAGGCCTACTTGCGGCCGACGAACCACTTCCGGATCTTCTCGATCCGAGCGGTGACCTGGTCGGTGCTCGCCCGATCGAGGGTAGGCCCGCCGCACGTGGTGCGCAGGTCGTGATGGATCGTGGCATGCGATCGGCCCGACTTGCGGGCATAGGCGGCCACCAGCGCGTTGAGCTCCTTGCGCTGTGCGGCGAGCGCTCGATGCGCAGCCATCGGAACGTCGTCGTTGCGCCGCCGCTTGCCGCTGTCAGCCTGCTTGGTCTGCCGCTCTCGCAGCAGGTGACTCACCTGGTCGGGTTCAAGAAGTCCGGGCAGCCCGAGATAGTCCTTCTCGTCCTCGCTGCCGACCTCGGCGCCCAGACCGAATTGCTGCGAATCGAACAGCACGTGATCGAATTCGGCAGCTGACTCCAGCGCCTCAAACGGCAGGCTGTCCTGATCGGCAGAGGCGCTCTCAGCACGATTGGCCTCGGCAAGCAATGTCTCTTCCTCGGCCCAAATGGCGTCCTCCCCCGTCGGTCCGGGGCGATCCAAGGCGTGGTCGCGTTCCTTCTCGAGGGTCGCGGCATGCTCCAGAATTTGGGGCACACTCGGGAGGAACACCGAGGCCGTCTCGCCCCGCTTGCGGGCGCGAACAAACCGACCGACTGCCTGCGCAAAGAACAAGGGCGTCTGCGTGGACGTCGCATAGACCCCGACCGCGAGTCGCGGGATGTCGACGCCTTCGGAGACCATGCGTACGGCCACCATCCACCTGGCAGTCGATTGAGCGAATTCCTCAATGCGAGAAGACGATCCGGCGTCGTCGGACAGCACCACGGTGGGCTTCTCACCGCTCAGCGCCTCGAGGGTTCGGGCGTACGCACGAGCTGCCGTCTGATTGGACGCGATCACCAAGCCGCCGGCGTCATCGACGTGACGACGCACTTCGGAGAGCCGTTGATCAGCGGCCCGCAACACCGAGGGAATCCACTCCCCCTTGGGATCCAAGGCGGTACGCCAAGCAGCGGCGGTCGCGTCTTTGGTCATGGGCTCGCCCAGCCTGGCCGCGATCTCGTCGCCGGCCCGGGTGCGCCATCGCATACTGCCGCCGTAGGCCATGAAGAGCACCGGTCGCACGACGCCGTCCTGGAGCGCCTCGGAGTAGCCATAGGTGTAGTCACTCGCGGAACGGCGGATGCCGTCCGGCCCCTCGTCGTACCGCACGAAAGGAATCGGGTTGGTGTCTGAGCGGAAGGGCGTGCCGGTCAGCGAGAGTCGCCGGGTCGCCGTATCGAACGCCTCCCGCAGGCCGTCGCCCCACGACCGACTGTCGCCGCCGTGGTGGATTTCGTCCAAGATCACCAGGGTGCGTCGTGCCTGAGTCCGCGCTCGATGCAGCGCCGGGCGACTCGCGACACCGGCATAGGTCAGGGCAACGCCGTCGTAATCGGCGGCATGCTGCTCTTGTGCATTCGTGAATTTCGGATCGATATGGATCCCGACCCGGGCCGCGGCATCGGCCCACTGTGTCTTGAGATGCTCAGTGGGCGCGACGATGGTGATCTGCTCGACCACCTCGGAGCGCAGGAGTTCGGCGGCCACCCGCAGAGCGAAGGTCGTCTTGCCGGCTCCCGGTGTGGCCACCGCCAGGAAGTCACGGGGCGCTTCTCGGCTATAGATCTCCAGAGCCTGTGCCTGCCACGCGCGCAACTTGCTTGCGGTGCCCCACGCAGCACGACCTGGGAATGCCGGAGGAAGGTGCGAAGCGGCCGAGGTAGACATCGCGGGCCACCTTAGCCAGCAGGACCGACGACCCAAGAATCCACCTCACCCTGGTGGATTGACCTGGACCGGGAATGTGTGTGGGAAACGCGAACTAGACTCCTGCCTCATGATGTCTTCGGCCGATGACCCTAGTCAGCCCGGATCCCCGCTCTCCGACCCGGGCCGAGAGACCACCACGGCAGTCTTGGAGCGGGAGCAGGTCGAGGAGAAGACCCAGGAACCGGGCGACCACGAGCGATTTTCCCACTACGTCCGTAAAGAGAAGATCCTGGAGAGCGCATTGTCGGGAGATCCGGTGACCGCCCTCTGCGGCAAGATCTGGGTGCCGGGTCGCGATCCGAAGAAGTTCCCGGTATGCCCGATTTGCCAGGAGATCTACGAGGGCCTTCGAGCCCCACAAGACGGCGGCGACTGAACGTCCGGATGTTGTGTTGCCATCAGGCGTAGGTCATTCGGTGAATCGCCGCGAGGTGCTGGTTTTCGGCGCGGCAGGCGTCGGGCTTGCGGCGAGCGCGGCAGGCGGCACGTGGCTTCGCCAACGCAGCCGGACCGAAGTCGACTTGCACGCGCACACCGTGGCTTATGCCACTGAGGACAAGCGTGTCCTCGTCACCGATCCGGCTCTGCTAGAAGCAGATTCACGGGTAGCGGAGGGTCCAACAACCGAGCGCCCGCGTGAGCGAATGACGGCCTTTCTTAAGGCCGCGGAGCCCTGGCTGGACACCGTCCCCGGACGATACGTGGACCTCGCGCGCAATGCCCTGCTGGACCTGTGGATCCTGAGCGATGATTTGCCAGCCGCAGTCGCTGGTTGGTCTCCGCCGTGGCGTTATGTCTGGCCGCGCGATGCGTCCTTCTGCGCCGCAGCGCTCGCGCGGGTGGGACACCTTGACTTGGCAGTGGGCCAACTGCGCTATCTGCAGCAGGTGCAGCTCTCCGATGGATGGTTCGAGGCCAGGTACGTACCAGGGACCGCCGATCCACCGGACGGACGCGAACGGCAGTTCGACGGCACGGGACTGGTGACCTGGGCCATCGCCGACGTACGACGCTCCGCCAGGCGCTACAAGCGCGACATCGATGACCAACTTCAACCCCTACTGAATCGGTCCTTCCAAGCACTGAGCAAGGCGACCGATGGTGGCCGCGCGCTTCCGGCAGCTTCGCCCGACTTCTGGGAGGTGCCAGAAACTCGCACCACCATCGGGGTGGCGGCGTGCACTCTCGGCGGGCTGGTGGCTGGAGGCGAGTTGCTCGGTCAGCCGGAGCCCGGCCAGCGATTGGCGTCGGTTATTCGAGGTTCCTTCGGCGCCAACGGTTTTCAGCGCTACACATCGCACGGAGGACCCGATGGTGGGTCGGCATTCTTCGACGCTCTGGGAGTACGAGGGCTGATGACTTCCGGGCAACTCCGGTCGGTCCGGCGCGCTCTGCTCAAACCGGCTGGCGGCATCTCGCCGGGCGCGTCGTGGAAGCGCGATGGGATCAGTTGGACCCCAGCGACGTCTCTCCTCGGGTTGGCCATGGCCCGCGCTGGCGACCATCAGGGTGCGCGCGAAATCCTCGACTGGATTGACGACCATCGCACCGAGTGCGGGTCGATACCCGAGAAAGTCGTCTACGACGGTTCACCCGCAGCGGAGGCGCCACTGGTGTGGAGTGACGCCAACGTCCTACTCACCCTGGATGTGTTGGCACGGTCGTAGCCACATCAGTTCATCGACGGATCGGCCGGGAAGGTCGACACCAGCGCGAGACTGCTGTGCTGTCGGCGCAATACGCCAGCCCAGAGCCCGTCTGGATCGTGGGTGAAGGCGTCGGCCGCCTCGGCTTCGACGACGAACCACATGCCACGGCGGATCTCGCCCTCGAGCTGATCCGAGCCCCAGCCGGAGTAGCCCGCGAAGATGCGCAGTGCATTCACCTCAGGCATCACCACGACAGGTGGGGCGTCGAGGTCGACCAGGCCGACTGCCCCAAACAGTCGCTTGATCCCCAATGACGAATCGTCCCCGGGGACAGCGGCGAGCGCCAGCGCTGAATCGAGCTGGACCGGCCCACCTTGAAACAAGGTTTGGGGTGCGGTGACATGGTTTCGCCAGCCCGGAAGCACCACGTCGACGTCGGCGCGCAGGGGCCGGTTCAACACCAACCCGTGCGCGCCCTCGTCATCGTGGTGCAGGACGAGAATGACACTGCGCGCGAAAACATCATCCTCGTCGACCTGGTCATCCGGCCGAGGGACGGCTATGAGCAGCTGTCCAGTCAGATCGTCCACGGGACCATCCTTACCCGCCGAGCCACTGAGGTCCAGGAACGGGCCTACCGTGGTGTACGGGGACCGCGGTCTTCGCCACGGCGACGATCGCCATAACTTCCACCACGGCTGCCAGAGGGGCGTCCGCCACCCTGACGGCCACCGCGATAGCCACCACCACGATGTCCACCGCCGCCTCCGCCGCGAGGTCCACCACCGCTGCCACCTCGGTAGCCGCCGCCACCGCGAGGGCCACCACGCCCACGACGCGGGTTGATGAGTTGCTCTAGATCCGCATCGCTGATCGGGCCAGCCGTGGGCGTACTACCGCCAGCCTCGGCGATGACCTCATCGCCGGGCCGAGCCTTGCGCAGCGTCGCGCCGGTTCCTGCGTCATCGAGCAACCGCTGCACGGTGCGACGCTGGTGCGGCAGGGCCAGGGTCACCACGGTGCCGCTCTCTCCGGCGCGCGCGGTCCGACCCGCACGGTGCAGGTAGTCCTTGTGGTCTGCTGGCGGGTCGATCTGCAGCACGACGCCCACGTCGTCGACGTGGATCCCGCGCGCCGCGACATCCGTCGCGACCAGAACGGGGACCTTACCCTCCTTGAAGGCAGTCAGCACCCGGTTGCGCTGGCTCTGGTTAAGCCCACCATGGAGTGCGGCAGCGACAACGCCCTGCTCGCGAAGTTCGCCCGCGACCCGGTCTGCACCGAGCTTGGTTCGGCAGAACACGACGGTGCGCCCCTCGCGGTTGACGACTTCGGCCGTCACGACCTTCTTGTGCTGGGGCTCGATGAGCAGCGCGTGGTGCGCCATCGTGGCGATGCTGGCAGTGCCGTCATCGGTCGAATGCGTCACGGGGTCAACGAGATAGCGATCAACGACGGTGTCGATGCCGCGGTCGAGGGTGGCGGAGAACAAGAGACGCTGGCCGCCCTCGGGGATGGCGTCGAGGATCTCGGTGATGGCCTCAAGGAAGCCCATCTCCGCCATGTGGTCGGCCTCGTCGAGGATGGCGATCTCAACCCGGGACAGGTCGGCCGCGCCGCGCTCCATGAGGTCGATGAGACGCCCCGGGGTGGCGACCAGGAGGTCGACGCCACGGGAAAGTGACTGCAATTGAGGCTCGTACGGCATACCACCCGCGACGAGTTTGTGTCGCAGGCCGATGACGTGCACCAGCGGCATGAGGGCATCGCTGACCTGCATCGCAAGTTCGCGTGTCGGGCACAGCACAATCGCCCGAGGTTGGTGCGGACGCGCCTTGCCCCCCGCGGCCAGCAACGCCAACGTGGGCAGTCCGAAGGACAGAGTCTTTCCGGAACCTGTGCGCCCACGGCCGAGGACGTCGCGGCCAGCGAGGGCGTCGGGAATGGTCGCGACCTGGATCGGGAACGGCGCCGTGATGCCATCTCGAGCAAGCCGCTCGACCATGACGTCGGGGAGCCCGAGGTCGGCAAAGCCGTTCGCACTCAGGTCAACTGGGGCCTGCTCAACGGGCTTGACCACTGGCGTCGTGGTTGCGGGACGCTCGCTACGTTCTTCACGGCGGTCGTCGCTGCGACGCTCATCACGACGGTCGTCGCGGCGCGGACGCTCAAACCGATCCGCACGAACCGGACGGTCACCACGATCATTGCGACGCTCGTCGCGACGGTCATCACGGCGGTCATCGCGGCGCGGACGCTCAAACCGATCCGCACGAACCGGACGGTCACCACGATCGTCACGGCGGTCGTCGCGACGCGGACGCTCAAACCGATCCGCACGAACCGGACGGTCACCACGATCATTGCGGCGGTCGTCGCTACGACGGTCGTCACGACGATCATCGCTACGGCGGTCATCGCGACGGTTGTCGCGGACTTGGCTGTTCTCCCAGCGGCGTGCCCCCCGCGGCTGATCCTCACGACGCTCAGTGCGATCCGGCCTGCGGTTGTCCTGCCTACGTTCATCACGGCCACGGTCGTCCCGGCGGCGGTCATCGGAACCCGACGCGGCGGAGGGACCTCGGCGGGGCTTGACCTGCTTGCGCACTTTGGCGCGCTGTGCTTCGAGTTTCTGGGCTCGGGTCCAGCGCGCCTTCTTCGGGGCAGCACTGTTCCCAGTACGGGCTGACTTCATGATGCAGTTCTCGTTTCGTCTCGCGGTGCGTACCGGCCGCGGTGTCGCTACGGAAGTGCAGCGCAATCAGGCGGCGTGGATCTCGGCGCTCACTACGGAAGACATGACGAAAGAACGCAAGATCAGATGGTCGGTTTCTACATTCTAACTGCGGAACCGCCCGCTGGAAGAATCCAGCGGGCGGGACGTTCGTCACATACGTGACGGCTCAGCTGGTCGACCCCGAACTTTCGGAGGCGGTCATGTCGGCTCTCGCCGCCGCCTCGACCGCGGCCGCGACGTCCTGCGACAGATTGCGATGGAAGACGCTCGGGATGATGTAGGCGGCATTGAGTTCGTCATCGGGTACCGAATCAGACACGGCCTTGGCCGCGGCCAACATGACCTCATCCGAGACGCCGCTCGCCGCTGCGTCAATCAGCCCGCGGAACACACCGGGGAAGACCAAGACGTTGTTGATTTGATTGGCGAAATCGCTGCGACCGGTCGCGACAACTGCTGCGTACTTGGCCGCCTCGCCCGGGTCGACTTCGGGTGTCGGGTTGGCGAGCGCGAACACGATCGCATCCTTGTTCATGGTCTGAATATCGTTGCCATTCAACAAGTTTGGGGCAGAGACACCAATGAACACATCAGCGTCGCGGATGGCGTCCTGAAGGTTGCCACTTACCCCATCGGTGTTGGTGTGCTCAGCAATCCACTGCAAGTGCACGTTGTCGGAGGACACATCCTCGCGTCCGCTGTGGATGATGCCGTTGATGTCCGACACGAGGACATGCTGCGCACCTGCCAACATCAGCAACTTCAAGATGGCGGTTCCGGCGGCTCCCGCTCCGCTCATGGTGATGCGGACCTCGCCTAGGTCCTTGCCGACGACGCGTAGGGCGTTGCGCAGGGCGGCCAGGACGACGATTGCCGTGCCGTGCTGGTCGTCGTGGAAGACGGGGATCGCGAGTTCATCGCGAAGCCGCTCCTCAATCTCAAAGCAGCGCGGAGCAGAGATGTCTTCCAAGTTGATGCCGGCGAAGACGGGGGCGATCGCTTTCGCGGTCGCAATGATCTCCTCGGTGTCCTTGGTGTCCAAGCAGATGGGGAAGGCGTCGATGCCGGCGAACCGCTTGAACAGCGCTGCCTTGCCTTCCATGACGGGCAACGCTGCGAGCGGACCGATGTCGCCGAGACCCAGCACTGCCGTTCCGTCGGTCAGGACAGCCACGGTATTGCGCTTGATCGTCAGGCTGCGGGCGTCCGCCGGGTTCTTCGCGATAGCCATACAGACACGTGCGACACCGGGCGTGTAGACGAGGCTGAGATCGTCACGGTTCTTGATCGGAACCTTGGAGTTGACTTCAAGTTTGCCACCGAGGTGGGACAGGAAGACCCGGTCGGAGACTTTGCCGATCTCGACCCCTTCAACCGAGCGCATGGCTTCGACGATCTCGTCCCCGTGGTCACTGTCCCGGGTGCTCAACGTGACGTCGACCTGCATCCGCTCGGCCGAGGATGACGTGATGTCAAGTGCGGTGAGCACACCGCCTGCACGTTCAACTGCACTGGAGAGTTCGCTGACGGCCGTGGGACGGGCGGGCAACTCGAGGCGGACAGTGATCGAGCTGGAAATCGACGGGTTGCTCATAACCTTCATTCTCTCGAACTCTTCGGGACGGTAACTCCTCGACGAACTCGGTCGCGGCGCAGGAGGAGTAGGACAAGTAGAGCAGGTATGGCGACGAACCCGCCCAGGAGGACGGCAAATGACCATCCGGCGATCCATCCCAGGAGGGCAAGGGCCAAGCCAAGAAGGAACCAGAGGACACCGTCGCCGCGGGCACGTCGGTCGCCGCGTTCGGTCCATCCGGCGGGATCTAAAGTCACGAATCGATTGTGTCAGCGCGAGTGCTGAACTCGGCCCCGCCTCGCGGCGTTTCGCCGGGCAGGAACGCAAAAACAGTGTGACGCGCCCGAATTGGTGGAGGTGGCGGGAATCGAACCCGCGTCCGTTGACGGCGATAAAGGGCTTCTCCGGGTGCAGTGCGCTATGGCTTTTCTCGGCCCCGAAGCTCGCGCGCACACGTTCTTCGACAGGCCCAGTCGAGTAAGAGTCCCGCGATACCCCTCGACATGGCATCGCAGCAAGCTTCCTAGATGACGCCAGGAACTGAGCCGGAAGCTAGCTCAGACTGACGGACTTCGATCGCCTCAGGCGGCGAGAGCGAAGTCGGTGCGCTTTGAAGAGTCGGCACCTATTGGTTTTGCACGGATCGTTCGCGAGATGACCGTGCGTCCTCGACCCGCTTCCCCTGCATCGGCAATCAGCGTCGAAACCGATCACCCCCATGCTGGTACGGGCGCGTCACACTATTTAGTTGAACTGCAGCGCAGTCTACGGGGCATAACGCTCAAACGCGCCATCGTATTTCAGTTGGGCGGGGTCTGGTGCTCGACCGCAGCGCGACCCAGCTTTGCCAGGATGCGCTCCTGGCGGTCCGCGGTCGGGCCCACCTCACGCGCTGGCTTACAGATCCCAGCTCCATACAGGTGCTCGCCGAACCCCTCGACCGACCGCTCGAGCAAGTCGAGCTCGGCATCGCTGAATCGTTCGTCCTGGCCCGCCGACTGCGCCACATCCCAGCGGTGCACGACCAGATCGAACCCGTAGAACCGTGCCATGGTCTCGCCGACCGTGGTCGGCCCGAATGCGCCGTCGAATTCGCGTCCGGCGATGTTGGGGTCGGCGAGTGCTTCACGAACCCTTGCATCGTGCTCAGACCATGCCACCGTCGGATCGCAGAGTTCTGGCGCGGCTCCCAGGTCAACCTCCTGGGCGATAAGAAAATCACGCTGGGTTTCGACGATGTGCTGCAGGACATCACGAGCGTCCCACCCTTCGCAGGGGGACGCGGCGTCCCACTCGATGACGGATCGCACGGTGGCGTCGAAAGCGTCAGCGTGACAGGCGTACTCACTGGTTGCGGTGTCCATGGAACTCCTTCGGTCGGTGTTCCCCGAACGCTAGGCGGATCCCCCAGCCCGGTCTTGTCGTTTCCCGACGCGGTGGTGAGTTGTTGCGGCACGGATGTGTTACTTCGCGCCGAACCCGCCACAACCCACATCCTGCGCAACAATCCACCAGTACCGTGCGGGCATGAGCCCTGGCGAGGACCCTGTTGATCGTGCGCACCTACGCGATCCGACGGACCGATCGCACACCATCGCGCGCTACCCGGTCAGTACCGACCTCGATGCTCTCGCTCGCCGATTCTGGATCCCGACTTGGTCGGTACCACCTGGCCAGGAGGCCCCTCAGCACGTCCTGCAATACCCCGTCTGCCTCATCGTGATTGCGGATGACTACGCCCGCTTCTATGGAGTCACCTCTGGCCTCTCCGAGACGATCTTGCGCGGCGACGGGTGGGCGGTCGGCCTCATGCTGCAGCCCGCGGCGGGGCGGCTCGTCACCGGACGCAGTGTCGCCGAGTTGCGCGACACATACGTCGGCCTGACCACCATCCCCGGGTTCACGCCCACCGTGGTTGAGGACGTACGCGCCGCGATGGCGCCAGACCCGACCGCAGCGGAAGCACATAAGTCTGCGCGCGAGCGCATCGAGGCACAGGTGCGCGCGTACGGCCCTGTTGACGACGAGGGCCGTCTCGTCAACGACATCGTCGATCGCGTCGAGATCGACCAGCATGTGCTGCGGGTGAACGACCTCTGCGAGCGCTTTGAGATCACCGAGCGCAGTCTCCAGCGGCTGACCCGGCGTCGCCTCGGGCTGAGCCCGAAGTGGCTCATCCGGCGCCGCCGACTGCACGATGCGGTCAGCAGGCTGCAACGATCCGAGACTGATCTAGCCGGGCTGGCGGCCGACCTCGGTTATACCGACCAGGCGCACCTGACGCGGGACTTCCGGTCGGCCACCGGGCTGACCCCTGGGCGGTTCGCCGCGCGGTTCGGATGATCCCGCGCTAGGCTCGGCGCCGTTCAGTGGTCCCAGACCGGAGGTGCGTGATGTCCGAAGAAGTCGTGCGCGCACCATTCGCGGGATACGCCACGCTCGCGGTGCGCGCGGGTGATCAGGTCACTGCTGGCGACCAGCTCGCCGTCGTCGAAGCGGTCAAGTTGGAGGCGGCCATCCGCTCCCCCACCAGCGGACACGTTCGGGTGGCGATGCCCGACCCGCACGGTCAGGTCGAAGGCGGCCAAACCTTGCTATGGGTCGTCAACGACCGCGTTTGAGGTGGACCTGAATCGCTCGCTGAGCTTCACGGTCATCGGTGCGACGGCGCAGCGTTTCCCGCTTGTCGAATTCTCTCTTGCCCTTGGCCAGCGCGATCTCGACCTTGACGCGGCCGTTCTTGAAATACATCGACAGCGGGACCAGGGTGTGTCCGGCCTCTTCGCTCTTACGAATGAACTTGTCCATCTCGTGGCGATGCATCAGGAGCTTGCGACGACGGCGGGCTGAGTGATTCGTCCAACTGCCATTGAGGTACTCGGGGATGTTCACTCCCTCGAGCCACAGTTCTCCGTTTTTCTCACTGGCCCAGCCCTCGGTGATCGTGGCCCGCCCCATCCGGAGGGACTTCACCTCGGTTCCCATCAGCGCCAGACCGGCCTCGACGGTGTCCTCGATGAGGTAGTCGTGGCGTGCCTTGCGGTTGTTGGCAATCACCCGATTGCGTTGGTCCTGCTCCTTGGGCTTCTTTGCCTTGGCCACGGCTCCTCCTCTCGATCGTTGCTCAGCGGCGGTTCAGCGTACCTGCGTTAACGCCTGTGTTCGAACGACATTCCCGAGCGGAGGATGGGGTTCAGCCGATCCAGTTCACCGGATCGACGTAATTGCCGTTAGCCAGGACCACGAAGTGCAGGTGACATCCGGTCGACCGTCCGGTCGTACCGACCCGACCGATCAGTTGGCCCTTCTTGACCGATCCGCTGCGCACGGTGATGGCGCTGAGGTGGTCGTACTGCGTGGCCAGGCTCGTTCCACCGACCTCACCATGATCGACGATGACGTGATTTCCCGAGACGCCGTTGAAGCCTGATTGGACGACCTGACCGGCCGCGGCCGCATAGACCGGGGTGCCACAGTTGAAGGAAAAGTCGGCGCCTCCATGCAACCGGCGCACCCGCAGGATGGGGTGCATCCGGTAGCCGTACGGCGATGAAATCTGCGCCTTCGGCGCAGGCCCCGTCAGAAAATGCCCGTCGGCGGGCGGCGCCTTGACCTGGTCGGGCACGGCCGCCTGCTTCTTCTGTGCCGCGGCAGCGGCACGAGCCTTGGCCCGAGCAGCCGCGCGCTTGCGCAAAAGCGTGCCGAGTTGCTTAGAGCGCGCCGTCAACTTCTTAATGTCGGCCTGTTCGGCCTTCTTCCGCTTGCCAAGGTCGGCAGCCGCCCTGGTCTGCTTCTTGAGCAGACCATCCAGCGCCGACTTGGCGGACTGCGCGTCCGTGCGTGCCTTGCCCGCTCGCTTGACTGCGGCCTGCGCCTTAATCTTCAAACTGCTGATCTGGCGGCGTATGCCGCCCAACCGGGCATTCTCTGATCGCGCCGTCGCCTGCTGACCGGACAACGAGTTCAGGACTCCGCCCTGCTGGCGGGCGAGAACATCTGCAAGGGTCAAGCCATCCGAGGCGCCGCCCCCCGGAGACGACAGCACGTTCAGGGTCTGCTCGAAGCCGCCAAGCCCACCCTTCATGTAACTACGGCGCGCGAGCCCCCCGACGGCGACCTTCGACTTCTGCTGGGCCTGCTTGTTGGCGGCCAACACCTTGAGCGACTTTTTCTCGTTGGCCTGGGCGACCTTGAGACGTCCGCTGATGTCCCGGTTCTCCCGGTTGGCCGTGTTCAAGGCTCGCTGGGCACGATCAAGGTCCTTGCGCGCGAGCCCCACCTTTTTTGAGGTCGAGTTCATCGTCGCGACGGCAGCGGAGAGTTCCTGAGAGATCCCGTCAAGATCGTTCTTCGACTTGACCAACTGTTTGTCGACGGACTTCTTCTGCTCATCGGGGTCGTCCGCGAGCGCACCGCCCGCGACCCCGAAGGTCAGCGACAGCACCAAGGCTCCGGCCACAGCGCCACTGGCGCCCTTAAGGTTGCGCGTCCTCGTCGTTGACATCGTGCTCCTCACACCCGCAGGTGCCGTCGAAGGGTTAGCCAGGCTGTTGCGCTGGCTACCACCAAACCCCCGACGCCGAGCCACGGCGCCACCATCCACACGTCTTCTGTTCCGATCAGGCTCACGAGTCCGCCACCACCGTCGTCCAAGAATTGGGCGGTGCCGTATCGGACGGTGGCCCACAGGCCCGCAATGGCCAGGCCCGCGCCAATCAACACCGCGACGACCGTCTCTACCAGGAACGGAAGCCTGACCACCAAGGCCGAAGCGCCCACCGATCTCATGATCTCGACCGCACGGCGGCGGGTGCGTGCCACCTGCTGAATGGTCGTCGTGATCAGCAGCACCGCGCAGACCGTCATCAACCCCGCGAGCGCGACCGCACCGATCGACACCACATTGAGGAGCCGGAAGAAGGTGTCGAGCACCTTGCGCTGGTCACTCACGGCTTCGACGCCAGGCGCGCCATCGATCGCCGCGATGATTTCACCGACACGTTGTGGGTCGGACAACTTGATGCGGAAGGACTCCGGGATCGCGTCCCGGTCAACGCTGGAGAGTTCGGGGCTGTTCTTGAACTGTTCGGTGAACCTCTTGTACGCCTCGCTCGCGCTCTCGTGGTGCACCTCCTGCACCAGCGGCCGCAGGCTGAGCAGGTCGCTTCGGATCTGCGTGCGCTGGGCGTCGGTCACTTTCCCATCGGCGCAGGAGGGCGTGCCCGTCGACTGGGCCGTACACAGAAACACCGAAACCTGGACCTTGTCGTACCAGAAGCCCTTGGCCACATCGACCTGGCGCTGCGCAAGGAGCCCCGCCCCGAGGAAGAACATCGAGACCATCGACACGATGACCACCGAGATGATCATCGAGGTGTTGCGCCGCAGCCCCCCGACGATCTCACTCAGCAGGAATTGCAGCCTCATCGGCGGATCCCCCGCTTTGGCTCAGCGACGTATCCGCTCATGAGGTCGTCGCGCACGACGACGCCGCCTGCGAGCTCAATCACCCGCTTACGGAAGTCGTCGACGATGTGGTGGTCGTGGGTGGCCATCACCACGGTGGTCCCGGCCTTGTTGACCCGTTCGAGTACCTCGACGATCTCGGTACTGGTGTCTGGGTCGAGGTTTCCGGTGGGCTCGTCAGCCAACAGAATCGTGGGCTTGTTCACGATGGCCCGGGCGATGGCGACGCGCTGCTGTTCACCGCCGGAGAGCTGGCGCGGCGTGCGGGCACCCTTGCCATTAAGCCCGACAACCTCAAGTGCCTCCGGTACCAATTGCTTGATCTGGTGCCGCTTGCGGCCGAGGACCTGGAGGGCGAAGGCGACATTCTGCGAGACGGTCTTGTCCTCCAGCAGTCGAAAGTCCTGGAACACCGCGCCGATCTCACGCCGGAGTTGAGGCACTTTGCGGTCCGGGAGTCGCCGCAAGTCACGCCCAGCGACCAGCAGTTCACCATCGGTCGCGATGAGCTCGCGGGTCATTAACTTCAGGAGGGTCGACTTTCCGGAGCCGGAGGCGCCGACCACGAAGACGAAATCGCCGCGCTCAATCTCCAAGGACAGGTCGTCAAGGGCAGCGTCGGGCTCCTTGTCGTACCGCATCGTGACCTGATCGAAGCGGATCATCGTGGAAGCGAAACCTCAGCGTTGGCAGCGGTGGACAACCTGCCCCGAAACAGGCGAGGCTCACGCTAGGGCGCGGGAGGTGATCCATCCGGTAGACGCGCCGCAATACCCCACACTTCCAGGCGTACTCACAGGTTCGGTCCGCCGTGACTAGTCTCAGGTGCCGTCGACGGTCCTCGCGCTGGTGACGTAGCCCTTGATCTTCGCTTGCTCGCCAATCAAGTGGGTTGATTTTCCGGTCTTGAGGTCGACCCGCAGCAGCCCGCCTGGCTGTCGGCAGTCACTGCTTCCCGCCAGGACCATGGTCGCCCCGTATGCCCCGATGAACCGCAGGTCGTTCCGCGCTGACTCGACTTTCGAGCCAGCAGGGTATGCCTGCTCGACACGGCCGTCGTGAGCCCACATCGCCGCGGCACACTCAGCGTTCACCCCACGGCCGTACGCGGCGCCACCGGCAACCTTGCGGATTATCTGAATTCCCTCGTCGTCCGCCAGCGCCCGCCGCAGCGCGCTGTCGCCCTCGTACGAAGTGACATAGATAACCGAACCCTTTTCACGTGCTTCTTCCCTGGCCGTGCAGTGGATCGCGAAATCGGAAGCGCCATACTGCAATCCGGGATAGCAATCGCCCTTCCCCTTGGGCTTGTCGATCGCGCGTTTCAGCGCCCCCGTCTTGGTGTCGCGAACCGTGATGATGTCGCCTTCGTTGGCAGCCACGAGCCGACCATCGGCGGACGCCACTGGGTACACCAAAGGGACGTTGCCGAGGCTGCGCAGCCGCTTGCCAGACACGCTGTAGACCGCCGTTCGCGCGGCGGCGGACTTCCCAGGTCCCTTTCGGAGCACCAAAATCCCGTCTTTCACCAAGACGGCATCCTGGGCTGCAGGTGCGTCCAACTTCGTCGGCTTTCCCGACGCCGTGTCCCACACCGTCAGGATCCGCTTTTCCTCGACTTTCCGGGCCGTCAGCACCGTCCTGGCGTCTGGGCTGATGTCCCAAACCATTTCCTCGGCTGATACGTCCCCCAGCGACTTGCTGCGCCCGTCCGGCCCGACCAGCATCAGCTCGGCCACGGTGTCGCGGGCGGCGTCCGGCTCACGTACGACGGCGGTGTACCCGTTCGCGCGCGCACCCTCCGCCGGGACAAAGGCCGAGGCCGGGCCCGACGTGCTCGCGCCACTCGGCGATTCCTGCCTCGAGGGACTCGCCGGTGCGGTGGCTTCCTGACAGCCAGTGAGCGCCACAACGGCAGCTGTCGCCAGGACACCGACGGTTGCGCGGATCGCTCTAGAACGCATCGCTTCTCCCTTGAATGGTTAGCTGTCCTGGCGCTCCTGGCCACGCTTCCAGCGCACCCCGGCTTCGATGAAGCCGTCGATGTCACCATCGAGTACGGCATCGGTTTTGCCGACTTCGTACTCGGTACGCAGGTCCTTGACCATTTGATACGGATGCAGGACATAGGAACGCATCTGGTCACCCCAGGAAGCCTTGATGTCCCCCGCAAGCTCTTTCTTCTCCGCGGCTTCCAGCTGCCGCTGGAGCACCAACAGGCGCGACTGCATGACGCGAAGTGCCGCGGCACGGTTCTGGATCTGGCTCTTCTCGTTCTGCATCGACACGACGGTGCCGGTCGGAAGGTGCGTCATACGTACCGCTGAGTCTGTGGTGTTGACCGACTGTCCGCCAGGCCCTGACGACCGGAAAACGTCGATCTTCAACTCGTTTTCGGGGATGTCGATCGAATCGGTCTGCTCAATCAGTGGAACGACCTCCACGGCAGCAAAACTGGTCTGTCGGCGGCCCTGGTTGTCAAAGGGGCTGATGCGCACCAAGCGGTGCGTTCCCGCCTCGACCGAGAGGTTGCCGTAGGCATAGGGCACGTCGATCTCGAAGGTCGCCGACTTCAGGCCCGCTTCCTCGGCGTAGGAGGTGTCCATCACCTTGGTCGGATAGCCGTGTCGCTCGGCCCACCGCAGGTACATCCGCATCAGCATCTCGGCAAAGTCGGCCGCATCAACGCCACCGGCTCCCGCTCGGATCGTCACGACCGCGGCGCGCTCGTCATATTCGCCAGCGAGCAGGGTGCGTACCTCAAGTTCTTTCACCGCCTTGGTCAGCGACTCGAGTTCGCGCTGTGCCTCGGCCAGCGTGTCCGCGTCGCTTTCCTCCTGCGCCATCTCCACGAGAACTTCGAGGTCCTCGACGCGGGAGTCCATGCCCTCGATGCGCTCCAGCTCGGAATTGGCTCGCGACAGGCGGCTCGTCACCTGCTGCGCATGCTCGGGGTCATCCCATAGGTCTGGTGCGCCGGATTGTTCTTCCAGCTCGCGAATCTGGGAACGCAGCGCGCCAAGGTCAGTCACCTGGCGCACGGATTCCATCGTCGTGCGCAGGTCTTTGATCTCTTGTGCGAAGTCAACAGCCACGAGACGACAGGGTACGCGCCAGGATGGACCACATGACCACTCCAGTAGCGGCACTGCTCCTAGCGGCTGGCTCCGGCACTCGTATGGGCCGGCCTAAAGCACTCGTGAGAACGCCGGATGGGACGCCGTGGGTCCAGCGCAGCGTCGAGGCTCTGAAGACGGGCGGTTGCGACCCGGTCCTCGTCGCGGTCGGCGCCGAAGCCGACACGGTGACGGCTCTGCTCACCGACGAGATCGTGGTGGCCGTCGCCGATTGGGCTGACGGGATGGGCGCCTCGCTCCGTGCGGGACTTGCCGCGGCCAGCGGGCTCAGCACGAACCGTCTGGTGGTGTCCCTCGTGGACCTGCCCGACGTAGGCCCGGAGGTGGTGGCGCGTTTGGTCGCTGACGGGGGTGACTCGCGGGCGGCTCTGGCCCGTGCGGCATACGGCGGCGTCCCCGGCCATCCCGTTCTCATCGGCCGGGAGCATTGGGCAGGGGTCGCTGACGGGGCGACCGGCGACCAAGGCGCACGAAACTACTTCCGGCGCCACCAACCGGTCCTCGTGGAGTGCGGCGACCTGGCGACTGGGCGGGATATTGACTACGAGGGCGACCTTCCGACCTGACCGTTTCACCCAGCACCCGGGTCGGATAGGCATACTGCACAGGTGCATTCAAGAAGAGGTGTGGTGAACAGTCATGCGTGAGGTGCTCCCGGACCTACTGACGTGGTGGCGCGCCGGCGAGACTGTCGGTATGGCCACGGTGGTCGGCGCCTGGCGCTCGGCTCCGCGTCCGCCCGGAGCCGCCATGCTGCTCGGACCTGACGGCGCAGCCGTCGGGTCGATCTCGGGCGGGTGCGTCGAAGGTGCGGTCTATGAGACCGCCCAGGAGGTCCTGAGATCCGGGTCCCCGCAACTGCATCGCTATGGCGTCAGTGATGACGACGCGTTCGCGGTAGGCCTCACCTGCGGTGGGATCTTGGACGTCCAGATAGAGCCCATTTCGCGGACCACATTCCCTGAACTCGAGGAGGTTGCGCGCCTCATTGAGCAGGAGCAGCCAGTCGCCGTCGCCGCGGTCATCGAGCACCCCGACCCCCGCCTCGTCGGCCGCCGATTGGTCGTTCAACCACACGACGTGGTGGGCACCCTCGGATCGCCGCGGCGCGATGACGCGGTGACCGATGACACCAGGGGGTTGCTGGAGTCCGGACGGAACGCGACCTTGACCTATGGCTCCGACGGCGAGCGTCGCGGCGAGGGCATGCGGGTCTTCGTGAGCTCGTACGCCCCGCGCCCCCGAATGATCGTCTTCGGAGCCATCGATTTTGCGGCCGCCGCGGCCCGTATGGGCGCGTTCCTCGGCTATCACGTCACGGTCTGCGATGCGCGACCGGTGTTTGCCACCAACTCCCGTTTCCCCGATGCCGACGAGGTCGTCGTGGAATGGCCCCACCGCTACCTCTCGGCCGAGGTCGAGGCCGGTCGAGTCGATGGACGCACGGTCCTGACCGTCCTCACCCACGATCCCAAGTTCGACGTACCGCTCCTGGAGGTCGCGCTCCGGCTCTCGGACGTGGGCTATATCGGGGCAATGGGATCGAGGCGCACTCACGACGACCGGGTGGCACGGCTACGCGAAAGTGGTTTGACCGAACAGGAACTGGCGAATCTGCAGAGCCCTATCGGCCTGGATCTCGGGGCGCGCACGCCGGAGGAGACGGCCGTGTCAATCGCCGCCGAAATCATCAGTCGGCGGTGGGGCGGTCAGGGTATGCCGCTCGCCGCTCGCGGCGGCCCGATCCACCACGAGGTGGACTAGCCTCCATCACTCAGACCAACGTGACGGTGACACCGGCGTCTCGAAGTCGGTCAATCTCCGACGCGTCGGCAGAGTCATCGGTGATGAGTTCATCGACGTCCGAGCTTCCACAGATCCGAGCTAGCGCGTACCCGCCGACCTTTGCCCCGTGGGCCACCACGACGACCCGCTGCGCGGCACGAACCATCTCGGCGTTCACGGTTGCCTCTCCCAGGTGTCCACACGTCACACCCGCCTCCGCGTTGATGGCATCGATACCAAGGAACAGGCATTCGACGCGCAGTTCCTTGAGTAGGACGGCCGCATAAGGCCCATGCAACTCGTAGGACTCCGGTCGAGCCTCGCCGCCGATGCAGATCGTGCGGATGTATGGGCGAAGCACCAATTCGGTCGCGATATTGAGGGAGTTGGTCACCGCGGTGACTCCGCTGTCGCGGAGGTCCGGACGTTGCGCGACGTGACGGGCGACGGCAGTCGTTGTGGTGCCACCATTGAAGCCAATCACGGCACCTGGACTCACCCCGGCGGCAGCAGCCCTGGCGATCCGAACGCGAGGGTCGTTCTCTGCCAAGCGATATCGCGCTGGCAACTCATAAGCCACCGAGGTCGCCACCACGCCGCCGTGAACTCGCGTGGCGAGTTGGCGGGCTGCCAATTCGCTGAAGTCTCGGCGTACGGTCGCCGGTGAGACGCCGAGCAATTCGGCACCCTGACTCACCGTCAGCCGCTCCCGAGTCGACAGCAAGTCGAGGAGCCTGCGCCACCGTGACTGCTGGTCGACCTCTGCGCCCGTCACGACGTGGTCGCTTCGGTGTCTCGCATCATCCGATAGTCAAGATGCTCTGGGACTGGCTCGGTGGGACATAGTCGTTGCCATAGGAGTGCCATGGTCTTGTCTCCTTCGGCAAGGTCAGGGACCTCGAGTGCGCGCAGGATGTCCAGCGCCCGGCTGGTCTCGCCCAGGTCGGCCAGGGCCTGGGCCGCCAACAATTGTGTGCGCCCATGCTGGCGTATGTCGTCCGGCACCTCGTCGAGCACGTCAAGGACCCGCTGTGGTCGCCCCGCCTCCAGCAGCCGGCTCAGTCGCTCGGTGACCAATCGCCGCTCGTGTGGGGCAATCTCATGCGCCTGCGCCAACATTCGGTCCACCAGATCTATGTCGGAACTGAGCTGAGCCAATCCACGCAAGGCTGCCGCGCTGGCCTCACGTTGCACACTGCCCTCGTAATCGGCTCGGGCGGCGTCGTGTTCGCCGTCGAGGTGAGCCAAGACCGCTCGTGCGTAAAACGCCCACCACGTCGCGTCGGGCCGGGCGGCTGCTTCGGCGATAGCTCGACGCCATCGCGGCGATACCCCAGGAAGTGGCGCCGACGACGGCTGCGCGACGACCTGGCCACCTCGGACAAGGGGCAACATTTCGAGACTATCGTCGGCCACCTCAGGAAAGGTCATGCCATCCGGCGAGGAGGTGGATCGAAGCGCGAGTTCGACGTGGCCCCAGCCGGATCCGAGCGCCAACTGCTCGCCCGGGTCGGCCTCGGCGGTCGTCTCAAGCCACTGCTGGTGAAGTGCGTTAATGCGCTCCGGAGGCATCTCGCGATAGGCAGCACGCGCCGCGGCGGCGCTCGCCGCCTGGTAGTCCCCGGCCACCTCGGCCGCAGTCATGTCGACGCCAGTGAAGCACTCAGTCCACGTGAGCATGCTGTTCGCGGGGAGGAGGTCATGCTCAAGTTGGGTGGGGCATACACCCGCCTGAATCTCGGCATAGCGACCACCGTCACCGAGGTGCTCTTGCCATCGGCGACCACCTGGGCCGCGCCCCCACAGGAACAACTTGCGGCCACGCAACGCCGCCGTGGAGGTCTGAGCAAAGCCCCGACCATCCGGCTCGAAAGCGGACACCATCCTCGCGGGCGAATCAGAGACCTCAAAGAAGTAGTCCGCTGCGAACGTCGAAGCCGCCGGTCGGCTGACGTCCACGCCGTTCGGGTCGGGTCGTGGCACCGCAACGCGGGTCAGGACGCCGCGGTAGTCAGTCTGCCAGGCGTGCGTCGCGGGAACCAGGACTCGCGTCTCGTCTGTCTCTGGCACGGCGATATTGGTCCACCAGTAGAGCGGCTTGTCCTCTGCGTCGAGGTTGACCAGCCGGGTCGAGGCCATCAGGCACGCACCATCGAGCCACAGGTCGATCGCGAACGGGATGTCGCGAGTGCGCTCCCATTCCCACAGACGCACGCCCTCGCCATCACCGTTGGGCGAGGCAATCCGTGCGGCGTGCATCGGCCGCGTGGTCATCGTCGTGTGCCCGAACGACCCCAGGTTCCACTCGATGCCTCCGGCGAACCACGCATCAGACAGCCCAAAGGCGGCGTACCGCAGGCGTGGCGGGGAGTAGAGCAACTCGCGATCGCGCCGCACATCGACGAAAGACCACACCCGACCGCCCAGCGTCGGCAAAATCGTGACTCGTGCCTGCTCGTTTGCCAATTCGATTGCAGGTAAGGCGAGTTGGTGACTCCCCCGGTCGTAATCACTCATCAGACCGTATGGCAGAGGCGTCCGAAGCCGCCCGCGCGCAACGCGCTCCACCATGTCCGGCGGGGCGCCATCTTCGACCGCCGGGGCACTCGCCGAACGGACCGGTGCGTAGGCGGGAAGCCGACTTTCTGGTCCTAATTCGGATCCCCGAACCTGCGCGGTGGTGACAGTCACCAGTGTCCGGTTCATACCGAGAAACATGATCTTTTGTGCTCATTTTGTCAATCTGATTGACAACATTGATCACGCGGACCAGCATGAAACTCAGTCATGACATGGCTCACACACCACGCTAGGAGTGCCCGATGACCGATTCGCGAAGCATGCCAAACCGCCGAAATGTCCTTCGCCTCGCGTTTGCTGCTGGCGTGGGGCTGTCGGCCTCCTCGGCGCTCACCTCGTGCGCGACGAGCGGTGGCGATGAGGATACCGGGGGTAAGGCAACCGGCGGCGGCGCTAAGGCTGACGCCAAGAATCCGTTCGGCATCAAGGACGGCGCGACCGGCACCTCGGTGATTTTCAATGGCGGATGGGGAATTGACTACGTCACCTTCGCCGCGAAGATGTTCGAGAAGACCCACGGTGGCAAGTTCGAGGTCAAACCCTCGACGCAGATCTCCCAGCAACTGCAGCCACGCTTCGTGGGGAAGAACCCGCCCGACCTCATCGACAACTCGGGCGCGAACAAGATCGGCCTCAACGCCATCGTCGATCAGCTCGAAGATCTGAACGACGTGTTGGACGCGAACAACCTTGAAGGCAAGCCGATCAAGGACACGTTGTACCCCGGTGCCAAGAGCCCCGGCACGATCGACGGCAAGCTCATCGCGATCAATTACGTGCAGACCGTCTTTGCGATCTGGTACTCGGCAAGCCTGTTCCAGGAGAACGACTGGACCCCACCGAAGACCTGGGATGAGGCCTACGAGCTCGGCGGCAAGGCCAAGAGCAAGGGCAAGTTCCTTTTCCTGTGGGGCAAGGAGGCCGCGACCTATTACCAGACGCTCGTGATCGGGTCGGCGATCAAGGAGGGCGGCGACGACGTTCGTCTGGCCCTGGAAAACCTCGACAAGGATGGCTGGTCCCACCCGGCCGTCCAGGGCGCCATCAAGGGCCTGGAGAAAATCATCAAAGCTGGCTACATGAAGCCGGGCGGGGCAGGCACCCAGTTCACCCAGGCACAAGCGCAGTGGAGCCGGAGTCAGGAGGCGCTGCTCTACCCCTCGGGCTCGTGGATCGAGAACGAAATGAAGAAGCAAACCAAAAGTGGCTTCAAAATGACCGGCGCTCCAGAAATGACCGAGACGGGCTCCTCGAAGATGCCGCTGACGGCGCTGCACGCCGCCGCAGACGAAGCGTTCATCGTTCCGAGTGACGGCAAGAACCCAGCATCGGCCAAAGAGGTTCTGCGGATCATGCTGTCCAAGGAGGCTGCCGCCAACTTCGCCAAGACGAAGCTCACGCCGACCATCGTCAAAGACACTGTCCCCACCGACGGCTTTGGCTCGACCGCGCTTCAGTCCCAGACGAAGTTGTTGGAGGATGCCGGCAAGGATGTCTTCACCTTCAACTTCGTCAATCTGTATGGCACCAACCAGGATCAGCTTGTCCCGTGGAACTCCTTCCTCTCCGGGAAGATCGACGCTGCAGGCTTGACCAAGAGCCTGCAGGCCATCTCGGACAAGGTCCGCAACGACTCCTCGGTGAAGAAGGCCAAGGTCACGTGAGCGGGGCGCTCGTTCCGCCCGTGGCGACCGGGCAAGGATCGATTGCCCCCTCACGGCGCCGAATGCGTCCCGGGCGGGTCGGCTTCCTGCTGGTGACCTTGGGCCTACCGCTGGCGTTCTATCTCGGCCTGGTCGTCTGGCCATTCATTCAGGCCTTCGGCTACTCGCTGACCAACTGGACAGGGTTCTCCGGCAACTTCGACGTCATCGGCCTGGACAATTACGTCACGCTGTGGAACGACGAAGTCTTCCGCAGGGCGGTGATCAACAACATCCTGCTGGTCACCGTCGTGCCCTTAGTGACCATCACCTTGGCGCTTGCGCTGGCGACGATGCTGACGGTCGGTGGCGCCAGTTCAGGTGCCGTACGCGGCCTGAGCCGGTCATCCTTCTATCGCGTGGTGTCTTTCTTTCCCTACACCATCCCGGCCATCGTCATTGGCCTGATCTGGGCTCAGAACTTTGACCCCTCGAACGGCCTGATCAACGGCGCCCTCACCTCGATCGGTCTGTCTGGCTTCGAGTCCTACCCGTGGCTCGGCGACGCCAGGACGGCGATGCCCGTCTCGATGTTTGTCATCATTTGGGCCTTTGTCGGCTTCTACATGGTGCTGTTCGTCGCAGCAATCAAGGGGATTCCGGCCGAGTTGTACGACGCGGCCCGCGTCGACGGCGCGGGCCGAATCCGGATGACCTTCACGATCACGGTGCCGATGATTCGCGACAACGTGCAAACGGCCTACATCTATCTCGGGATTTTCGCCCTCGACGCCTTCGTCTACATGCAGGCGCTCAACCCCGGTGGCGGCCCGCAGAACAGCACTCTGGTGATGCCACAGGTGCTGTACGAGACCGCGTTCAGGAAGAACCAGTTCGGGCTCGCCAGCGCCATGGGTGTCGTCCTCGCGCTCCTGACGCTGTTCTTCGCCGTCCTAGTGATCCTGGCATTCCGACTGACCCGTGGAAAGGACCCGCGATGAGTGAAACGCCACAGACCACGGGCCAGGACCGCGCGGTCGTCGTGACCTCACATGTGGTCCTGACGATCTGGTCGATCATCGTCATCTTTCCGCTGCTCTGGGTTTTCTTGTCATCGTGGAAGACCACCGGCGAGATCTTCGATTCCCCCTTGTCACTGCCGCGCACCCTGTCCTTCGACAATTACGTCAGGGCATGGAACGACTCCAACATCGGGCGCTACTTGCTCAATTCCGTTGTGGTGGTGAGCATCTCACTCATCATCGTGATGATCCTTGGCTCGATGGCGGCCTACTCACTGGCGCGCTTCGACTTCCGCGGGAACCGGACGATCTACTACCTGATTCTGGCGGGAAATACCTTCCCGATCTTCCTGGCAATCGTGCCGCTGTTCTTCGTCTTACGGAACCTCGGACTACTCAACACGCTGCCGGGCCTGATCCTGGCGTACGTCGCCTTTGCCTTTCCCTTTACGGTCTTCTTCCTCTACCCGTTCTTCAAAGGCCTGCCCAGCGAGATCGCTGAGGCCGCTGAAATGGACGGGGCTGGTGACTGGCGGACCTTCCTGCAAGTGATGCTGCCGATGGCGCGCCCGGGGATCGCGGCGGTCGCCATCTTCAACTTTCTGGGGCTGTGGAACCAGTTCTTGCTGCCTGTCGCGCTGAACACCAATGAGTCCAACTACGTTCTGTCCCAGGGGATGGAGTCCTTCGCCTCATCCGCTGGCTACGCCGTTGACTTCGGCGCGCTGTTCGCCGCCGTGGTCATCACCGTCGTTCCGGTGCTGATCGTCTACGTCGTCTTCCAACGACAGCTGCAAGGTTCGCTGTCGCAGGGAACGATGAAGTAGGTCGGTCGAGCCCAACGCCGGTCGAGCCCAACGCCGGTCGAGTAGGCGGGAACGAAGTGACCGCCGTATCGAGACCACCCACCAGGGTCTCCACACGGCCTCGACTAACGCCTCGACCTGCTCGACCAACGTTGGTGGCTCCACCAACGCCGGTCGAGTAGGCCGGAACGAAGTGACCGCCGTATCGAGACCACCCACCAGGGTCCACACGGCCTCGACACGGCCTCGGCTAACGCCTCGACCTGCTCGACCAACGTTGGTGGCTCCACCTACGCCGGTCGAGTAGGCGGGAACGAAGTGACCGCCGAATCGAGACCACCCACCAGGGTCCACACGGCCTCGGCTAACGCCTCCACCTGCTCGACCAGCGTTGGTGGCTCGACCAGCGTTGGTGGCTCGACCAACGTTGGTGGCTCGACCCGCGCTGGTGTCACCACCACTCGTGGAAGTGGTGGACCGGGCCGGACCCGGAGCCGATCTGGAGGACGTGCCCAGCTGCTACGGCGGTGGTCAGCCAGTCCTTCGCATCGCTGATCGCGGTGAGCCAGTTGGCGTCGAGCTGTGGCAGCAACGCCGCGATTGCCGCTGATAGCGAGCAACCGGTGCCGTGCGTGTTCGGAGTGTTCACGCGCGGCTGCTCCAGCACGTGCATGCCTTTGGCGTCGGCATAGATGTCGATGGCGTCGTCACCGACCCGGTGTCCGCCCTTGACCAGAACGCGAGGTATGCCCAGCTCCAGGAGTGAGTTCGCCTGTCGTTGCTGGTCATCCACCGTCAGGGCGACCTCAGAGTTCAACAGGACAGCCGCCTCGTGCAGGTTGGGCGTGACCAGATCGGCGTACGGCGCTAGTCGGCGCATCGCCGAGACGGCGTCATCATCGAGAAGGCGGCTTCCGCTGGTAGAGACCATGACGGGGTCCAGAACGACCGGGCAGGTGAGCACGTCGCGTACGACCTCGGTCACCACTTCGACGATTGGAGCGTTCGCCAACATGCCAAGCTTGGCGGCATCAAGGCGTACGTCACTGACCAGAGTTGTCACCTGCTCACGGACGAAATCTGGGGGCACCGCATGCACGCCGGTGACTCCTTGCGTGCTCTGGGCGGTCAGGGCGGTCAATGCCGCGCAGCCGTATGCCCCCAGCGCGCTGAACGACTTGAGATCTGCCTGGATGCCCGCTCCCCCGGAAGGATCTGATCCGGCGAGGGTGAGCGCTACTGGCGGCCTGGACGTCGCGCTCATGGTGTCGCTTCCCAGGCGGAGCGAATGTCGCGGGCAGCAGCTTGTGGATCGGGCGCGGAACAGATCGCTGTGACCACGGCGATGCCTTCCACTCCGGCATCTCTCAGGCGGGGCGCCCGGGTTGCGTCAATCCCGCCGATCGCCACCGATGGAAGCGGTGTGGCGGTGGCGACGGCTCGAATACCCTCAGGCCCCAACGCATCTCGTCCGGTGTCCTTTGTCCTGGTCGGCCACGCCGGGCCAATCCCCAGATAGTCGACCACGCCTTCGGCTTCAGCGATTCGAGCTTGCTCAGTGGTGTGAGCGGACAGACCAAGCCAACGGTCCGGCCCGATGAGGTCGCGTGCCTGCGCCGCAGGCATATCGGTCTGCCCCACGTGGACGCCCGCTGCGCCAGAGGGTTCAACCAGGTGGACTCGGTCATCGATCAGCAGCGGAACATCTGACCCAGCAAGGGCATCCACGAGCTGGATCGCGAGGTCGAGCACGACCTCATCAGTTGCCGTGGGCTCGCGCAGCTGGACGATGCTGACGCCTCCCTCGACCGCAGCCACAACGGTCGACACCAGGCGATCACGCCCGGTGTGGGCGCTGCTCGTGACGAGGTAGATCGACAGGTCCAATGGAGGACGGCCGCTCATGCCAACCTCACGCGTTCGGCGAGGGTGTCGGGTTCGAGAAGCGAAAGTTCATCGAGCAGATTCATCGCGAATGAGCCTGGGCCGCGGGCGTTTTCGGCGGCGAGGTCGGCCGCGACAGTCAAGGTCGCTGTCGCCGCCACGGCAGCCAGCAGGTAGTCATCTTCGACTCCCGCGAAGGCCGCCATCAGGGCTCCCAAGGCGCACCCGACGCCGGTCACCTTGGTCATCCACGGGTGACCATTGCGGACGCGTACAAGCCGGTCGTGATGAACCAGGTGGTCAACCTCCCCCGACACGGCAACCACCGGCCCGCCAAGCGAAAGCTGCCGCGCTGGCAGCGCTGCTTGCTCTGGGGAGTCGATGGCGTCGACCCCACGTCCGCCGCTCCCACCCGCGACGGCCATGATCTCGCTGGCGTTACCCCTGATGACCGCAGGCGGCTCGAGTTGGATGAGTTCCGGTACTAGGCCGGTGCGCCAGGACAGACCACCGACTGCAACCGGGTCCAGGACCCAGGGCGTACCCGCATCGGCAGCCGTGGTGACTGCCACCTTCATGGCCGCAATGGTGCTGTCCTGTGGGGTGCCCAGATTGATGAGTACGCCATCGGCTACCGCTGCAAATTCGCCAGCCTCGCGGGGATTGTCCACCATCGCTGGCGCCGCGCCCGCCGCGAGCAAGACGTTGGCGGTCCACCCCATCACGACATTGTTGGTGAGGCACTGCACTAACGGGGAGCGCTCACGCAACCGGTGCAGCGTGTTCCCGACCGCGGCCGCATCGATCGCGGCATGGGTGGGTGAACTGATGTCAGACATGACGTCCCTATCGCTAGAACAACCTAGATCAGGTGCAACGGGTGTCATCTCAGCCACCTCCTGTCGGTGGCACCCCGCGTCGACATCCACCATAACGCCCGAGCACTGTCACACGACAGCGGAGTTCATGAGCCAGTGCCGACCGGAGTTAGCCGGGCTTGGCGTCTCCAGCGCTTGGAAAGTAAAGCGACTCGCTCGTGGAAACTCTCTCGACGATGGCGAGGAACGCCAGCGATGCAGGAGACTGCATCTGATCACGCTTGATGAGGTTGATTGGGCGCTTGTACGCAGGCTGGATCGGGCGCACAACAAGAGCGGATTCGTCGCACACCGGGCTCCACCACAGCGCGTAGCCGATCCCTGCAGCAACCATGGGAATGAGGTCAAATGGCGTCCCCAGGACCACGCCGATCTGGGGTTCGATGCCTCTCTGCCCGAGTTCCGTCTCCAGCCACCGACGAGACGAGGAAAGGTCGCGGTGCAGTGTCACGAGGTCCTTGTGGGCAAGCTCGCCGATGTCGATGGGCTCATCCCCGCCCGCCGAACCAGGCGGGAGGAGTGCCACAAGATGTTGCGATCCCACGTAGCGAGCAGACAGTCCAACGATGCTAGGAGCCGTGACTGTGAGCCCGAGGTCGTAGTGTCCGTTGCGGACCCGATCGCTGATCAGCCGATCATCGTTCTCCAAGTGGACGCGCACCGCCACTGAGGGGTATTCCATTCGGAAGTTGACGATGTGCTCGTTGAGCCAGCTCATCGCCAGGGCCGGGACTGTGCCGATGTCAATCTCGCCACCGCGCAACCCCAACGTGTCCCGGACACTCTCGCGGGCAACATCGAAATCTCCCATGACCTGCCGGGCTGGCCCGATCAAGGAACGACCGGCGGCCGTCGGGGTCAGGCCGGTCGGCGTTCGCACGAACAGAGCGCCGCCCAGTTCCTTCTCCAGACCCTTCACCGCCACAGAAATCGTCGGTTGAGAGACATGGACCGCGTCGGCAGCAGCCGAGGACGATCCAGTGTCGACGACGGCGAGAAAATACTCGAGACTGCGCCTATCCAAAGGAACCCCTATAACTATTTATAATCGATACTATTAAAAGATATCACTCGATTCTATAACAGAACTCCTGTACCGTCAACAAGATCCAAGTCGAAGGCGATTCATGTCCCGCAACTCTCTGCTAGCAATGTCTGATCAGCCTGCCCCCCTCGCCGGCGATTCCTATGGCGGTAATGCTGCACGGACTCCGAACATCGATGAACCATTCGTCGACATGGGAGCCGACCCATATCAGAACACGAGCCGTGCTGCAGACCCGAACCACGCATCTGTGCTGGAAAGGATGCGTAGCGAGTTGCGCACCACCTGTGGTCCAGTAAAGGTTGACTCCCGAATCCGCTCCGAACAGCGCCTCCGCGTAGCCGACTTCGGAGATGTCGAGGCTGTACTGAAACGTCCCCTGATGGCGCACTCACCCATATCTGAGTCGTAAACGCATCAAGGCAGCAAGGATATTGAACCCGTCCACCAAAGAAGATCTCACCTCACAAAGGCGTGAAACGCTATGGCTACAGCTCAAACCAGCCCACCGGAGACAGACTCGGGTCAATCGAAAATGGTCCGCAAGGCGGCGATCGGCTCCGCAGTCGGAACCACTATCGAAGCGTATGACTTCCAAATCTATGGAGTCGCCTCGGCGCTGGTCTTCAGCAGTGTGTTTTTCTCCGATGTTTCCAGCAGTTTAGGCGTGGTCTTCTCTTTTGCCACGTTGAGTGTCGGATTCCTCGCCAGACCTTTCGGCGCGATCATCTTCGGACATTTCGGTGACCGCGTCGGCCGAAAAGCACTCCTTGTCACCGCGCTTATGGGAGCGGGAGGATGCACCACCGCCATGGGCTTCCTTCCGACAACTGCTTCAGTGGGAGTTTGGGCGCCTATACTGCTCGTCTTTCTCAGACTGCTCCAGGGAATCTTCCACGGCGGCGAACAGGGCGGCGCAGTGCTCATGGCAGTTGAGCATGCCCCACCCGACAAGCGTGGCTGGTATGGCAGCTGGACTTTTATCGGAAGTCCCGGCGGCACGATCCTCGCGGCTGGTGTCATGAGCATCGTCACGGCCACAACAGGAGATAACTTCCTCACCTGGGGCTGGCGCATACCCTTCCTCCTCAGCTTCCTCCTCCTTGGAGTGGGCCTGGTCATTCGCTTCACCGTCACCGAGAGTCCGAAGTTCGCGAAAGTCAAAAGCGAGCAGGGAAAAACTAAGGCTCCGATAATCCAAGTGTTCCAGACGTCGTGGAGGCATGTCCTCATTTCCATTGGCGTCAATTTGGGATTCAACGCATTCATCTGGGTCCTCATCAGCTACTCACTGGCCTACGGAACCGAGTATCTCTCGTTGTCGCGTGAATTGATGTTGCGCGCAACTCTCATCGGGTCAGTCGTGATGATCGTCAGCATTCTCGTTTTCGCAAGACTCTCGGACAGGGTTGGCCGCCCACCCGTCATGTTCTTCGGGGCGGCATTTCTCGTCATCTACCCGTTCCCGATGTTCGCACTCCTTAACACGGCCGAACCAATCATCGTAGTACTGGCACTCGCCATAGGATTTTGCGGAGCATCTGCGGTATTTGGGCCGCTTGCGGCATTTCTCGTCGAACTCTTCCCGACGAAAGTTGCCTACAGCGGAGTGTCGGTCGGATACTCCCTCGGAGCAGTGCTCGGAGGTGGGCTAGCCCCGTTCATCGCCAGCCTGCTGATGAAAGTTTCCGGGGGGCAGTCCTGGACTGTATCTCTCTATCTCACATTCGCCGGCCTCATTTCGTTAATCTCCATGGTCGCGCTCCGGCGGATTGGCACTACGGTCAAGCCTTGACCCCATCGAAATAACCGCACTAGACCGACGGCAACACTACTCATGAGGAGAACGACTCCATGACAAACATCCACATCCTTGGCTCAGGTACGCCGGCGCCGACTCGTGACCGATTTGGTAGTAGCTATGTCATTGACACGGGCCAGTCCACAGTGATGTTTGACTGTGGACCAGGCGCCACAGCAAAAGCAGCCAAAGCCGGCATTGACATTACCGCCATTGACGCCGTGTTCCTTACCCATCACCACTACGACCACTGCGTTGACTTACCGTGCATGCTCATGACCCGCTGGGATCACGAAGCCCCGGGATCCGAACCGATGGGTGTCTACGGGCCAGCTCCGACGGTCAACCTCGTCGACGGCATCACCGGAGTCAACGGAATCTTCCGCCACGACATCCATGCCCGGAGCGAGCACCCCTCCAGCCAGCGCATTTACCAGATGCGTGGAGGCGTCCTGCCCCGACCGGAACCGAGTTGGAAAACCAGCGACTTGGTGTCCGGAAACTCAGTCCAGGGCAATGGGTGGACTGTCACGGCCGCACGCGCATCCCACGTGCAACCGTTCCACGAGTCGCTGGCTTACCGCTTTGACACCTCTGAGACCAGCATCGTCATTACGGGAGACACGGCCCGCTGCCCCGAGGTCACAGAGTTGGCAAAAGATGCCGACACCATGCTGTGCTGCTGCTGGGACCATCACGATGGCGACGACCAGATCGACGAATGTGTAGCGGAGGGAATGGTCGGCAATATGTGCGGGCCTGAAGACGCAGCGCTGATGGCCACCGAGGCCGGCGTCAAGCGGCTCGTCCTCGTTCACCACACCCCATCCGTTGCGCAGCCCGGACCAGCGGCGCGCGCGCTCGAGGTTGCGCAAGAGAACTTCTCGGGTGAAGTCATTTTCGCCCATGAAGGACTAAACATCGACACGAACGGGTAACAGCACATTCGCCCGTTGGGTGATGTTTCTACCCTTAACAAGACGGATTTCGGCCCGCAGCGGATCTAGCCCGATGCGGAGTCCTGACTGAGCCAACTGGTGATTTCGGCAGGAACCTTCGATCCCTTGTCAACCCGCAGCAGCCGTGCGTCGTCACCGGCGGCCACAGCTACCTTGGGGTCGATTCCTTCGACGCGATAGACGTCGACCGACTCGTCCTTGCCGGTCTCGTCATTGGAGTCACTGCACCCCAACTGGGTGCCCTGGCCGAGCAGTTCAGTGGGCTTCGAGGGCATAGCGGCAACATCAGTGAACGTGACGTCGGCGTATTCGACCCTGAACGCACACGCCGCTTCACCGCCGTCATCGCCCTTGTCTGAAGATCCGCTGCCGCAGGCAACTAACGCCAGCACGAGCATCGGCGCCACAACAAGCGCCGCTCGTCGACCCGAGTGGCGCCCAGTGCGATTCTGATGTTCGCTCATGATCAGTTCCCCTTCGGTAGTTCGATGATGTCGCCTTTGCCCCGGGCACGTTCCTTGGTCATAAATAGTGAATGGGCACATCGCTAAGGCTGCACGTCGGCGCGGGCGTTGGATTCCACGGTGACGGTGACCTCCTTGAAGAAGCCCAACGCACCACCACTAATGGGTGGCTGCACCGTCCCACTCAGCACCACTCGGGCGGTGCGTCCATCGCGGGTTCCAGTGCCCGACTGTAACCCCCACGACGTCACGTTCTGCGGCAGTCGCTGCTTGCCCAGATTGTCAACGGCGACCTGGCGCACTGAGCCATCTGTCAGCCGTAGGCGCTCACCGTCGACACCTCCGGTATAGACGCCACCCTCATCGATCGCATCGGCCGCATCTGCCGCCGCGGAATCGGAGGCATCCAAGATCCGCATCCGGGCCAGTTGCACGGCTGTCACATCGACGGCTCCCAGAATCAGCATCGCCAAGATGCCGAGGAAACCCGCGATGAGGATGGAGATTCGCCCGTCATCGCGGCGCGCCTTCAGGAGGCGCCTCACGACGCGTCCCCGTAGCGGTCGACCGACTCCACGTGAGTCGACGTCAGAGTGATACTGCTTGGCACCGCGTCCGCGAGAAAGTCTGGGATGAAAGGCAGTTCGACAGCCAACCTTCCCTCGGTCCGGATTTCGGCGTCACGCGTGAGGCACGGGCTCGCCGCGCAGGCCACCGCGACACTTCCTTCTCCACCAAACCCCTGGTCCTCAAAAGCGATTCGAGCGGCGGATTGCGCCCGCGCAGGCGCCGATGCGCCAGTGGGTGCGGTTACAAAGGTCCTCCCAGCTTCCCGGGTCGCCAGCGAAACGGCGTATGCCCCAGCGTGCAGCCGGGCCAACAGCACCACGAGGTAGAAGATCGGCAGCGTCACGAGCACCCCGAGAAAGACAAACTCGACCACGGCACTTCCCTCCTCCCCACGCCGCCGACGCAGGGCCTCGGCCGTTCGCCACCAGAACGCGATCACCAGGCTCACTGATCCTCGGCGTACGCGCGCCCAGAGACGGTGAGTTGACCACTCGGGCCCCACGGACCAACCACCGGCAACGGCGCGGAGACTCGGACCTGCACAACCGCCGCCCCACCGTCGGTCGTGGTCCGTTGTGCCGTGACGTCTTGGGCATACGAGTCGCGCAAACTCGCTCGAATCATCGTCCGAGCGCGGTCCACGCCGTCGGCTGGCGTGGCATCGGCACGGGCGCCGTATCGCGCACCCTCAGCGGCATGCGCGATCAGCGTGTTGCGCACATATAGGGTGAAGCCGAGCTGGAAGGCCGCAAGGAAGAACACGACCACGAGGCCGCTCACCATGGCGTACTCAGCAACAGCCGACCCACGGTCGAGCCTCTCGCGGCGTTCTTGACCAGAACGCCGCCCGTTCAACTGCCCGGACCGCTCACACCGTTGACCGCGTTCGTGAAGAGGTTCTTCAGCAGGTCCCCGGCCACACTCCACAGAAGCGTGACGATGCCTGCGGTCATCAACGTAATGAGGACCCAGCCCGGGACATCCCCACGATCCCGCTGCGCCTGCAATCGGTAGCGGGCCTCCACCATCATCCGGACGATGCGGTCTGCCACCAGTCGGTTCGTTGTCATGGTCTTCCTTTCATTGGGCGGTCACACGCTCAGGTTGAGCAGGCTGAGACCAGGGAATATGGCGAAGAGGATCGTCACAGGGAGCACGAGAAAGACCACCGGGATCATCATGGCGATCTCCCGGCGACCACCCTCTTCAAGGAGCAGTTGTTTGCCGGCGTCGCGCGCGTCTTGAGCTTGCGCGCGCATGACATCGGCGAGTGGGGTGCCACGTTCGACCGCGACCACGATGCCGTCGACGAAGCGCGCCAGACTCGGGATGCCGGTACGGTCCGCCAGGCCCTGCAGAGCCTGCGGCAGTGTCGCGCCGGCCCGGGCGTCTGCGAGGCAGCGACCGAGTTCACCGGACAACTCGCCTCGGGACAACCTCGTCACCCGGTCGAGCGCCGCCGCTGCTCCCTCACCGGCGGTGATGGCGAGCGCGAGCATCTCTGCCACAGAAGGAAACTCGGCGAGAATGCGCTCTTCCCGCTTGGACGCATCACGGGAGAGTTTCTGGTCGCGTGCGACGACTCCCCCACCGACCGACAGCGCGATCAGGACGACGGCCACCGGTAGTGAGGTTCCCGAACTCCACACGCGTGTCGTCGCAAAGACCGTGCCAGCGAGACCACCCAACACTCCCCACAATGCCTGCTGCGCACGGAAACCCTCGACATCGGTGGGCTGTCCAGCGCGCTCCAGGCGCCGCCGTACCGACGTCGAACCGCCCAAGATCTGCCCCACCAACGCGCCGAGACGGTGCAGCAGAGGACGTAACGCCTTATGCACGCTGACATCTCCCGACGCCGCGACGAGGAGTCGGGACGGGCGCGGTCGATCGCTGACATATGGACCGACGCGAGCAATCAAATCCGGGCGTCGCCATACCGGCAGACCAGCAAGCACCAGCATGAGGCCCAGACCAATGATCGCGCCAACGGCGGCACCGGGCCACGACCATTGCATGCTGCTCATCGCATGATCCGCACTTCTTCAGGGAGCCGACCAATGCGACGCATGATCTGGTATGCCAGCAGCGACACCAATCCGCCGAAGATCAGGACGACCACGCCGAGTGGTGCCCGATAGGCCTCCAAGGACTGACCGCGGGTGGCGAGCATCAGCAGCACGATCCACGGTGCAGCGAGCGCCAACCGTGCGGCGTTGACCGTCCACGACTGGCGTGCTTCCAGCTCGGCACGGGTCCGCGCGTCCTCCCGCAGGAAGGTCGACAGCGTACGCAGCAGCATGCCAAGATCGGTGCCGCCGACCTCTCGGGCAATGCGCAGAGACTCGATCAACCGGTCAGCCACCGGATCGCTCAGGCGTACCTTCAACGCATCCAGGCACTCATGAAAGTGCCCGGTCGTGCGGTAGTCCTGGGCGAAGTCGGCGAACACGGGGCGCAATTCTTCAGGCCCGCGCACCGAGAGCTGGGCCAAGGATTCCGGAAGCGCCATGCCCGCGCGTACGGCCGACGCAATGTGGTCCACCACGTCGGGCCACACATCGCGAAGCTGTTTGCGGCGACGGCGAGCACGAGCCCGGACCACCGCAACCGGAAGGTACGCCGCGGCACCAGCGCCCAGTAATGCCAACGCAGGAACGGCCGTCAGGATGTACGCCACCAAGGACCCGAGAATCCCCATCAGGATGCAGCTGACAATCACCCGAGTCACCGTGACTTGCGCCCACCCGGCCTGGGCCAGGTCATCGCGCAGGCGGTCGACGGCGGTTTCCTTATGCGGGTCGACTCGCCGCTCTGTTCTCGGCCAGAAGGACCACCAAATACAGAACAGACCCAGCCCAAAGGTCAGTCCGAGGAGCGTGCCATTCATCCGCTCTCCCCCAACATTTCGTGCACGTCGTAGCCGGCGCGCTCAAAGTGCTCGACGTGCGGTGGGAAGCCCGTTCCACGCACGAGGCGCCCGCCCCGCGACACGAAGATGTCAGCAAGCTCGACGACGTCCCCTTCGGCCCGCCCGGGAACGGCTGCGATCTCTCGCACTCGACGGCTGCCGTCCCGCTCAAGCCCTAGGTGCACCACGATGTCGATTGCACTGGCTACCGTCGGCACGACGAACGAGCTGCTGACATTGGACCCGGCCAACAGTGGCAGCGTGCAGATCTTCACGATCGCCTCGCGGGCACTGTTGGCGTGGATCGTGCACATCCCAGGTAGCCCCGAGTTAAGTGCGATGAGCAGGTCAAGGCTTTCGGCTTGCCGCACCTCCCCTACGATCACCCGTGATGGACGCATGCGCAGCGCTTCCTTGACCAAGCGGCGCAGCGGAATCTCGCCCGTTCCCTCAAGGCTTGGCTGGCGACACTGCAGCGCGGCCCAGTCCCGCAGCGGCAACTTGAGCTCGAAAACCTCTTCGCAACTCACGACGCGCTCGTTAGACGGGATCGATGAGGCCAAGCAGTTGAGCATGGTGGTCTTACCGGCCTGGGTTCCACCCGAAACCAACACATTGAGACCTGACGCAGTGGCCGCGCCAAGGAAGCGCGCTGCCTGCGCGGACATGCTCCCCATCCGGACAAGGTCATCCAGAGTGTGCGCACGGACCACAAACTTGCGGATATTGACCAGCCAGTGCGACCGCGTCACATCAGGAATCGCAACATGTAGCCGACTCCCATCCGGGAGCGAGGCGTCAACGAACGGCGAACTCAGATCGACCCGGCGACCGGACGGCTTGAGCATGCGTTCGACAAGGTTCTTCACCTGGTCGTGGGTCAGGATTGTCGGGGTAAGTTCGGGGACTCCTGACCGGGCAATGAAGACTCTGGCCGGCTCATTAATCCAAATTTCTTCTACGCTCGGATCGTCCAGATACTGCTGCAACGGACCAAGCCCTGCCACGGCATCCAGCACGGACGACTTCGCCACGGATCGGTCAGCCAACGGTGTCAGACCACCGTGCAGGCTTCGCTCCTCGTAGTCGCGGACGACGTCGTCGATCAGCGTGCGAACAGCCTCCCGGTCGAGGGCAGGATCCAGCCGCTGACGGCGAATGAGTTCACGGACCTCGCCCTCAATGAGCTGAATCCCCTCCATGGCATTCCTTTTCCCGCGACTCGTCTACTTCTTTTGTGATGGACCGATGCCCGGCCCCGCCGTACTACTCCGAGGCCAAATAAACCCGATATAAGGGCTCCGCGGAGGTTATCCACAGAAAAAAAGTTCCCGCCGCCTCAACAGAGTTGTCCACAGGAGCGCCCTGAGCACCGGATGGATAGCCGAGAAATCTGCACATACTCACTTTCGTGAGCACTTCAGTTGGCGAGCCCATCACCGTGGCCTTGACCTTCGTCCGCGCCGAGGCCGCAAGCTCCAGCACGTTCGTCGTGAGCGTCGCGTCATCCACCCCATGGGCCGAGGTCCGAACACTCCTGCCAGGCGACCTACGCGAATCGCTCTGGTACGCATACGAAACGCCCGTTTCAGACGACTCTCTGATCGGTGAACCTCCACTGCTGCACGCCGCTCAACTCACTGACCGGCCGCATCAACCGCCCCGCCGCCCCCTTCTCGAACTCACCATCGCTGAGGGACCGGACAGTGGACAGGTCCGGCCCCTTGTCGGTCGCGCCGTGCTCGGGCGTGTCCCCGTGTGCGACCTCCCGTTATGCGACCCCTCGCTGTCGCGTGAACATGCCGCTATCGACATCACCCACGGCCTAGCAACAGTCCGGGATCTGGACTCGACCAACGGCACCTGGATCGACGACGGGCGGCTCGACGCCACCGTGCCGCGCGAACTTCGCGTAGGCCAGCGATTGCGCACCGGCCACACAGTCAGCCGACTCACCCCCGTCCGCACGGCCCCGCCGCTGCCGCTGCGAGCCGGACGCCGGGCACTCAGCCGCCCACCCCGTCAGGTCCCCGAGCTGATCTCCGGTGAACTCACTCGCCCCACCGCTCCTCAGGCCTTCGAGTTCAGCATTCCGTGGCTAGTCCTGCTCCTGCCGGTCCCGATCGCCCTGGTCCTTGCCATCCTGCTCCGTAGTCCGATGTTCCTCGCCTTTGCCGCTTTCAGCCCGCTCATGATGATGGGCCAATACCTCCACGACCGCATCGGCGGGCGGCGGGCTCGGCGTGCGCAACTGGAGGAGTTCCAGGCCCGGACCGAAGAAATCGAGCGCGAGCTCGCCGAGCGACTCCTGCGCGAAACCACCGACCGACGGCGCCTGGCTCCAGACTTGGCCGAGATCGCCACGAGCGTTCGCATTGGTCGCTGTTGGGCCCGGCGGCCAGGAGACCAAGACCATCTGCTCTGCCGGCTCGGCACCGGAACGGTGTCCGCACACACGAGCGTTCGGGATAGCGACGGCGCGCGCGAGCATTTCCCTCTGGAACGCATGCCGATCACCGTCGACCTGAACGAGCATCCCGTGACGGGGCTGACGGGCACTCCTGAACTTCTGGACCGCGTGCTCGACTCTCTCGTCGGACAACTCGTCGCGACTCATTCCCCAACCGCGCTGCGGCTGCTGGTGATCAGTTCGCGCAGCGCCGAACCGGGCCGCTGGGGGTGGGCGGTCTGGCTACCCCATCTGCGACCGGACACCACCGGCTCTCCGCTGGTGTTTCATCCCGACCACGATCTCGAGGAGATCAGCAGTGCCTTGGACGCCTGGTCACGGCCGTTGGACACCCCCCTGATCGGTGCGTCCAAGCCCAGCGTGCACACGGTCGTGGTGCTCGACGGCACCGGCCTGACGCAGCGCCCGCTTCTGCACGCCTTGGTGCAGAACGGGGCGCACCATGGCGTCGTGGTTCTCGCCGCGGCGCCGCACGCCGACGGGTTGCCGGCCGACTGCACTGCCATGGCGGTACTCGACGACCCACTATCGGGTCGACTGTTGGTTGGCGACATCGTCCAACCGTTCGTACCTGACCTGCCCGCACCCACATGGCGGGACTCGATCGGATCGGCTCTCTCTGCAACCGTCGACACCACGCCGGGAGCCCACGGCGGCGAACCGCCAGCACAGGTGCGCCTTCTCGACGTGCTTGATGACGACCTCACCAGTGAAAAGGTGCGCCACCAATGGCACCGCCGTCCGCGCAGCCACGAGATCCTGGTCGGTCTCGGCGCCGAGGGACCCGTCACGGTCGACCTGGTCCGCGACGGCCCGCATGCCCTGGTGGGTGGCACGACGGGCTCTGGAAAATCAGAGCTCCTGCAGACGCTCATCGCCTCCCTTGCTTTGGGGAACCGACCTGATGAACTGACCTTCCTGCTCGTGGACTACAAGGGTGGCGCCGCATTCAAGGATTGCGTCGACCTGCCGCACACCGTCGGCCTCGTCACCGATCTGGACCCCTTCCTGACCCAACGCGCGCTCTCTTCGCTTGACGCCGAGGTTCGACGCCGCGAGAAGCTCCTCGCCGCGGTCGGAGCCAAGGACCTCGAGGACTATCAAGCTCACACATCGGACGCTCCGCCGATCCCTCGACTCGTCCTCGTCATCGATGAGTTCCGTGTCCTTGCAGAGGAACTCCCGGACTTCATCGACGGTGTCGTACGACTCGCGGCCGTCGGGCGCAGCCTCGGAATCCACATCATCCTCGCCACCCAGCGGCCCGCCGGGGTGATCTCTGGGGATATCCGGGCCAACGTCAATCTGCGCATCGCGCTGCGCGTACGAGACACCTCCGACTCCGAGGACATCATCGAATCGCCAGCTGCGGCAGCCTTGAGTGCGCACACCCCTGGGCGGGCGCTGCTGCGCACGGGCGCGACACCACCCATCGCGGTGCAAGCTGCGCGGGTCGGCGGCAGCGCAGCCGGCGTTGAAGCCGTTCGGGTTCTGCCCGTTGACCCGTGCACGGGACGGGTGACGGGTCCCCCAACCATCGAGACCTCCGGCGGCCCTAGCGACTTGAGTTTCGTGGTCACCACCCTTCGCGGGGCGGCAGAACTCGCCGAGCTGCCGCAGATGCCCTCTCCATGGTTACCGCCGCTGCCCGCAATGCTCGCCCGGACCGTAGGACATTCCACGTGGCGCACTCTCGAGGGAGGAACCTCGGCAGATGACCAACCCGCGGCGCCGCTGGGCCTGATCGATCTACCAGCGGAGCAACAACAGGTGACCGTGGCATGGAACCTCGGCAGCGGGCATCTGGCAGTCGTGGGAGGACCGCGCAGTGGACGTACGACCGCGGTCCGGACGATCGTGGCCGGGCTCGCCGAGCGGTGGACACCTGAGGACATTCACGTCTATGCGATCGATACCGCAGGCACGCTGGGCGCCCTCCAAGAACTCCCCCACGCTGGAGCCATCATTCCAAGCACCGACACCACCCTGGTCAAGAAGGTGCTGGACTGGCTCGCCCACGAATGCGTCCGCCGACAGCAGGTTCTGGCCGCCGGCGACTATGCCGACCTTTCCGAGCAGCGCCGTGGCGCTGCGGCCGGGTCCGCTCTTTCCTACCTCGTCCTGATCATCGACGGCTGGGATGGGTTCCAGGCCGAGTACGAACTCGCCGACGGCGCCGTGGTGGACAGCGTGGCCCACCTGTTGCGTGATGGTCCGGCAGTCGGGCTCAGCGTGCTGCTCACCGGTGGGCGCGCCGTGTTGTCGGGTCGGGTGGCGAGCCTGGTTCAGCACCGCATCTGCCTTCGTATGGCCGACGAAATGGATCTCGTCATGGCGGGATTGCGGCCGGCCCAAGTTCCATCGTTCATGCCGCCCGGTCGAGCCCTCGTGTTGCCCAACGGCGACGAACTCCAGGTGGCGCTGCCCGGCGCTAGCGCAGAAGGCGCGGCCCAGTCAGAAGCGATTCGTGCCATTGCGCGCGACACGCCACCGCCCCGCTCGTGCCCTCCCAAGAAGTTTGTCGGCCTACCCGAGCGCATCAGGTGGGAAGACCTCGACGCCACATCCGCGCCAAGTCCCGACGCGCTCGTCCTCGGCGTGGGTGGCGAGGCGGCGCAGCCGCGATGGTGGCACCCAGATCCAGTCCACGGCTGCGTCGCGCTGATTGCCGGGCCGCCCGGAAGCGGTCGGACCACCGCACTGCAGACCTTGGCCGCCCAACTGCACGATCGCGGCCCTCTCTATTGGCTCGCCTGTGCGCGCGACCGCCATGAATCCTCGCCAGGCGTCACTTACCTGAGGGTTGAAGACGACGCTGACCACGTCTGGGACCTACTGTCCGCAGGATTTGCGACACTCGTGATCGACGACGTCGAACTTCTCGCGCCGCCCTACGACCGCCTTGCCGAGTCCTTCCTCGACCGCTGCGCCCAGGGAGCGGGCGCTCTTCTTGTTGCCGGCGCAACCAGCGACCTCATCGGTAGTTATCAGGGAGTTGCCGCCGACCTGAGGCGCCGACAAAGTGGCCTGATCCTTCAGCCCGCACGTGGGGACGGCGACCTTTTGGCCGCTCACGTTCCCCATACCGGTCGGGTCGTGCCCGGCCGAGGCATCCTGGTCCATCGCGGCAAGGGCACCGAGATTCAGGTGGCGCAGCCGCCAGCCGTCGATCCGACCGTGGCACCGGACCGCTACACCCCTTGAGATCCAGTCATTTCCTCGAACCATATGCCTTAGCCCCCGGCGAGATACCCGTGTACGGCCGCCACCTGGCACCCACGGACATGAACTCGTCGGTGCCGGGCGGCATACTGGATCGGACATACAGTGAGCACACTGGTTGGACGAGCAGACAAGGAAAGTCATGCGACTTCGGGCGCGGGGAGCAAGCCTGGCAGCGGCATCGCTCATAGCCGTGGGACTGACGGCCTGCGGCGACGGAGAGAAACCCGCGGAGCCCAAGCCAACGGCCTGGGCCGCGGCTGAAGCGACCAACACCAACGACAAAGACGGTGAGAAGGCCGACGACGATCAGTACAAGGTCGTCAAAGGCGACCCACTGTCCGACGTCAAACTGCCCGATGGCGGCGAGTCGGCGATGGTGGACCCGGCGACCTGGCCCGAAATCAATAATCTGCTGAGCCCCGAACAACTCAAGGGCTTCATCCCGACACAGAACTTTTCGCGAACCCAGCTCTGCGCGACCGGCATGTACGAAGGTGGCGGCGGTTCGACGCCCAAGAATGTGCAGTGCTCGTGGGAGATGGAGGACAACGGCCGATTCAAGGTGACCTTGCGCGGAATCGGCGCCGACTCCCAGGTTGTCGCTGCCTGGGATAAGAAGCGCAGCGAATTGCGTGGTGAAGCGGGAGACGGCGACTCGTTCTACAAGGACGGCACCTACGGCTCCCGACGGGCGCTGTTGCTCCGCAACGGATTTGGTTCCGTAGTCGTCTCCAACGGCGAAGTCGCCGCGTGGTTCGACATTCAATATCCTGACGAGGATTTCCTGGTAGAGGGAAATGCACCCGCGACCTTCGACGCCGTACGCACGAAGTCGTTTCCGACCTTCGTCGAAACGATGGTGGCCTACCTACCCCGAGAGAAGTGACGCGATGACTCACCGACGGACGTTAGCTCTTTGCACCGCGACGGCCTGCGCCGTTGGCGTGCCGACCGTCGCTGCGATGTCCTCGGGCGCGTCGAGCAATGCCGTGCCCGCTGTGACGACAAGCACTCTGAGCACCGCCACCAGCCCACCCACGGCGCAGCGGGAGGCGGAGGAAGATGCCGCCGGCGGCGGCGCAGGAAGCAACGGGTCGCGGTCATCCGCACCCGCTTCCTACTCGGCACCAGCACTCCCCCAGGCGGTCGACCCAAAAAACGTCACGACCATTACGCCCACCACCCGGTTCTCCGTTGACCCGACACCGACGGTTGGCAAGCGTCCCGACGCGACGTGGCCCGATGCGGCAGAGGTCTTCTCACAGACCGAACTCACCGAGGTCATCCCGGGCCTCACTGCAGTCAAAGCGACAGGTTGTCGCCCCAATGAACTCAGCGGTGGACGCGAAACCACCCATGCCGCCCGCTGCGAACTTCTGCTCACCATCAAAGGTGAGCCGGCATCTCGCGCGAGCCGGTTGATTGTCAATATTTCCGGCTTCGGCACTCCGGAGGAGATCGGGACGACGTGGTCTACCCGTCTCGCGAAGATCCAGCAGAAGAGCACCAACACCTCGGGGCGCTATTCCTACTACCGCAATGGTTCATTGGGCGTCAGCAGTGCGTTCACCGATGGCACGACGGCGCGCGTGCTCTTGCAGCGACCGGGGAGTGCGGGCGAGATTTGGTTTAGCGGTGTCGGCTTCACGACCCTCAAGTCCACCTACTCCGCCTCGCGCGCCGACTTCCGGGACCGGATCACCCCGGCGCTCGTCAAGTTGCTCGGGGCAAAGATGGCGCCTGCGCCAAGGTAACCTCGCCGGGCACCTAGTCCTCGCTGATATCCAGCGGCGGAGTTCGCCACACCATGACCAGGGTGAGCACCGCCATGACGAGCACGAACGTGCCCACCAGTGCCTGGCCCGCGCCGAACATCGAGAACGCCACCGGAAGAAGCAGCACGTTCCACACCACGCTCGGTGTCCGTGCCCAACCAGAGCCGCCCACGAGCCCACGCGCCAATGCCAGTGCAGCCGCCACAAAGACCAGCACCAGGCCGGCCTCGGTCAAGGCCTGAGTCGTGCCGTCGGCCTTACCGCGCACGACATCAAGCACCAAGATTCCCGCGAGGATCATCAGGATCGTGGCTTGCACGAGCATTAAGAGTGCGGCGCTACGTCCGGTGTCCGAGGCGGCGCTGGTGGGTCCGGTTGTCACCCCCGCAGCCTACGGATATCACCCGAGATCACCGGCACAGGGCCGCGTCCGTGCAGGTCAGCGGGCTAAAACCACTGTGACGAAGGACTCACCGCTGTGCGGCAGTTTTTGTCCACAAACCCTTGTGAACGCGTTCACGATCTGTGAGAGTGGAGGGACACGCGAGCGCCAGACCGGCAATCACCTGATTTTCTGCCCGAATGATTGGTGAGCATTATCTGGCCGCGGTACCCGTACGACACCTGATCAAGGCGCCTTTGCGCGCTATCAACAAGATGACTTGAGGAGCACCGCCGATGGATTGGCGCGATCGCGCTGCCTGCCTGGAAGAAGACCCGGAACTGTTCTTCCCCATTGGGAACACAGGCCCGGCGATCCAGCAGGTCGAAGACGCCAAAGCGGTCTGCCGTCGTTGTGACGTCATTGACACCTGTTTGAAGTGGGCGCTGGAAAGCGGCCAAGATGCAGGCGTCTGGGGCGGTCTCTCAGAAGATGAGCGCCGCGCCCTGAAGCGTCGCAACGCTCGCGCACGACGCGCTGGCTGACCTCCGAACGCACTGCCTGAGCCCCTGATCCGACCGGATCAGGGGCTTCGACATGTCACGGCACCGGCGGAGCCGGGTCGACTCGACGCAATGGGGTCACACAGCGCACGACTGTTCCTCCCTCAGGACGCGTTGACCACTCAATGTCACCGCCCAGGTCCTGCACCAAAGACAACACGATGCGCAGGCCGAGCCCGCCCTGGCCGGGCTGGAATCCCGGCGGTAATCCCGGGCCCTGGTCGCTCACCTGCACTTCCAGTTGCTCCCGCTCATCACGTCCCGGCAGTGGGGAACGCGCAGCATGCACGGTCACGGTGCCGCCGCTGACGCTGCCGTGCTCGACGGCGTTCTGGACCAGCTCCGCCAGCACCATCGCGATGACCGTGGCATCCTCGGAGCGCATCGCTCCGAAGGTGCCACTCACTCGCCCATGCACTTTGGCCTCGGACCGGTTTGCCACGTCGATCGCGGCCTTGAGACCGCGACGGGCGATGTCGGTGAAGTCCACCGCGTCGACGAGATGTTGGCTCAAGGATTCGTGCACCAGCGCGATCGTGGCCACTCGTCGGCCCGCATCGTTGAGAGCAGCGCGGGCATCAGGGTCTTCCAAGCGCCTCCCTTGAAGCCGCAGCACCGCGGCAACCGTTTGCAGGTTGTTCTTGACCCGGTGATGGATCTCGCGGATCGTCGCGTCCTTGGTGAGAAGCTCCCGCTCACGTCGACGCACCTCGCTTACGTCTCGCACGAGAAGTAAGGAACCAACACGAGTTCCGCCGTCGTGCAACGGAATTGCGCGCACTGTCATGGTGGCACTTGGTGACCTCACTTCGGTCGCCCACGGCAGCTGACCAGTCAGCGCCGGCGCCTGCTCCTCATCGGCTTCTCTGATCAGCGGCGACACCACTTCGATCAAGCGCGCCCCGGGGAGGACTCCATCGAAGCCAAGCCGGTTGATAGCCGACACCGCGTTGGGGCTGGCGTACGTCACGGTCCCATCGGCGGCGAGGCGCATGACACCATCACCAACTCGCGGAGCACCGCGACGCCTTCCGGTTTGCCCACTTGGAGTGGGGAATTGACCCTGAGCGATCATTCGGGTCAGCGCGTCGGCAGTGGCGAGGTACGTGACTTCGAGACGGCTTGGCGTACGAAGTGAGACATGACTGCTGTGCCGCGTGACGATCGCAATGGGCTGAGCGACCCAACGCGGAATGACCGGGACGGCCTCCTCGCGCACCGGTGCGTCTCGGTGGAAAGCGGGACGTAAACCTGGAACACACTGCTGCTGTTGATAGGCACGCTCGATCATCGGCACCTGCTGCGCATCGGCAACCTGACCGACGAGATCCTGAACGAAGATCCCTACGCCCGTGGTCGGTCGTACGTGTGCCGCGGCGATCCAGGTCGGGCGTTCGGCCCCACCCGTCCGTCGTACCCACAGCACCAAGTCCCCGAACGACAGGTCGGACAACAGTTGCCAATCTCCAACCAAGGCGTGCAGCCACTCGGTGGACGCCTCGTCGAGTGCAGTCTCCTTGTCGAGGACATCGTTCAGCGTGGGCACGGACTCAGGTTAGTTCCCGGTGTTGGCGGCCGAGTCAGCCGCCGACGTCAGGACGCCGAACCCGAGCGGATCACCGACCGGAGCGTCCGCAACGCCACCGAGAGCGAGGCCAACGTCGGCTGTTCCAGGTCAAGGATGCCCGCGAGCGCCTGCGTTCCACGCGTCGTCGCAGTCTCGTTGTCTAGGGCCCACTGTTCGACTCGCTCAAGGGCCGACAGGTCACTGTCCGTCGCGTCGAGCACTGTCGAGGTCAGACTGTTCAGCACCGAGTAGAGATCGTCGCGTACGGCACCCCGCGCGAGCGCGTCCCACCGGTCTTCGCGTGGAAGCTGAGCCACCGCCACCAAGAACCGGTCGATGCCCAGCCGCTCGCTGAGCGCGTAGTAGACCTCCGCGATGCGATCGGCGTCCAGCTCGCGCGACTGGCTGAGTTCCACGATGTCGAGCAACGAGAACGTGTCCAGCAGCGCGGCGGTCTGCTCGGCCAAGTCCTGGGGTACTCCCTTTTCGACCAGCCCCGCAACGCTCGCCTCCCAGCGCTGACGCTCGGCGCCCCGAAGCAAACCGGGCACGGCCGAACTCAGCCTCTGCACCTCGCCTTGGAAGCGCTCGATCTCCCGGCCCACGTCCAAGTGCGACGGCCGAGAGTGCAGCAACCAGCGGGTCGCCCGGTCGATCAGGCGTCGGAACTCTAGATAGAGGGTCGTCTGAACCGATGTCGGCACGGTGTTGTCGAGCGCGTCAACCTGCCGAATGAAGTCGGCGAGCCCGAAGACCTCCCTGGCCACCACGAAGGCCCGAACAACCTGAACGGCATCCGCACCAGTCTCTTCGCCCACCCGGAAGGCGAACGTCATCCCGCCGCGGTTGACGACGGAGTTGACCACCGAGTTGATGATGATCTGATCGCGCAGTGGATGCTCGAGGATGGCGTCCCGATAACGCTCCTGCAGCGGCTCCGGGAAATACTCGACCAGCGTCTGGTCGAACCAGGTATCCGAGGTGAACTCGCTCTCCGACAGATCCGCCTTGAGCGCCAATTTTGCGTAGGACAACAGGACGGACAGCTCGGGTGAGGTCAACCCCTCACCAGCAGCCTCGCGCTCGTCCAACTCGGCATCGGTTGGGAGAAACTCAAGCGCCCGGTTGAGTTCACCCCGCTCTTCGAGAGAACGGATCAGACGTTGGTGCACGGTGGCCATCGAACCGTGCTGGGCGCGAGCGTTGCCAAGCAGCGTGTTCTGGCGGTAGTTATCGCGCAGGACCCGCGATCCCACCTCGTCAGTCATCGACGCCAGAAGGGTGTTGCGTTCTTCGAGGGTCAGGGCGCCAGAACGCATCTGCTCGGTCAACAGGATCTTGATATTGACTTCGTGGTCAGAACTGTCGACGCCCGCCGAGTTGTCGATGGCGTCAGTGTTGACGCGGACCCCTGCCATGGCTGCCTCGATGCGGCCAAGTTGACTCGCTCCGAGGTTTCCGCCTTCGCCAATCACCTTGCAGCGCAACGAATTTCCATCGACCCGGATCGCGTCGTTAGCGCGATCGCCAATCTCGTGGTGGCTCTCGCTCTTGGACTTGATGTAGGTACCGATGCCGCCATTCCAGAACAGGTCTACTGGAGCCAGCAGCACGGCCTGCATCAGTTCGTTCGGCGTCATCGACGTGACGCCGTCGTCGAGCCCAAGGGCCTGCCGCATCTGGGCGCTGACCGGAATCGACTTCGCCGAACGCGGCCAGATTCCACCGCCCGTTGAGATCAACGACGTGTCGTAGTCGGCCCACGAGCTGCGCGGCAGTTCGAACAACCGCTGGCGTTCAACGAAGGTCGTTGCTGCGTCGGGCGTGGGATCGATGAAGATGTGCCGATGGTCGAAGGCGCCAACCAAGCGAATGTGCTCCGACAACAGCATCCCGTTGCCGAAGACGTCGCCGCTCATGTCACCGACACCTGCGGCGGTGAAATCCTCGGTTTGGCAGTCGACTCCCATGTCACGGAAATGGCGCTTGACCGACTCCCATGCACCGCGGGCAGTGATGCCCATCTCCTTGTGGTCGTATCCCGCCGATCCACCGCTGGCGAAGGCGTCGTCCAGCCAGAAGCCGTACGACTGCGCCACCCCGTTGGCGATGTCCGAGAAGGCTGCGGTGCCCTTGTCGGCAGCCACGACGAGATAGGTGTCGTCGGGGTCGTGGCGTACGACCTGCGCCGGCGGCACGACCGCACCGTCGACCAAATTGTCCGTCAGGTCGAGCATCCCGGCGATGAAGGCCTTGTAAGCCGCGATGCCCTCATTGAGCCAGGCCTCCCGGTCGGCAGGGTCGGGCAGTTGCTTCGCGACGAAGCCGCCCTTGGAACCGGTCGGCACGATGACGGCGTTCTTGACCATCTGGGCTTTGACCAGGCCAAGAACCTCGGTGCGGAAGTCCTCACGACGGTCGCTCCAACGCAGTCCGCCGCGGGCCACCTTCCCGAAGCGCAGGTGAACGCCCTCGACGCGAGGGCTGTAGACCCAGATCTCGAACATCGGCTTCGGGCTGGGCAGTCCTGGCACCTTCGCGCAGTCGATCTTGAACGACAACACGTCCCGCGGACGACCCTGCTCGTCACGCTGGAACCCGTTGGTACGCAACACCGCTCGCACCACGCCAACGAAGGAGCGGATGATGCGGTCGTGGTCGAGGCTGGCGACGTTCTCCAGCCCCGCCTCAATGCGGCCCAGGACCTCTTGCTCCGCCGCCTCGCGCGCCTCCATGTCCAGGTTCAGCTCCGGATCGAAGCGGGCGTCAACCAACTCGATGACGGCACGAGCGAGATTGATGTTGGCCAGCGTGGCCTCGATCATGTAATTCAGGCTGAAGGTACTTCCTGCCTGGCGCAGGTAGTGCGCGATCGCACGCAACGCCGTGACTTCCCTCGCACGCATACCGGCCCGCAGAACCAGCGCGTTGAAGCCATCGCTCTCGGCCCGGCCATCCCAGACCTCAGCGAAGGCGTCCTGGAAGACCTCTCGGACGGCCGCGATCTCGTCTTCGCCAGTGCCCCAGACATCTGGGTCGTCGGCGCGCAGACCGAAGTCGTAGATGTATACCGTTTCGCCGTCGGCGCGATCCATCTCATAGGGGCGCTCGTCGGTGACTCCGACACCTAAGTCCGTGAAGATCGGCATGACCGAAGTCAGCATCACCGGGGAGCGTCGGAAGAGCTTGAAGCGGCGAACATGCGGGTCCGCGCCAGGCTCGCGATAGAGCGTGAACTCGGTGTCGAGGGGGCCTTCAAGAGCCTCCAACCGACGAAGGTCAGCCACCGCCTGACGGGCGCTGAAGTCCTCCTTGTAGGACTCGGGGAATGCCCGTGAATACAGCGACGCGACGCGCGCGGCGGCGATGCTGCCGTCTTCGACCTCGGCCTGAGCGGACAACCGCTCCCCCCACGTGCGCGTCGCATCGACCAGTCGAGCCTGCAGTGCCTGGGGCTCGACCTCGGGCAGCGACTCGCCAGGCTTGACGCGCACGACGAAATGAATGCGGGCGAGTACAGACTCATCGACGCTGGTGGTGAAGTCGACGCTGTCGGCATTGAACTCCTCGCGCAGGATCCCTTCCATGCGCAACCGCACCGCGGTGTTGTATCGGTCCCGAGGCAGGTAGAACATGGCCGACATGTAGCGGCCGTAGTCGTCCTTGCGCAGAAAGAGCTGAGACTGGCGACGCTCGGTGAGTCGCAACACCTTGGTGGAAATGTCGTACAACTCATCGGAACCGGTCTGCAGCAACTCGTCGCGCGGGTAGTTTTCCAGCACCGTCAGCAAGTCCTTGCCGGAATGGCTTGAGGGGTGGAAACCGCTGCGCTGCAACACTTTTTCGATGCGCTCACGTACGACGGGAACCCGACGCACGGAATCGGTGTAGGCCGTCGAGGTGTAGAGGCCCAGGAAACGACGCTCTCCCACGACGTTTCCGTTGACGTCGAACGTCTTGACGCCGATGTAGTCGAAGTAGGTCCCGCGGTGAACGGTGGCCCGTGAGTTGGCCTTCGTCAGAATCAGGAGTTGGGGCTCGCGCGCCTGTGAACGCACCTCTCCGGTCAGCCTGCGGAACGAGCGAGACTCGCCATCGTCGCCGCGCAGCACCCCAAGGCCCGACGCTGGTACAGACCGGAGGACATCCTCGCCATCGACGGTATCGAGCTCGTATTCCTTGTAGCCAAGGAACGTGAAGTGGTCGTCCGCGAGCCAGCGAAGGAAGCCGCGCGTGCGCTCCACAATGCTCTCCGGAATGCCAAGGGGCGGGTCGGCACCAAGGACCTTGACCAGGTTGGTGCAGGCATCCCGCATCTCCTCCCAGTCCTCCACCGCGGCACGCACGTCCGAAAGCACCTTGCGCAGTGTGGCCTCGAGAGAGCGGTCGCTGTCCTCGTCGTTGGCGAGGTCAATTTCCAAGTGCATCCATGACTCGACCGTTCCGACGCCGGCTCGTCCGCTCGCGGGAGTGACCTCCTGCAGCGCACCATCGGCATCGCGGCGGACGCTCATCTGCGGGTGCAGCAGCAGATGCACGTCGCGGTCTTCACGGCTCAAGGCGGCCGTGACCGAATCGACGAGAAAAGGCATGTCGTCGGTGACGATCTGAAGGACGGCGTACGGCGCGACCCAGCCGTCGCGGTCGAGGTTGGGGCGGAATACCCGCACGGTGGATTCGCCGGGAAGTCGCTTTTGCGCCAACTGCAGGTGACTGCGGAAGATGCCCGCAAGATGGTCCGAGCCGTAGTCCGCCAACTCGGCCGATTCAAGTCCTCGATAGAACTCGGTGCACAAATCGTCGCCGTCAGAACCGGGCGGCGCGTGCTTGGCCGCCGCCTTCAGAAGCTCGGTTCGGGACTCGGACTGAGACTGAGACTGAGCAAGTGTCATCGACGCTGGTTCCTCGCAGGCGCAAACTTGACCCCCACCTCGTTGTGGACGTCATGGCTGACGCTACCGCAGACACCGGTGCTCAGGCGGTCGGGTTCAGGTTCCCGTCCCCAGCTCGTTCCGGTGCTCAGCGCTCGTCACCGCGTCCACCTAGAGTGGGACAGTGCGGTCTAATCCCTCGACTCCGGAAACACGAATCCCAGCGTGCTCGATCCGGCTCCTCGGGGTTCAACTGGACGCGGCTGAGGCAGCCACCAGCGAGGCCGTGGCGTACGCCATCGAGCGTCTCGCCGACGCGCTGGTGACCTGGCATGACGCCATCGTCAGCGGGGAGCCCGATCATGCCGGTCGCGCACAACGGCCCGACCCGGGTCCGTCCCTCTCTGGATCGCCCCCACGTGAACTGGACCTTGGAGCGCTCGAGCAGATCGCGGTGGCAACTCAGGTCAGCGCACGCGAAGTGGACTGGGTTGCCAGGGATGTCGCTCGGCACGCGGATGCGGTGGCCGATGGGAGCCTCGGCGGAGCCCGAACGGTGAGTGATGCCGAACGCCTGGGCGCGCGGGGCGCGGATATCGCGCAGGACCTTCACGCGCTCGCCGCGGCTGTGGCACAGGTCGGCGTGGCCGCCACCGCCGAGCGACGCCAGCCCGTACCCGACGCCCACCGTGCCGCACGCGTGATCGGGCGGGCCGAGCAAGCCCTCCGTCGTACAGCCGATGGTGTTGGTCACCCGCGACGGAACACCATTTACTAGATTGCCCTCATGAAGATCAGTGAGACCTGGAGTTATGACGCACCCGCTAACCAGGTGTGGGACATGCTCATTGACCCGGCGTTCCAAGAGCGAAAGTGCGCCGCATCGGGCGCCCTGTCCTATGACACCTCGATTGATGGTGGCGCCGAGAAGGCCACCATCGAAGTCAGTCGCGAGATGCCAACCGACGACCTGCCCAGTCAGGTCAAGCGCTTCTTGAGCGGCGGGCTGACCGTCGTGGAAACCCAAGCATGGGAGGAAGCCGACGCCAACGGATCTCGGCGGGGAACCATCACAGTGCTGATCAAGGGCACCCCCGCAGCAATGCGAGGCTCGTTGACACTGACCGCTGACGGTGAAACCACACATGTCGCGATCGACGCGGATCTCAAGGCCGGCATCCCCCTCGTCGGTGGTCAGATCGAGAAGGCTGCAGCCCCAGCGATTGTTTCGGGAATTCGCGTCGAGGCGCGCGAGGGCCAGGCCTACCTGACGGAATAGTTCTCGAACAACGCGCCACCGGCGTGGCTCAGGACTCCGTCAATCGCTCGTCTCAGCGCATCGGGATCTGACGCGCTGCACTCCAAGCCTGAGATGAGTTCGGACGCAAGGCCGTCTGCCGCGATGCGGTCCCGCTCACGGAGACTGCGCAGAAGACCCTTCCCGGTGCCCTGCCAGCAGCGATCCACGTCGAGGAGAAGTCGGGCGCCTGCATCCCACAGTGCCGCAGAGATGACCGCACGCTCGGCGGCAGACTCAGCGCCGACAAGATCAGCGCGCAGGTCGGTCACGGCATAGCGCGCAGCGTCAATCGCGTTTTGCGGCAAGGGATCTGGGCCTCGTTCAAGTTCTGCGGTACATTCTTCGACGAGATTCGCGGCAATCTGCGGAACCGGAATCAGGGGCACACCCTGGGCGAGCATCCGGACCGTCGAGCAGCACGACCACATCAAGGTCGGACGTCGAGGTGGCCTCCCCCGTGACCACACTGCCCGTCAGCCAGCCACACACCGGCTCACGGAACCGCTCGCCCATGAGCACTTTCGCGAAGTCGAGCGCGTCGCGTTGCGCTAGGGGGAACCGACTCATCAGGCGAATAGCCTTCTCACATCCGCGAGTTCGGTGATGTCGTACCAGCTGAGGTCGATATCTTGCCCTGAATCCGGAACGACCCCAGGGTCGCCCACATGAAAACTCACCACCCGGTCCAGGGCGACCGGCCCGGCTGCCACTCGCGCGGGAGTCGCGGCGGTGCTCGGGTCGACGGGGGTGGTGACATCGGCGGCCGCGATCAGGACTCGCTGGCCTGCCAGCGTTGCTGCTGCGGCTTCTTGAATCGCTTCGTGCTCCAACCCCTCCTGATCCTCGTGTGGGTAGGCAGCACGCAGCGCGGGTGTGACAGCCGTCGCCGCGACCTCAGACAACTGTCCGTCGACGGCAAGCACCTCCAACTGCGGCGGTGTGAGGGCGACATAGATCCTGGTCACCGTGCTCATCTACAACTCCTCGTCCTCGGCAAGTTCGGCGAGCGCATCGCTGAGGCACTGTGCCAAAACGTCCAGGTCAGGCATGGCAGACCGGTCAGCATTGAGTCCAAAATAGACGCCGCCGTCGTACGACGTCAGGCCGATGCTGAGCGCCCGTGACTTGCTCAGCGGAATCACCGGGAAGCTCGCGACCATTCGCGCGTCGCCGACATAAAGCGGCTGCTGCGGCCCAGGCACGTTAGTCACGACGAGATTGAACATGCGCCGCGACATGGCACTACCAACCCGGGCACCCAGGAGATGCAAGGTCGGCGGCGCGAACCCGGCGATCTCGCGCAGTGAACTGGCGGTGACGACTCCCCCAGCCGAGCTCTCCATCTGCTGATGCATGGCGTACGCCACCTGGTGCAGACGCATGGTGGGGCGTGGCTCGCCGACGGGCAGGTCAATCACCAGACCAGCGACCTGCTCGTCGGGGTCCTCGTGGGTCAGCGTGCTCACCGGAACCATCGCGCGTACAGACTCTGCCCCTGACACGGCCTCACCACGATTCAGCAGCCAGTTGCGCAGACCACCGGCAATCACCGCGAGCATCACATCGTGCACGCTGACATCGAGGCCACCTCGTGATGAGTTCACGCGGGTGCGGATCGCTTGGTAGTCCTTCAGCGAGGTGCTCAGCATGAGGACCCGACGATGCGGGCCGATCTCGACATTAAGCGGGCTACTCGGCGCGGGTCGCGCGGCCGTCCGCGCGACCGTATTGAGCGCTAGTACACCGACCTTCTTGACCGCACCAGCGACCCTACGGACGTCCTGAGAACCCGACCGGAGGCTGTCGACCACTTGGGTCGGTTGCCGGACCGCATCCAGGGCCGCGCCCGCCATCAACTCGACGCCCGATGGCTCCCGATCAGCACTCCACGTGTGGGGTACGGGGTCACCCCGATCAGCCGCAGCGTCGACGATGACCTGAGCCAGATCAATAGCGTGCACTCCGTCCACCAAGATCTGGTGCGACTTGGTGATGATCGCGAACTGACCGTCCGCCAGGCCCTCCACGAGATAGAGCTCCCACAGTGGCCGGTGCCGGTCCAGCGGACGCGCCAAAGTCCGGGCCGCGAACTCCTCCAACTGGGTCGTGGTGCCCGGACGCGGCAGCGCAGAACGCCGCACGTGGTAACTGAGGTCGAACTCCGCGTCGTCCACCCACACCGGATTCGCCAGGCCTCCAGGCACACTGCGCACCCGCTGCCGGTAGCGCGGGACGTAGGCGATCCGGCTGGTCACGAGTGCCAGCAATCGCTCGAGGTTGAAGTCACTCTCCCCGGGCGCAAAGATCATGACCGAGCCCACGTGCATCGGTGTTCCGGAGTCCTCGAGGTAGAGGGTGGCGGCATCTTGCGCACTCAGTCGATCGGTCACCGGGTCATCCTGCCACTCGCTACCCGCTCGAGGTTCGAGACACGAGACGACGTCCAATTCCACGCCGACGAAGGACGACGTCGACCCCGGCGACTGCGCCCGCCAGCTCGGCAAGCACGCGACGCACCTCCGAGCCGGGTGCCGCTTCGGCGAGTGATTGTCCGGCCAGCATCGCGCCATCGAGAGTAGGTCGATCGTCAGGCACGATGACCGGCTCAGCCACCCCAGCGAAGCGCTCTAGGGTTTCACTCACCCGGCGCTCCGGGTGTGTCCCGACGGCTGAGGCTCGGACCCGGTTAACCACGACCCGGCCCGCCGCAGTGATGCGAGACAACTCATCAAGCCCCCTGACCAAGCGCTGCAGGCCGACCGGGTCGCCAGAACCCACGGCGATGACCTCATCGGCGTCACGCAGCGCGATGGTCGTCGTGACATTGCGGCGCGGTGCACGAGTGTCGTAGGACAGCTCTTCGTCCTCCTCAAGGCAGAACCCGGTATCGATCACCACAAGGTCGACCAGGAGTCGGGCCACCGTGAGCACCTCAGCAAAGGAATCTTCACGGACCTCACTCCACCGGTCGGCCCGCGGAAGGCCCGTCAGGACCCGTACGCCGTTCGTCGCCTCCGGTGCTACCGCGGCCAGTCTTGGCACGTCGAGATCGCCGGTCTCAGCAAGGCGGGTCGCTGCTGCGAGACCGGGTGCTTCGTCCAGCAGTGCCATCGCCTGTGCCACCGACGCGCCGTACGTGTCGCCGTCAATCAGCAAGACGGATTTGCCCAGCCGCGCGACTTCGCACGCCACGTTGATGGCCACGGTGGTGCGTCCGGGCGACCCAGTGGGGCCCCATACAGCCACGATGCGCCCGGTGCCTGCAGACTCCCCATCGTCATCGTTGTCGGCGGCACCGTCCCCCGGATCAGTGGCCTGCGCGCCGAGAATCTCGCGGGCGATCGCGGTATCCACATCGGAGGCGTCGCGATCCTCGGACGATGTCGAGTCAGGATCGAGTTCGTGCTGAGGTTCGGCGAGACTCATCGCCAAGCTCGTCCACTCCTCAGGAGAGGCAGCGGCCGAGATCACCCGATCGATGCCCAGCTGTCGCAGCCTGCGCTGAGCTTCTTCGTCGCCCGGGGCGAAGACCCCCACGACGCGCACGCCATCGCCAGCCAGAGCTCCGACGACGCGGCGTTCTAGTCCCGGAAAGTCAGCCGACACCACCGCTGCCTGCGCGACATGGGAGGCTGCGCTCGCCAGCAGGTCGGGGATGTCCGCGCAGCGGCGGGCCAAGCGCAGCTCCCGGGTGGCCTCGACCCGGGTGGCGACACCGGCTTCCAGCGCAGGCGTCACCGCGGTGAGCAGCGCCGTCACTGGCTGCTCCGCATCGGCGAGTCAGCGGTGGCAACCAAGGTGATCTTCGACTCTGAGTTGACGGCGCCAATGACTTCGTCGACCAGGTCGTCCGGGACCAGAACCTGGACGGCGACAGCCTGGCTGCTGGCGACGCTCAAGCCACCGGTGTTTGTGGTGGGGACACGCAACACGTAGGCGCGGGGCACGACACGTCCGGGCTTAGCAAACTCGGCCGCGCCGGTGGTCTCGCGACGTTCGCTTACCCAGAGGTCGACCGTCGATCCGCGCACCAGTGTCGCGGCAAAGGACGGCTCGACGTCGACGGAGACTGCTTTGAGGCCGACCGTGGAGGGCTTTCCGATGGTGGACGCGGGTAGCAACTCCCCTTTTCGTACTTCACGCACCACCCGGCCGGATGGCAACGGCTTATCGGCCATGAGATAGCCCTCGGAACCGTCACCGATTCGCGCCTTGACCGTCGTCACGTCGTCGTTGGTCAGCTCCTGGCCCGGCACCAATCCTGAGGCGGCTTGGTAGACCTCGACGCTGCTGTCGAGACGATCGGCGAGCATCACTCCGCCGAGCGTTGATGCGGCGATGAGGACAACGCCAATCACCAGGCGACTGTCTTTCCACGACGGCTTCTGCAGCCGCTGCGCCTTCCGGGCTGGCAGCCCCGCCTCGTCACGCTTCTTCCTACGGTCCCCCATCGGGTCCTTCTTCCTGTCGTCCGCGCCACCACCCCGGCACTTCACGTGCTCCAGATGCCTCGTCGGAGATCCTGGAAAAGTCCGGGCGCTCTGACTGTAGATAACTTCGTGCCGTCCGGATGGGAGTTATCCACAACAAACCTGCGAGGACTCATCCACAGGTCGCGCAGCACCCGAGCCAGCGCATGAGCCAGAATAGGAGACGTCAGCCGACCCTGAGTGCCTCGAAGGAGACCGACGTGCCCCGCTTCGTCCCCATCGCCGACGTGGCCGAGACGCTTAATATCTCCTCCCGGCAGGCCTATGCCCTGGTGAAGAGCGGGGAGCTACCTGCGATCAAGGTGCTAGGCGGTTGGCGGATCGAGACGGACGAACTGGAGAACTACATCCAGCGTCAGTACGCCCAGACCAAGTCTGAGATCGAGCAGGACAGCCTGTAGTCCCTAGCGGCGCCGCACGGCCGCTAGGGACGAAAACACCACGAGTCGCCGTCCCGTCACCGCCTCCGAGCGACGCGGCAGATCGGCTGGGTGCTCAGCGACCTCCAGATAGTCCGCACCCACCACGTCGATCGTCCCGGACGTTTGTCCGCCGGCTAGATCGAAGACCTCCACCGCGGCGCGGTCACGGCTGATCGCCCGCAGTGCCACACCCACACCGAAGCGGCGACCAAAACCCTGCTCCGCATCGACCAGACGCGTCGCTCCGGACACCGTCAACACCGCTGAGGTCGGGATCAGTGTTGCCCCCAGCCCGCGCTCGTCCGCGAGCAGAAGCCAATCTTTTCCGAGGTCATCCAGCCGTCCCCGCGTCGTGCCCACAGGGGTGGTCACCGACAACTCGGCCCCGATCGAGCCAGCGACGCGGTCGGCCCAGCGAATTTCCGCTCGCTCACGACGGGTGCGATCGGACACCTCAACGTCTTGCTCACGCTGCTGCGCATGGCGGAGCTGAGCCTCAAGGTCTGCAAATAGGTCTTGCCAACGCACCCACCAAATCCTACCCGACCGCATCCTGATGACCATCATTCGACGTATTTAGGTATAAATCGACATAGATCGACATTGTTGTGGCATAGTCGTCATATGGCACAGCAGATCGACCTCACACAGGCCTCCCTCGGGCACCGTTGCCGGGCCGCCGCTCTGGGCGCACTCATCGTGCTCGGCTTGGGCACCGTCGCCACCCTGACCACCGTGGCCTTGCTGACGGAGCGCCGCGAACTGGCGGCCCAGCCACGGCTTGCGGTCGACGATGCGGTCCCCCTCGTCGCGCTGATCGTGTTACTGACCGCGGTGTGCTGGTTGGCGATTGTCACGGTGGCTAGTTGTTGGGGGCTGATCGCACCGTCCCCGAAGACGCCGTTCACAGAAGCCCCTCAGGTGGGATCACCTTTCGCGGTACGCATCGCCGCACTGCTGCTGACCGCCACGGCTTTGACCGCCATGTCCAGCACGCACAGCACGGCGACCGCCGCCCCCGCGTCGATCAGCGTCCAGGCCAGCGATGGTCACGGGGCGCCGGTCCCCGACTTTGCGCCCGCCACTCCCGATGCGACCGCGACCGCCCCGGTATGCAGCGTCCCAGAGCCGGGCTGGACCTCGTCAGGGCCGGGCCTACAGGCGCGGTCCTCGACCGACCAAGTCGGACTCTTGGGGCGCTGCGCACCGAAGCGCGCGGGCGATGAAGTAGTGGTCCTTCGAGGCGACTCGCTCTGGTCCATCGTCGAGCGTGACCTCGGTCCCGACGCCAGCGCACGGGTCATTGCGGAGACCTGGCCGCGCTGGTACGCCGCCAACCGGGACGCCATCGGCCCCGACCCCGAACTGATCCTGCCCGGAACAACGTTGCACCGACCCACTCAGGAGGTTCTGCGATGACCACACTGACCGATAGCAGCAAGATGTCGATCCGGCCTCGTCCCGATGTGGAGCCGCCGGCTTTGTCCCACGAGGCGGTCCGAGCGCGCTACGCGAAAGCCCACCGGGGCGGTCTTCGCTTGAGCCATCAGGCGACCTACGTCCAGGGCAGTTTGGCGATGGACTTCCGCACCGCCGAATACGACCCGCACTTCGGCCCGCAAGCCACCCCGCGCGCCAACCTGCCCGAACCGCGCCAGTGGGCCACGCAACTGGTGGCGATGCTGGTGGAATGTGCGCACGGGGCTCGCTCGCCCAAGCAACTCCTGCGGTGGATGACTCCGGAGTGCCAGCAACTGGTGGCTCAGCGACACCTCACATCAGTGCGTCGCGGGGGTGCACTGCATCCCACCGCGATCAGGCGGGTCCGCGTCTGCGAGCCCACCGATGGCGTGGCCGAAGTGAGTGCCGTTGTGCTCCTCGAAGGACGCCCATGCGCGATCGCGATGCGCCTCAACGGTGCTGATGGGCGATGGCTGACGACCGTCCTCGTCATTGGCTGACGGGGACGGCCGCAGTCCGAGGCAACCTCAGTTACGCCCGGCCTTTGCCTTCTTCTTGGACTTCGACTTCGAACCACCGGTGCCCTTGGCCCCGGCCTTCTCCTGCTTGGTCTTGGCCCGGCGCTGCGAGCGCGAGAGGGAGGCGTCTTCGTCCACGACGTTGCCCTCGTCGTCGACGTCGCGCTGGGCGATGCTGCCATCCTCGGTCGGCGCGGACAGATGCATCGTGCTCTTGGGCGCAGGCAGCGACGCCTCGACCTCTTCGGGGTCGATCTCGACGTGGAAGAGGTGGCGTACTGAATCTTCCTTGATGGCGTCGTTCATCGCCTCAAAGAGCTGGTAACCCTCGCGCTGGTACTCCACGAGCGGGTCACGCTGAGCCATCTGCCGCAGCTGGATTCCCTCCTTGAGGTAATCCATCTCGTAGAGGTGCTCGCGCCACTTGCGATCCAGCACCGAGAGCACAACGCGTCGCTCGACCTCGCGCATAACCCGGCCACCGAACTGCTCAACCCGAGCGTCGTACGCGTGCTGGGCATCCGAACGCAGTTCCTCCAGAAGCATGTCCTGCGTCAGGCCAGCGCGGCCGCCCACCTCGGAGTCGAGCTGATCGAGGGTGATCGAGACAGGGTAAAGATCCTGCAGAGCCTTCCACAGGGTGTCCAGGTCCCAGTCGTCGGCGAAGCCCTCGGCCGTGGCTCCCTCGACATAGGCATCAATGGTGTCGTTGATGAAGTAGCGGACCTGGTCCTCGAGGTTCTCGCCCTCCAGGACCCGCTTGCGCTCGCCGTAGATGGTTTCGCGCTGGCGGTTAAGCACGTCGTCGTACTTCAGGACGTTCTTACGAATCTCGAAGTTGCGCGACTCGACCTGGCCCTGGGCGCTCTGGATCGAGCGGGTGACCATCTTGGACTCAATCGGAACTTCTTCTTCGAGCTTGGCGGACTGCATGAAGCGGTCGACCAGGTTAGCGTTGAACATGCGCATGAGGTCGTCTTCGAGGGAGAGGTAAAACCTGCTCTTGCCGGGGTCTCCCTGACGACCGGAGCGTCCGCGCAACTGGTTGTCGATGCGCCGGGACTCGTGCCGCTCAGTGCCCAGAACGTAGAGCCCGCCGAGTTCAACGATCTCCTCGTGCGCGGATTTCACCTGCTTCTTTGCCTTGGCAAGCGCCTCATCCCACTGCGCTTCGTATTCCTCGGGGGTCTCCTGCGGGTCGAGGCCCTTGGCCTTGAGGGTGGCGACGGCCGTGAACTCCGGGTTGCCGCCCAGCATGATGTCAGTGCCTCGACCGGCCATATTGGTCGACACCGTCACCGCACCCTTGCGGCCCGCCTGCGCCACGATCGTGGCTTCCTGCTCGTGGTACTTCGCGTTGAGGACCTCGTGGGGAATTCCCTTGCGCTTCAACATATCTGAGAGATATTCGCTCTTGGCCACGGAGGTGGTACCGATCAGCACGGGCTGACCCTCTTTGTGGGCTTCGGCGATGTCTTCTACGACGGCGGAGAACTTGCCCTTCTCCGTGCGGTAGACGAGGTCGCGCTGGTCCTTGCGGACCATCGGCTTGTTCGTCGGAATGGTCACGACGCCAAGCTTGTAGATGGAGTAGAGCTCGGCCGCCTCCGTCTGGGCGGTACCCGTCATTCCGGAGAGCTTGTCGTACATCCGGAAGTAGTTCTGCAGGGTCACGGTGGCCAGCGTTTGGTTCTCGTTCTGGATCTCGACGCCCTCTTTGGCCTCGATCGCCTGGTGCATGCCCTCGTTGTAGCGACGCCCGGCCAACATACGACCGGTGTGCTCGTCGACGATGAGGATCTCGCCATCGATGGAGACGTAGTCCTTGTCGCGCTTGAAGAGCTCTTTGGCCTTGATCGCGTTGTTGACGTATCCGATCAGGGGCGTGTTCTCGGCCTCGTAGAGGTTTTCGATGCCGAGGATGTCCTCGATTTTCTCGATCCCGCTCTCTAGCAGACCGACCGTCTTCTTCTTCTCGTCCACCTCGTAGTCGCCGCTGCCCTGCACGACCTTGCCGTCAGTGTCCTTCTTGGCGCGCTTCAGGCGATCCACAATCTTGGAGAACTCGACGTACCACTTGGTCGCCTCGTCGGCCGGACCGCTAATGATCAGCGGCGTCCGAGCCTCATCAATCAGGATCGAGTCGACCTCGTCGACAACGGCGAAGTAGTGCTCGCGTTGGACCATCTCATCGGTCGACCACGCCATGTTGTCGCGCAGGTAGTCGAAGCCGAACTCGTTGTTGGTGCCGTAGGTGATGTCCTTGGCGTACTGCTCGCGACGCTGGTCGGGCGTCATGGACGACAGGATGACTCCGGTTTCGAGTCCGAGGACGCGGTGGATGCGGCCCATGAGCTCGGCCTGGTATTCGGCCAGGTAGTCATTGGTGGTGACGACGTGGACGCCCTTGCCCGCCAGCGCGTTGAGATAACTCGGCAGTGTTGCCACCAGGGTCTTGCCCTCACCGGTGCGCATCTCGGCCACATTGCCCATGTGCAGGGCAGCGCCACCCATCAACTGCACGTCGAACGGACGGAGTCCGACGGTGCGCTTGGCTGCCTCGCGAACGGCGGCAAAGGCCTCGGGCATCAGGTCGTCGAGGGTTTCGCCGTCCTTGAGACGCTTCTTAAAGGCGGAGGTTTCGTTCTTCAACTCGGTGTCGGTGAGCTTCTCGAAGTCCTCCTCAAGCAGATTCACCTGTGCGGCGATGCCTTCGAGGCGCTTGAGCAAACGTCCTTCACCGGCACGGAGGGCCTTCTCGACGAACTTCGGCACGCTACTGGCTCCTGAGAAATATCACCGCTCGGGTGAGAACGGATGGTCGAACTTCGGTACGCACGGCGGGCAGGCATCATCGATGTCGCCGCGCCAGGCCTACCCAGGTTAGACGGTCAACGTGTGGCGTACCTCATCAGTGCCGAACCCAATCTTGATTCTGCCGCCCGGTTGACCCTGAGTCGGCGTGTCGCGCTAGTTACGCGGGCGTGGCGCTAGCACGACACGCCGACTCAGCGGAGAAACGGGTGGAGCGCGCCCACTGAACCTGCTTGAGTTTCGCCATGGACTCACCCCCTGGCGGCACTGTCCCGACTCTCGTCGACGGTGAGGTACGCCTGCGCGCCCCGCTAGAGATCGACATACCGCGCATCGTCGAGCAATGCCGTGATCCGCGGACGCTCGCCATGACCTCCGGCGTGCCGGTGCCTTATGGCGAGGACGATGCCCGCACCTTCCTGGCGAACGGCCTGGACTGGGCCAGCGGCCAGGGCTGTCTCTGGTCGATTGACGTCGACGGCGACTTCGCGGGCACAGTCAATTGTTCCCGCCAGGACACAGCGGACGGCCCGGTCGGCGAGATTGGCTATGGCTTGCATCCCGACCTTCGCGGTCGTGGCATCGCGACCCGGGCGGTACGCCTCGTCGTCGACCACGCCTTCGACACGTGGGGTGTGCGATCGCTCAGATGGCGAGCCAACGCCCGTAACTTTGCCTCCCGCCGAGCGGCCTGGGCCAACGGCTTCGTCGTCGATGGTGTGCTGCCGGACGGCCACCCGAACAGCGACGGCACGCTGGACGACTGCCTGTTCGGTCACCTCCACCGGGGCGCACCCCGTGAGCCGGCGCACGCGTGGTGGGAGCCAGCCGTATTGGAGGGCAACGGGATTCGGCTGCGCCCATGGCGTGCAGATGATGCCATTCCAGAAGGTCCTGACGAGGCGTCCACGGCGTTCAGTGAGGGGATGCAACCCTCGCCAGGGGGATATGCGACCTGGTGGTCCTGGCGCCAAAACCGCATGGCGCACGGCGAAGGGGTCTTTTGGTGTGTTGTGGACTCCTCGACGGATGAACCGTTGGGGCACGTCCAGATCATCCGGCTCAACGTCGACTTCATCCACGGGTCTGGGCTGGTCGGCTACTGGGCATACCCGGCGGTGCGAGGACGCGGGGTCCTCGGCCGCGCACTCGAACTCCTCATCCCCCATGCCTTCGCGCCGCGCACCGACACCGCCGGACTGAGCGGTTTGGGCCTGCACCGGCTCCAGGCCGGCACCGACCTGGACAACCGGTCGTCCCAACGGGTACTGCGCCGCGCCGGCTTCCGGCAGGTGGCCGAGGAGCAGGAGGTGCTGGCGCGACCCGACGGCACCCATGCCGGCGCCTTGACCTTTGAACTGCTGGCGACCGACGATCGCGACGCCCAACGGGTGCACCCTGCTCCCGCGAAGGACGTCCTGACCGACCGTCTGCGGCTGCGACCCTGGCATCCGAGCGACCGACCAGAGGTCATGCCGGATGCACCAGCCCTGGCCTACATGAGCGCCAATGTCATGCCAACGCCGGACAACTGGCAGACCTGGCTAGCCCGCCGAGGACGCCTGCGCGACGCCGGGGTACACGACTTCTGCATCGCCAACCGGGACAGCGATCAACCGCTGGGGTCTATCGCGATTTTCGGGATCGACCGCAAGGTCGGCGATGGTGGCGTGGGCTACTGGCTCTATCCGGCGGCACGCGGCCACGGGATCCTCGACGAAGCACTCACCGCCATCGTGGCGCATGCCTTCACGCTAGAGGCCGATGGTGGTGCTGGTCTGGTCCGCCTCCATGCGGGGGCCGTCCTGGACAACTACGCCTCCCGCGGCGCCTTACTTCGGGCGGGTTTTCGGCTCATTGGCGAGGACCACCAGGCCTTTGTTTCGGCCGACGGTGTCTGCCGTGACGGAGTGTCGTACGAACTGTTGAGGCAGACGTGGGCCTCTCAGGCATCGGCCCTGGCCATCCCAGCGATCGAGGGCGAGCGCGTCCGCCTACGCCCCTGGCGGATGAGTGATGCACCACGGGTGGTCGAGGCGTGCGCAGATGCGACCACCCGCCACTGGTTGCCTCAACTACCGCGGGACTACGACGAGAACGTGGCGCGGGCCTACATCCACAGCACCCGCGAGGATGCCGCCGCCGGCCGCAGCGTCACCTGGTGCGTCGCGGATGTGACCACCGACCTAGCCGTCGGATCGTTGGAGGCCGCCGAGTTGCGCGGACCCCGACCGGACACCGCCGCGATCGGATATTGGGCCCACCCCGAGGCTCGTGGCCGTGGGGTGATCACGGAGGCGGTGAGCCTGGCGGTACGCCATGCGTTCGCGCCATCATCCGAGGGCGGCCTGGGCCGACAACGAGTCGTGTTGATTGCCGCCGACGGCAACCACGGATCGATGACCGTCGCCGAGCGCAGTGGCTTCCGGCACACGGGAACTGATCACGACGCTGAGGTACTTGGCGACGGCAGCCGGGTTTCGATGCACCGCTTCGAACTGCTCCGCACTGACCGTCCCTAACCGAGTTAGGTGCCCTTGACCGGGAAATTTCCCGGTCAAGGGCACCTAACGCAGTAAGGGACTCTGGGGGTTAGGCCGACTCCTCGTCACGCGAGCGCGCCGGGCTGTCGTCGACGTCGAGGTGGATAACGCCGTAGCTCCAGCCCCGGCGGCGGTAGATCACGGACGCCTTGTCGGTGTCGGCGTCGTGGTAGAGGTAAAAGTCGTGACCGACCAGTTCCATCTGGCTGAGGGCCTCATCGACCGACATGGGATGGGTGTGGTGGACCTTTTCGCGCAGGTGCACGGGGCAGTCTTCGTCGCCGCCAACCTTGGCGGCATCGGGACGAATCGCGCTCGGCTCCTCGACGTCGAGGTCGGTGGGGAGTCCGGCGGTGGCCTCGGCGACCGAGAGCGGACGTTGGCGTCCACGGTGGACGCGGCGCTTGTCATTTTTACGTCGCATGCGTTCCAACAGGCGGGCCATGGCCATATCGAGGGCCGCATAAGGCTCGTCGGCGCTGGCCTCGGCCCGGAACACTGTCCGGCGAGCGCGGCACGTGATCTCCACGCGCTCTGCGGCCTTGGACTGGCGGGGGTTGGACTCGTGGGAGATAACCACATCGCATCGACCGACTCGTGAGTCGAGTTGAGACACCTTGCTCAACTTGTCTTCGATGTGGCGACGGAACCGATCAGGAACCTCGGTGTGACGTCCAGTAATCGTGATCTCCATGGGCACCTCCAGGTGCTTCTCAACCAGTGACGATCTACTTGGGGGCTTGCCACACCCGGACGGTAGTCAACAGCGGATTTCACCGCCTCCCAGAGAGATTGGCTCCATGACAACACGTTAGTCCACGCGTTTGGCAACGTCTATGGATTGTTCATGTGATGTCTCTGTGATCCGTTCCTGACCGTCGCGGCGATCACAATGGCGCGCAGGTCTACTGCCCCAAGCCCGCGGACGACCCGTGCGGCTTCGGACAGTGTCGCCCCCGTCGTCAGGACGTCGTCAGCCAGTACGCACAGCCACCCGGTGAGGTCGGGCCTCCCCCGCGCACCCATGGCTCCGGTGAGGTTGACGATCCGCTCAGATGCGCTCAATCCGGCCTGGTCGACGACCCGGCGGCGTACTGCAAGGATCGGGTTGAGCTGCAGCCGCGGCTCGGGAGCAAGCGCGACCTTCAACACTTCCCGCCACGGATCGCGGCCACGCTCGCGCAGCGAGGCAGGCCGCGACGGGATGGGGATCACCAGCACACGACGGTTGACGATAGCGCTCGCCAGGACGGGGTCGTCCGCCACCGCGCCTGCCAAGGCGGCCCGCCATAAGCACGCCAGCTCCGTCGCCATGGCAACGCGTCCCTCGTCCTTATGGGCGACGATCACCTGGCGAACGGTCCCGGCATACTCGGTCAGCGCCCAGGCTCTCGGCATCATGTCTGGTGCAGGCGTTGGGCAGGTCGGCTTGGAGTCTCCTCGCGCGACCCGGCGCAGCGCGGCCCGGCACCCGGGGCACAGGTCTAGCCCCCGCATACCGCAGCCGGCACAGATGACGGGCGCCATGAGGTCTGCGACAACTCCGAGCACACCACTCAGGCCACCGCAGTAGGACGCGGGCGTCCAGGTGCGGGCGTCACGGTGTGGACGGACGCCTGCGGCTCTTAGGTCCTGTGGACGATCAGCCAGCGGGTGCAGCGATATCTTCGACGACACCGAGGCGATCCCACGAGCGCCCCAACCGGTGCACGATCGACGGGCGGTCAGTCACCACGAAGACCCTGTCTTGCGGAATCGAACTGCCCACAACTTGCGTCGCGCCAGCAATCGGTCCGAGCAACTCGGCCAGGCCGCCCAGCGGCACCACGAGGGGTTGCTCATCGGCCGTGGTGGCGGACTTTCCGATCACGGCCAACGTGTCAGGCGTCGTCCAGGTCACCGAAGTGGGTTCCTGCACAGACGGATTGGCTTCCACAGGTGTCGCGAGACTGCTGACGGCACCGCTCTCGTTCCTGACCACGCCCGACAACAGCACACTGCTTCGTCCCGTGCGGTTCTCGACCACCAAGGCCACTCGATGCCCGCCGGGCGATACCGAGATCGACAGCACGCGGCGCGAGCCCAACCACGGTGCCGCAACACGCACCGGCTTTGCCTGACTCACTGAGGTACGCGTGTCGATCGTCCAGATTGCCGGCGCGCCCTCCTCCTTGGCGCGGTCCGCGGAGGCGTCCTTTGAGCCCTCAGGTGGGATGGTCGCCCGGCCTGCTACCCAAAGACTGCGCTGATCATCAAAGGACGGGCGGACCAACTGCGTCCCGAACGAGGGCAGATCGGTCAGCCGACCACCGATCCACCGACCCACTTGCTTCTTATCCCCCGAGATGGCGGCCACCTCCCGTCCATGAACGTCGACGGCAATGTCAGACCACCCACCGGAAAGCACGGGCAGACTGTCCAAGTCGGACCGTTGATCGTTGGGGCGGCCCCGGTCCGCGTTCTTGTTCACGGTGGTGAGCCATTGAAGGCGATTGCCCTCTCGGATCACCATCGGACCCTTCGGACCTGTCGGGCTGGCATACCCCAACTTCTGAACGGAGCGCTCGCCCCCGATTCCAGCCGTCTGCAGCGTTGACTTGCCGACCCGAATGTCGACGCGCGTCACGTCAGGGACCTGCCCGAGAGTTTCCAGCATCACCGCCCAGAGTGCCTTGCGATCTTCCGGACTCGCCTCGAGTGCCTCTCGGGACAGGGTGACTGTCGCGGTCTCGGTCCGACTGGAGACGGACACCGTTCTGGGCTGCAGCCGGGTGGAGGCTGGAACAGGGCGGCGTACGGTCTTGGACAACCAGGCTGGCGGTGGTCCGATGACCGCTCGCGCCAACGCCGTGGCCAGACCACTCTCGGGGTACCACCGACGATCTGGGACGAGTGCAGTGGCCGGCGCCAACCCTCGGCGGGCCGCGAAGTAGACACTGTGTGGCGCGTAGTTTCGGCGGAAATCCGCGACGCCCAACCAAATGCCGAGGTCTCCCGGCACTGAGGTGACTCGCCACTCACCATCAATCTGCTTCAGTTCCAGATCCAGCCGGCGCCGCTGCAGGTTAGGGAATTCGGTGAGATGACCGGTCGCATCAACTTCACCGACCGCCGTCGCGCTGACCACGATCCTGGACCCCGCGGCACGACGAGTATCGAGGTTGCTGCTGTCTAGTAGCAGGATGCGCTGGTCGGGATCCCAGTCCTTCTTCGCGCTGCCGCCGAGGAACTCTCGAGCGGTGCTGAACCCTTCCGCTGCGCCGATGTGCGCTCGCAGGAAACCCTCGGCAACGGCCTCCATCGGTGTTCCTGGCTCCGGCGGCTCTGGCTGCTGCACGACACCGGGTCGACTGTCCTGGTTGTCGACCGCCCGCCCCGTCTGCGGAACGCCATCGGTTGGCAGACCGGAACAGCCGGAGAGCAGGAGAGCACCGACAAGCAGGAGCACCGCGGCGAGTAACCATGACCTCATCGCAGACGCACCTCTTCAGGGATCACGATCGGTCCGGTCTGGTCGCTGTCGTCAAGCAACCGGACTGGCGAACGACGGATGGGCTCACCCTCAGCCAACGGCAGCGTCAACCGGAAGCACGAGCCTTCACCGGGCTCCCCCCACGCTTGGAGCCACCCGGCGTGCAGACGCGCGTCTTCCAACGCGATCGACAGCCCGAGTCCGGTGCCTCCCGTGGTGCGGGCGCGGGCGGGGTCGGCGCGCCAGAACCGGGTAAAGACCTGAGCCATTTCCGTGGGTGACATACCGACGCCGTGGTCCCGAACCGCCACTGCCACAGCGCTTTCCCCGGCACGCACCGTGACCTTGATCGGCTTTCCCTCGCTGTGCTCGATGGCGTTGGTGACCAGGTTGCGCACGATGCGCTCGACTCGGCGTACGTCCATCTCCGCGATGCAGACCGTCGGGGCATCAACCGTCACTCGGGTTCCCAAACGCTCGGCAAGCGGCGAGTAGGCGTCGACGACCTGGCGAACCAGATCGCTCAGGTCGGTACTGGTGCGGTCGAGGTTGGCCGCGCCAGCATCGAATCGGCTGATCTCCAACAGGTCGGCCAGCAGCGACTCGAAACGATCGAGCTCTTTGTTCAGCAGCTCGGCTGAGCGTGCCGTGGGCGCGGGGAAATCCTCTCGGCTGGTATAAAGCAGGTCCGCGGCCATCCGAATCGTGGTGAGCGGGGTGCGTAGTTCGTGGGAGACGTCGCTGGTAAACCGCTGCTGCACCACCGACAGCTCCTCCAACTGACGGATCTGCTTCTGCAGATTTCCCGCCATCGTGTTGAACGAGTTCGCCAGTCGTGCCAGGTCATCCTCCCCGGCGACGTGCATCCGCTCGTTGAGCGCTCCGGCCGAGAGCCGTTCGGCGACGTGGCGCGCTTGGCGTACGGGCGTCACCACCATGCGGGTCACCATGTAGGCCAGGCCCGCCAGAATGACCACGAGCGCGAACCCACCAAAAACGAAGGACTGCCGAATGATCGAGATCGTCTCGACTTCTTGCGCCATCGGATAGATCAGATAGAGGTCGTAGGCGCCCGCGTTGGGTACCTCAAGGCGCGAGCCCACCAGGACCGCCGGCACCCAGGATCCATCGCGCCCCGGCACCTCGATGTATGTGGTCTGTTGGTGTTCCGGGTCTCTCGCCAAAGCACGCCGAAGGTCGTTGGGGATCACCTCCGTGGCCATCCCCCGGGACCCAGTGGGAGGTACGGCTTGGGTGGGGTTGTCGATCGCCCGCTGCAGGATTGCGCCTCGCGAGAGGTCATCGACTGAGGACAGGTCCGACACAATGTCTTTCGAGGTCTGCTGCAAGGTGCTGGTGTCGGTTTTGTCCACCTGCGAGAACGAGTCCTGAGCGTCCGCGCGACGAACCGAAGCATCCACCGTCGCCGACTCAACTTTGGCCGACACCAACCCGTCGGAGATGCGCTCGTACATGAAGGCGCCGAGCGCGAACGTGACCACCATTCCGAGTAAGGCGGTGATGGTCATGACCCGCAGGTGCAAGGAGCGTCGCCAGGGCCGCAGTAGCGTCGACATGGCGCTGCGCAACGAGCGGCCAGCACGCACCCGTGACGACCGGGCCCGTTCAGTGCCCGTCGGCTCCGGGCGGGCCAAGGGCTCGGTCTGGGCCGTGACCATCGACTAGCTCGGACCTGCTTTATATCCGACGCCGCGGACGGTCAGGACAACCTCGGGGTGCTCGGGATCGATCTCTACCTTGGAGCGCAGCCGCTGTACGTGCACGTTGACCAGACGTGTATCACCGGCGTGCCGGTATCCCCACACCTGCTCCAGTAGGACCTCGCGGGTGAAGACCTGCCAGGGCTTTCTGGCTAAGGCCACGAGCAGGTCAAACTCCAAGGGAGTCAACGAGATTTGCTTGCCATCGCGGGTGACACTGTGCCCAGCGACGTCGATGGAAAGGTCGGCGATCGTCAACCGCTCCGGGTCAGGCTCGTCCCCGCGGCGCAACCGAGCGCGTACGCGGGCCACGAGTTCTTGGGGTTTGAACGGCTTGCTGATGTAGTCGTCTGCGCCCGACTCCAGGCCGAGCACGACATCAACGGTGTCGGTGCGCGCGGTCAACATGATGATCGGGGTCACGGATTCCACGCGGATGCGCCGACACACCTCGACACCATCGATCCCGGGAAGCATCACATCGAGCAGCACCACATCGGGTTTGCTGTCCCGGAAAGCCTGAACGGCAGCGGCCCCATCGGCGCAGTTGGCGACCTCAAGGCCTTCGTTATGCAGGATGATGCCCAACATCTCCGACAATGCCGGGTCGTCATCAACGACGAGTACTCGACCCTTCACGCGACAGCCTCCCATCAGGCATCAGATCATTCGGCTCTCGGAGTATCTTCACACGGCGCGCAACATTCCATGCCCTCGACGCGCACACCGCGGCCCGGGACACTCGCTGCGGTGCGCGTGTCCCGGGCCGTGTGGTGAGTCGAGGTCAGGTCGACTCAGTAGCGATAGTGCTCGGGCTTGTACGGCCCGGCCACGTCAACGCCGAGGTACTCAGCCTGCTCCTTGGTCAGCTCGGTGAGTTCGACGCCAAGCGCAGCCAGGTGCAGCCGGGCGACCTTCTCGTCGAGGTGCTTGGGCAACACGTAGACCTGCTTGTCGTACTCGTCGGGCTTGGTGAACAGTTCGATCTGAGCGATCGTCTGGTTGGCGAACGAGTTCGACATCACGAAGCTGGGGTGACCCGTGGCGTTGCCGAGGTTCATCAGACGCCCCTCGGACAGCACGATGATGCTGTGGCCATCGGCGAATGTCCACTCGTGCACCTGTGGCTTGATTTCGACCTTCTCGATGCCCGAGAGCTTGGCCAGCCCGGCCATGTCGATCTCATTGTCGAAGTGACCGATGTTGGACACGATTGCCTTGTTCTTCATCTTCGACATGTGCTCGGCGGTGATGACGTCGAAGCAGCCGGTCGTCGTGACGAAGATATCGGCGATGCCGACAACATCGTCGAGTCGCGCGACCTGGAAGCCCTCCATTGCAGCCTGCAGCGCACAGATCGGGTCGACCTCGGTCACGATGACGCGAGCGCCCTGACCAGCGAGGGACTCCGCGCAGCCCTTGCCGACGTCGCCGTAGCCACAGACCACGGCAACCTTGCCGCCGATGAGGACGTCGGTGGCGCGGTTGAGTCCGTCCACCAGGCTGTGCCGGCAGCCGTACTTGTTGTCGAACTTGGACTTGGTGACCGAGTCGTTGACGTTAATGGCGGGGAACAACAGCTCGCCGGTCTTTGCCAGCTCATAAAGGCGGTGCACCCCAGTGGTGGTCTCCTCGGTGACGCCCTTGATGCCTTCAGAGATTCGGGTCCACTTCTGCGGGTCCTCAGCGAGGCTCTTGCGCACCAGGGCCTTGAAGACCTGGAACTCCTCGGAGTCCTCTTCAGTGGTCGGTGGCACCTGGCCAGCCTGCTCCCACTCACGGCCCTTGTGGACGAGCATGGTGGCGTCGCCACCGTCGTCCAGGATCATGTTGGGGCCTTCGCCATTCGGCCAGGTCAGGATCTGGTTGGTGCAGTCCCAGTACTCATCGAGGGTCTCGCCCTTCCAGGCGAATACCGGCGCACCCTTGGGGTCCTGAGCGGTGCCGTCCGGGCCGACGACTGCGGCCGCAGCAGCCTCGTCCTGAGTGGAGTAAATGTTGCAGGAGGCCCAGCGAACCTCCGCTCCCAGCGCGGTGAGCGTCTCGATCAGCACCGCGGTCTGAACGGTCATGTGCAGCGAGCCGGCGATCCTTGCGCCCTTCAGCGGCTGGCTCGCGGAAAACTCTTCACGGATTGACATCAGACCGGGCATTTCGTGCTCGGCGAGCCGCAACTGGTGGCGGCCAGCCTCGGCCAGGCTCAGATCGCGGACGTTGTAGTCGAACGACATATGGTCAAACTCCTTGCGCTTCGGTTGGCTCGGCGCGCCCCTCTGGGCCATCCGCGGGTTATCGCCCACGCCGGCCTTGTCAGGATAGCGCCGCCCACCACCGTTCGCGGCGCCCCGTGCCTGGTGTGTCAGTCGTCTTGAACCGGCAGGAACACCGACTGCTGGCGACGGCGCGGCGGCGCGATGGACTCCGGCCCGAAGATCTGGCGGCGCAGCGGCGCGGTCAGCACGCCCAGCGGGGCGGTCAGGACATAGAGGTAGGCCAGGATTAAGGCGGTCGTGGCTGGCGCGATGACCAACCCGATCAGCACAGCGACGAGCGAGAGCCCGGTGATGACTCGGGTTTGCGTGGTCTTCGGGGAGATCAGATCCCGGAAGGACCGGAAGCGGATCGTGCTCACCATCAAGAAGGCGGGCACCAGGCTGATCACGGCCGGGAGCAAGATGGCCGGGCCGGCCCGAAAGTCTGGACCAGTGATGTCTGGATCACTGAGCGCGAAGACCGTGGCGGCCACGACGGCGGCGGCGCCGGGACTCGGCAAACCCACGAAATAGCGCTTGTCTGCCGTCGGGTCGACGGTGAAGTTGAATCTCGCCAGCCGGAACGCCGCGCACGCCAACCAGACGAACGCGCCGAGCCAGGCGATCACAGGCCACTCGGGAAGAACCCAGGTGTAGACGATCAGAGCAGGTGCCACGCCGAATGAGATCAGGTCGGCTAGTGAGTCCATCTGGACGCCGAACGGCGAGGTCGCGCCCACGGCGCGGGCCACTGCACCGTCGGCGATGTCGAGGACGATCGCGCCGACGATCAACGCCGCTGCGGCAACGGGGTGCTCATTCATCGCCAGGAGCAGCGCCGAGAAGCCGCACGCCATGTTGCCCGTCGTCAACACGCTCGGGGCGGTGACCCGGCACTTTTCCCTGGTGCTCAGTTGGCGTAGCGAGACGACTTCCGCACCAGAGTGCGACTCCAGGCGCCAATGATCGAGGACCCGCTTGGTGGTCCGGCGTTCGTTTACTTCCATCGTGCGATCACCGACTCACCGGCAACCACCCGCGCGCCCTGGCCAACCGACAGTTCGACCTCTGGCGGAAGGAAGACATCCATTCGCGAACCGAACTTCATCAGACCAATGCGCTCGCCCGTTGCCAGCGTGTCGCCCGCCTCGATTCGGGTGACGACCCGTCGAGCCAGCAAACCGACGATCTGGCGAACGACGTACCGGCGCTGCTGGCCAGCCACGGAGCGCGACACCACGATGTCGGAGCGCTCATTTTCGAACGCGCTCTCATAGCGATAGGCGGCGTGCCAGTTGCCCGGGCGGTAGGACACTGACTCCACGACACCGGCATACGGCGCGCGGTTGATGTGAACGTTGAAGACCGACAGGAAGATGCTGACCTGCTGCCAGTCGACCTCAGGGTCGAGCCCTACGGCGACCTCGGGTTGCACCGGGCCGACATACATCACGCGCCCGTCGGCCGGTGCGCGTACCTCATCGACCGGGACCTCCGCGACATCCGCAGAGCGCTCCGGGTCTCGGAAGAACAACGCCAGGGCGGCCGGGAGCGCAAGCAGCGCGGTGGCGGTACGGCGTCGACCGGCCAACAGCGCGACGGCAGCAGGTGTCGCGCCAAGTGCCGCGGGCAGCGCGGCCTCCCGATCGATCGGGGGCAGGAAAGGCATGTGTGGTCTCCGGGTGCGGTCAGGTTCCGCAACCGTAGCGGCTTAGACCTCGTCATGCTCACAGGCGAGGCCTGGTGAGTAGTTACCTGGGCTGGTCGGAGGCGCCCGTTCGTGAGGGAGGATGCAGGCGTGTCTCCCTTCCGCTGGTTCTGGGCGGGCGAAGCCGTGTCCGGACTCGGAAGCTGGATCTCCTTTGTCATCCTCCAGGTGATCGTGGTGACGACCCTGCAGGCCGGATCAGTGGGGACCGGACTGCTCAGCGCCGCTCGCTGGCTGCCGTACTTGCTCTTCGGGCTCTTGATCGGCGCCCTCGTCGATCGGTACGCCCGGCGCCCGGTCATGATTGGATCTGACCTCGCCCGAGCAGGCCTGACCGTGCTGATACCCCTCGCGTGGTGGCTTGATGCGCTCTCCCTGCCCCTGGTGCTGGCGCTGGTCGCGCTGACCGCACTGGTGACCCTGGTCAACGATGCAGCGTCTCTTTCCTTCCTTCCGCGACTGGTCTCGCGGGAGCACCTTCAGCCTGCGCATTCACGACTCGACGGCACGAGCGCGGTCTCCGAAGTCGCTGGCCCCTCGCTGGCCGGTCTCATCGTGACGGTGGTCGCGGCCCCGATCGCTCTCATCGCCACCGCTGCCTCGGCCCTGTTCTCGGCAGCCGCAGTCGCCATGATCCGCGTGCCTGAGCCAGCACCGCCACCTGCGCAGGACCGCAACCTGCGGGCGGAGATCGCGGCTGGACTCCGCTGGGTCTATCGGGGCGGAGTGCTGTTCCACCTCGCGATCTGGACCCACGTGTGGTTCGCCGGTCAGGCGACGCTGGGCGCGGTCCTCGCGGTCTACCTGCTCGAATCACTCGGTTTGTCGCCGTTGACCTTCGCGCTCGTGACGGCGGGCGCGGGCGTCGGGGCGCTGCTGGGTGCACTCACCTCGCCCGCGCTCGGTCGCCGCTTTGGCAGTGGCCGTACGGTCATTGGCGTCCATCTGCTCAGCGCGGGTGGTGTGGCCGCCATGGTCTGCGCCCAGGCCTTCCCGCCCGCCGGGACACTCGCGCTCCTCGGGCTCGGACAGACCATGCATGGCTTTGCCATGGGTGCCAGCAACTCCCATGAGATGGCGTACCGACAGTTGCTTACCCCTGATGAGTTGCAGGCACGCACCAACACCACGATGCGTTCCATGAACCGGGCGGTCGTGGTGGTCGTCGCTCCGGTCGTGGGCGTGCTCGCCACACAGACTGGTGTCTCGGCGATGCTGGTTGTTGCGGCCGGGCTCTTTGCTGCTGCGGCGATCGGCTTGTGGCACAGCCCATTTCGTGAGGCCCGCCTTGGAGCCTTCACGGAAACGACCTGATCGTCGCACCACACACTGACGCCGGTCGCCCAGGATGGCGGGTTCTTCACTGGTTGGCGCGAAGTAGCGCACCACCCAGTGAACAATTCACCAACGAGGACGGAACTCCCGTGCGATGTCGGAGGTCAGCCAGCCGGGTGGTCACGCGGCGTGCGCCTCTGCGTCCTTGTCCTTCCGCGGAATCAGGTGCATCACGGCCACGACGATCCCTCCGACGATCAGGCCGATCACCGCCGAGCACAGGGTGTTGACGATCCATGCCAGGATGCCGCCGACACCTGCGATGCCGTGGACTCCCTCTTCAAGGTGGTGCACCAAGTCGTACAGCCCGTGCCAGCCCAAATCGTCGGTGCCCACCAGCAGGATGTGCCCACCGACCCAGATCATGGCGGCGACGCCGATGAGCGACAGCGCCGACAGCAGTTTGGGCATGAAGGCCACCAGCCCGTTGCCGAACTTCTGCTTGAACGATGCCCCGCCCTGCGCAAGGTGTAGGCCGATGTCGTCCATTTTCACGATGAGTCCGACTACGCCGTACACCAACACCGTGATGAAAAATGCCACCACAATCAAGATGATCGCGCGCATGACGAACGGCTCGTTGGCGACCTCGTTCAGCGAAATAACCATGATCTCTGCCGAGAGAATGAAGTCGGTACGGACCGCGTTGCTGACGATGGTCTTCTCGTCAACCTCTCCAGGGGCCTGCTCCTCCTTCGCGTGACCGGAGAAGTGTTCCCAGATCTTCTCGGCGCCCTCAAAGCACAGGTAGGTGCCGCCCAGCATCAGCAGCGGGGTCAGCGCCCAGGGCAGGAACTGACTGAGTAGCAACGCAGCCGGGAGGATGAACAGCAACTTGTTGCGCAGCGAACCGATGGCGATCTTCTTGATAATCGGCAGCTCACGCTCGGCAGCCAGGCCCTGGACGTAGCGCGGCGTCACCGCTGTGTCGTCCACGATCACACCAGCCGCCTTGGCGCTGGCCTTTCCTGTTGCGGCGCCGATGTCGTCGATGGATGCCGCAGCAGCCTTCGCGAGCACGGCAACATCATCGAACAGGGCGAACAAGCCGCTGGCCATCAGCAGTTCCTCATCTTCGGGTGGACGGGGTCAGGCAGGTGGAAGAATTCTCCCCCTGACCTCAAGCGTACCGAGCGCACCGGACGTTCCCGGATCACTCGCCGTGCGGCACGTCCAGCCCGAGCAGTGCGTTCTCCAGCACTTCGATCATCGCGGGGTGGATCCAGTATTGGCCCCGCGCCATGTCAGCAGCACTCAACCCAAAGTTCATCGCCTGAATGACCGGCTGAATGACGGTCGTCGCGTTGGGTCCCATGATGTGGGCTCCCAGAAGCTGTCCGGTGGCGCGGTCGGCGACCAGCTTGCACAGGCTGGTGGTGTCTTCCATGGCCCAGCCGTATGCCGTGTCGCCGTAGGCCTGCGTCTTGACCGTGACGTCGTGCCCGGCTTCGCGCGCCTGCTCCTCAGTCATCCCGACGGACGCGATTTGCGGGTGAGTGAAGACTCCGGCGGGGACATGACGATGGTTCAACTCGCGCAGATCATCGGGGTGGGTGAGGTTGTGCGCGATCGCGCGCGCCTCGGCGTTGGCCACGTGCTTGAGCTGGTAGGCGTTGGAGGCGTCTCCGAGCGACCACACGCCCTCGGCGTTGGTACGGCCGAACTCATCGACGCGTACCCGTCCGTCGTCGTGGCGTTCTACCCCCGCCAGGTCGAGGCCGAGATCGGCCGTGGCGGGTGCACGGCCAGTGGCCACGAGCAGGACCTCCCCGTCAGCGGTAGTGCCGTCATCCAACGTGAGGTGCACGCCGCGGTCGTCTGACGCGAGAGTGGACACGGTGCGGTTGAGCCGTACGTCCCAGGTGTCCTGAGCGATCTGGGTGAACGCCTCGGAGATCTCGGTGTCTTCCTTGCGCAACAACTGCGCCCCACGGTTGACGATGGTCACCTCGACACCCAGCGAGGAGAACACATGGGCGAATTCCGTGGCGATGAAGCCACCGCCGAGGATCACCATCGAGGCCGGCAACGCGTCCAGCCGCATGACGGTGTCGCTGGTCTCATAAGCCACGCCGGAGGCTTCAACAACCGGAGGAACCGTGGCATAGGAGCCGGTCGCGATGACCACCTGATCGCCGGTGACCTGCTCGGTGACGCCGTCCACCTCGACGGATAGTTCGCGAGGACCGGTGAACGTGGCCGTCCCGAGATAGGCCGTGGTGTTTTGCGCATCCCCGCCTGAGACGCGGTAGTTCTTGCCACCGGCGGCGATCGGGTCAATGCGGCCAAAAACGCGGTCCCGGATATCAGCCCAGCGCACCTGATCGAGGCTGGCATCGACGCCATAGCGAGAGGCGCCCCGGATGGCGGTCGCCACCTCAGCGGCATAGACGAACATCTTGGTCGGAATGCACCCGACATTGAGGCAGGTGCCACCAAACAGCCCCTTCTCAATGACCGCAACCCGCTTGTCGTTGAAGTCGGGTGTCACGAGGGAGTTGCCGGAGCCGGTACCGATGATCACGAGGTCGTAGTGGGTCACAACCGAAACACTACGGCGCGGCGCTGACGGCGTTCACTCGCCTTAGACTCACGTTTCATGACCGGCGAGCATCTCCTGTCGACTGTCTACCCACACCGCTTCTTGCGCGTGCTTGGTCTCACGCTCCTTGTCCTGTGCCTCGGGCTCACCTTCGGGATCGTTGTCGGTTCGGGCGCCAGCGTGCTCGAGGTGGGTCTGGTCACTCTTCTGCTCTTGCCCGTGCTCCTCGTCGGCTGGCACTTGATGTCCGTCCCAGTGCGGGTATGCCTGGTCGCGGAGGACGTCGTCGTCGCGTACTGGCCGACCACCACTCGGATCCCCCGCGCCACCATCACCGAAGTGCTGCCGCGCGACCAGGTTGATGGATACGGCTTCGGTTACGGCTATCGATGGGAAGGACGAGGCCGCCGAGCGGTACGCCTCGGCGGCCCGATGGTCACCATCGTTCATGACGGTGGTCGGCTCGGCGTCAGCGTGCAGGACCCCGACACGGTGGTGAGCGCCCTTACGCCGGAGCCGCCGCGATCAGCTCGTCCATGACCCGGCGTACCGCGACTCGAGCGGCCCGGTCTCGGCGCGCCATGACGAACACGTGGCGTGCGGAGTTGACATCGCGCAGGTGGAGCAGATTCAGCTCCGGGTTCTGACTCGTCGTAAACCTCGCCAGCAGGGCAATTCCCACGCCTGCCGCGACCAGCGCTTCGACCGTACGGTTGTCGCGCACCTCCTGCACGACGTTGGCTTGCTGGCCGGTCATCCGTTCCATCCCCTCCAGCAGCGTGCGAAAGGGATAGCCGGGCGGCGGGGCGATCCACCGCTCGCCCATCACATCGTTGGCTCGAATCGTGCGGCGCCGGCCCCACCGGTGACTGACAGCCACCGCGATGTCGAGCGGCTCACGGACGACTGTTCGCACGACTAGTCCCCGGCGGCGCGACAGGCTCGAATGCATCGAATGAGCCACGACAATGTCGTAGTCGTCGGCGAGCTGCTCGAAGCGCTCCTCAGTCACGTCGAGATCATCGAAACGTACGGTGATTGGCAGTTCGCGCAGTGCGACCAAAACTCCTGGCGCGACGTACTCCAATGCACTCGGCAGTCCAGCGACACTCACCTCCCCGGAAACCTCTCCTCGGAACTCGTCAAGCGTGGATTGTGCTGTCGCAATGGCAGATTCGACGTCTAACGCCGCCTCGGCGAGAAGCTCCGCCTCGTCCGTGAGGCGTATGCCGCGCCCCTGTGGCTCAACTAATCGCACACCGAGGTCACGTTCCGCGGTGCGCAACTGCTGCGAGATCGCCGAAGGGGTGCGGTACGTCGCGGTCGCAACTGCGGCCACACTCCCGCGGTCACGCAGTTCACGCAGCAAGGTCAGGTGCTTCGCGTCCATGAAGTTAGCCTAAGTAATAAGTCAAGAAACATTCGCTAGACCTTTGTACTTCTAGGTCGCAAGATCGAGACATGCCGATCCGTCACCGCCTCCTCGCTGGCCTTGTCGCCATCTTCTGGGGATTGAACTTTCTGGCCATTCACTACTCCCTCGAGCAGTTCCCACCCTTCTTCCTCGTCGCGCTCCGATGGACGCTCATCGCGATCCCCACAATCATTTTGGTTCCCCGCCCAAGGGTGCCGCTGCGCTACCTCATCGGCTATGGCATGGGCTTCGGCGTCCTGCAGTTTGCCTTCCTGTATGCCGCTATGGACGCAGGAATGCCCGCCGGCCTCGCCTCGCTCGTCCTGCAGAGCTCTGCCCCGTTCACCGTTCTGCTCGGGCTCCTGATCGGCGAGCGCCTGTCTGCGCAGCGTGCCGTCGGCATTGTGATCGCCGTCGCCGGACTTGGCATTGTCGGTTCCCAACACCTCGGCGGCGCCAGTTGGCTGCCGTTTCTTCTCACCGTGTGCGCAGCCTTCGGCTGGGCGCTTGGCAACATCTCCAGCAAGCTCGCTCAGCCAGCCAAACCGCTCCACCTGACCCTCTGGATGACCGTGGTCCCCCCGCTTCCCATGCTGGCGCTTGCCCTGCTGGTCGAGGGGCCGGCGCGCATCACGGACTCCTTGCTGGGATCAGGGGACGCCTGGGCTGCCTGGGCGGGCCTGCTCTACACCTGCCTCCTGGGGAGCGTCGCCGGTAGTGGAATCTGGACCTGGCTGATGTCCCGGCACCCGGCGAGCACCGTCGCCCCGTACTCGATGCTCGTCCCTGTCGTTGGACTCACGAGCGCCTGGATTGTCCTGGGCGAGACGGCGAACACCATCGAACTACTGGGCTGCGTGGTCGTGGTCAGTGGAGTCCTGCTGACCTCTCGCACCAGAACAGCGACCGAACCCGTACAACCCGGACATTTCGGCTCTTTGACTTCTCCGTGGTACTTCGACCCCGCTCAGGTGACTGTTGATTCACCAACCACAGAGCAGCGCCTCCGCACCGGACAGCGCGCCGCACGAAGGAGACAACCATGTTGAAATCACAGCGCCTCACCGCCAAGGTCAGCTCACTCGCCGCAGTCGCGGCTCTCTCGATGGGCGGCCTTGGCGCCGCCACGGTCGCCGCCGCTGGGCCGGCGCAGGCCGCCGACTGCGTGAAATCCGCACGGGTCAAGATTGACAAAGGCTTCCGTGGAATCGACTCGGTCAAAGAAGCCCAGTGCCGCCTCAACATCCTGGGCTACGGCCTCAAGGTCGACGGCGTCTTCGGATCCAGCACAGACAAGGCCGTACGCGATTTCCAGAGCAAGAACGGCTTGACCTCGGACGGAGTGGTCGGCAGCAGCACCTGGGCCAAGCTCGTGTCAAAGACCGGCGGGGACTCCGGTAGCACCTCAAGCCGTGACGAGAAGGTCAACAAGGTCATCAGCTTTGCCAAGGCGCAACTCGGTGAAAAGTACGTGTACGGCGCCGAAGGCTCCAGCACCTGGGACTGCTCTGGCCTCACCCAGATGGCCTACAAGCAGGTCGGCATCACGCTCGCGCGCAAGTCGACCTCCCAGCACCAGGGCCTCACCGAGGTGTCAGCTGGCAACCGCAAGGCCGGTGACCTCATCTGGTGGACCGGCAAGACCCACGTGGGCATCTACATCGGCAATGGCCAGTTGATCGACGCCGCGCGCAGCAAGGGGAAGGTGGCGCAACGCAACGTCTACTCCTACGAAGGCAAGTCCGCTCGCTACTTCCGCGTCATCAAGTAGTCCGCGAGCACCTCGAGTGCATCGACCACCTCGGCGTACGACGTCGACAGCGGGGCCAGCCCGAGTCGCAGTCCGTGTGGGTCCCGATAGTCCGGGATCACACCGTCGGCCCACAGGTCGCGGATGATCGACTCAAAGTCCGGGTGAACGATCGTCACGTGTCCGCCTCGTCGCGCAGCATCGCGCGGCGAGGCGACACGCACGCCCCACTCCGACGGCCACGAGTCAACGACCTCAATCGCCAACGAGGTCAAGGCAATTGACTTCTCCCGGACGGCATCAATACCGGCTCTGGTCAACTGCTCAACGCCGACTCTGATCGGCACCATTCCCAGGATTGGCGGCGTGCCGGATACGACCGATCGGATGCCTGGCGCCGGACGATAACCAGGCCCCATGGTGAACGGATCCGCGCGCCCCATCCACCCCTGAATCGGCTGCCGAAGGCGCTCCTGCAGATCGGCGCGGACGTAGCCGAAGGCAGGCGAACCCGGCCCACCGTTGAGGTACTTGTAGGTGCACCCGACCGCCAGATCCGTACCCCACGCGTCGAGTTCGACGGGCACCGATCCGGCCGAGTGGCACAGGTCCCACAGCATGAAGCCTCCAGCCTCGTGCACCAGGCGGGTGATCTCAGCGGCGTCGGCCAACCAGCCTGACCGATAGGCGACATGGCTCATCACCACCAGAGCGGTGCGCTCCCCCACCACGGCAGTCACCTGCTCAGCAGTTACTCCGGCCCCGGGGTCGGTCTCAATCCAACGCAGCGTGCATCCTCTTTCGGCCGCAATCCCTTCCAGGACATAGCGATCCGTCGGAAAATTGTCGGTGTCAAGGACAATCTCGTCGCGCCCGGCCGCCGCTGCATCAACGGCGGCGCGCGCTAGTTTATAAAGCAGCACAGTGGTCGAATCGGCTACGACTGTTTGTCCCTTGGCCGCGCCCAGGGCCGCGGCGGCGACCTCGTCACCGACGCGTTCTGGCCAGCCCATCCACGGCTGGTCGCCTTCTGTCCAGGACCGAATCAGCTCGCTCCCCCATGACCCGGCGACCACGTCGGCGAGCGCCGGCGCAGTCCGAGTCAAGGGCCGCCCCAACGAGTTGCCGTCGAGGTAGGCGCGCAGACGGCCTTCGTGTGCCGGGACGAACTCCGCCCGATATCCCGCCAACGAGTCGGTAGCGTCCAGCGTCGCTGCAAGCGCGCGAAAGTCGGTCATCGTCACTCCTCGATGGTCCTTCAGCCTTGGGCGATCTGCCCGCGCACCGCGTACAACTCGGGAAAGAAGCTCTGCTCCAACGCTTTTCGGAGGAACGGCACACCACTGCTACCCCCGGTTCCGGGTGCCGTGCCGATGATGCGTTCGACCGTCTTGAGGTGTCGGAAGCGCCACAACTGAAAGTTGTCCTCCAGATCCACGAGCTCCTCGCACGTCTCATAAGCGTCCCAATGGGCGTGCGGGTCGGCATAGATCTGGTGCATGACAGCGATGAGGCCGTCGTGCGGTTCGCGGGACAGCGACCAGTCCCGATCAAGCAATTCGGCGGGAACATCGAACCCGCGACTGGCCAAGAGGGCAATGAACTCGTCGTAAAGACTCGGCTCGTCCAGCAACTCCTGCAGCGTCCGCTGCGCTGGTGGATCGTGGTCGAAGACCGGGATCATCCGGGCGTTCTTGTTGCCGAGCAAGAACTCGACCGCGCGGTATTGGTAGCTCTGAAATCCTGACGAAGTCGCGAGAAAGTCTCGGAACTGGGCATATTCGCTCGGTGTGAGCGTCGCCAGCACGGACCACTGCTCGGTCAACGTCGCCTGGATGTGCTTCACCCGGGCGAGTTGCTTGAGCGCATCCGCGAGCCGTCCGGCACGAAAGTTCTCCCGTGCCGCCCGCAACTCGTGCAGCACCAGTTTGAGCCAGAGTTCACTAGTCTGGTGCTGGATGATGAAGAGCAACTCATCGTGCTGGGGCGGCTCGGCCAGCGGAGTCTGCGCGCTCAGCAGTCGGTCCAGCCCCAGGTAGTCGCCGTAGGACATCGCCTGGCGGAAGTCACGGCGTACGCCATCTTCCAGTGGCCGTTCCGGGCTCACCGTGCGCCCCGAGTCCGGTCACGCAGCGTCGCAATATGCGGGGAGACCGATGGGTCCACGCCGAGGCCCAACGCGAGATAGGTCGACAAATAGTCTCCCGCCGCCATCAGTTCGGCCAGCCGCACGACGCTGTGCCCTGGTTCGGCACGCTGCTCGACCACGCGAACGCCGGCTTCTCTGGCTGTTTCCAGCAGCGCGTCGGCCAAGCCCTGCGCCTGTTCCTGCGCCGCGGACGCTTCCGGCTGGTCCCGCAGCATCAACAACCCCAACTTGGGCTGCGCGGGCGCATCGAGGAAGGGGTCGGCAAAGATCCCTGCGGCGGGAGCACCACTGCCACCACCTGCCGTGAAGGGTCCGTCGAAGCACGCCACAACCTGTGAGGCGGCGTGCGGGAGTTCGCCTGAGGTGGCCGGGATCCGCGCCGTGCGCGCCAGCATGTTTCCGGCCCGTCGGGCCGCCACACCAGATAGGGCGTTATCGCCCAGGGTCATCGGCACGGTCTCGGCAAGAACCAGCGCGCCGTTCTTGGCAGGATTGAGGAAGGCCTCGGATGCTGGACGACATTGCTCGGCTTGGTCGTCGAGACGATCGGCCACGGCCGACATGACCTCGGCATCGACATCGACGAGTCGCAGCTGTCCGGCCGCGAGCAGCACCGGGGCCAGCAACGTCCAGAGCGACGTTCGGCTCGACTGACGGCCGCGCCCGATGCCGATATGGACGCCGCGCGCCCGGTGGCACACGTCCGCAAGGGGTGAGTCTTCAGCGCCCACGGTCAAGAGGGCGCACCCGCGACGGGCAGCTTCGGCGGCCAGTGCCAGCGGGCCAGGTGCCCTACCTGACAAGGAGACCGCGACGACCAGGTCGAGTGGGCCGACCCATCCGGGAAGCGGGAGGTCGCGGCGCGCGGTCACCGGGACGGGCGAGCCGGGCTCGGCGAGCAAGTCGAGGATGTCGCCGACAATGGCCGATCCTCCGAGGGCACCCACCAACACCGACCGCGGGCGTTCACCCCACGCAACGCGCTCGACCCCCGCCTCCTCGGCTAAGACGATGGCCTCGCGGACCTGCGCCCCCGCAGTGGCGAGGGCTCGCAGCGTGCCTTGAGAGTCCCGGCGGGCGAGCAGGTCGGCATCGTCCAGGATGGATTCTTCGATGTGCGGCACGTCAGTCCTGAATGATCCGGGCTTCCTCGGCCAACAGCACGGGAATGCCATCCTCGATGCGATAAGCCCGCCGCACCCCGTCTGCGTCGGCTTCGCGAGCCTGCAACTCAGCCTGACCGTCTGGACCTGTCCCATCGACCAGTTCCTGCTGGGTCACCGGGCAGCGCAGGATTTCCCGCAACCAGGGCTCAATCGTGCTCATGCGGATCTCCTTGTAGATCGGAATGATTCAGGACGCTCGGACCGCGCCCAGTGCCGCGTCCCGCACCTGCGCCAGTGTCTCAGCATTATCGGCCTCAACGTTAAGCCGAAGAAGCGGCTCGGTATTGCTGGAGCGCAGGTTCAACCACCACGTCGGGGTGGTGGGATGGGTGAGGGTCAAACCGTCCAACTCATCCACGACGAGCTCACCCTGACTACGCGCCCAGGCACGCACCCGGTCGACCGCAGCCGGGACGTCAGCCACGGTCGAGTTGATCTCGCCGGAGGCGACATAGCGCTCGTAGCCGGCCATCAACTCCGACAGCGTGCCGCCAGACTCCCCGAGTGCCGCCAGCACGTGGAGGGCAGCCAACATGCCGCTGTCGGCAAACCAAAAATCACGGAAGTAGTAGTGCGCCGAGTGCTCCCCGCCGAACACCGCGTCAGCACTGGCCATCTCGGCCTTGATGTAGGAATGCCCCACGCGGGTCCGGACGGGACGGCCGCCGCGCTCGGCGATGATCTCGGGAACGGCTAGTGAAGAAATCAGGCTGTGGACGACGGCCACGTCGCGCTCCCCCGCCGCGCGAGCCCGGGCAATTTCGCGGGTCGCGATCAGCGCGGTGATTGCCGACGGGCTCACCGGTTCGCCGCGTTCATCGACCACGAAGCAGCGATCGGCGTCCCCGTCGAACGCGAGGCCAAGGTCTGCGCCGCGCTCGCGTACCGCCGCTTGCAGGTCCCGCAGGTTCTCTGGCTCGAGCGGGTTAGCTTCGTGGTTCGGGAAGGTGCCGTCGAGCTCAAAGTAGAGCGGGGAGACCTGCAGTGGCAGCGGGTCAAACACGGCCGGGGCGGTATGCCCCGCCATGCCGTTGCCTGCATCGACCACCACCGCCACGGGCCGCGTCGCCGAGAGGTCGACCAAACCCCGCAGGAACGCGGCGTAGTCGCCGAGCACATCGCGCTGCGTGAGGTTCCCGGGCGCGTGGATGGAATCAGCACCGCCCTGATCCAGGAGGCTCTGCGCCAGATCGCGGACCTGCGCTAAGCCGGAGTCCATGCTGACCGGACGTGCCCCCGGACGGCACAGCTTGATGCCGTTGTAGCGGGCTGGGTTGTGCGACGCAGTGAACATCGCTCCCGCCAGGTCAAGGGCGCCACTGGCGTAATAGAGCCCGTCGGTCGAGCACAAGCCGATGAGCGTGACGTCCACGCCCTCAGCTGCGGCCCCCTCCGCGAAGGCGTAGGACAGGCTGGGAGAGCTCTCTCGCATGTCGTGCCCGACGACTAGTCCGGAGCCGCCCTCGGCGCGGACCACGACGCGCGCATAGGCCGTGCCCAGCGCACGAGCCACCTCAGGGTTGAGTTGCGCCGGGACAAGTCCGCGCACGTCGTAGGCCTTGACGAAGTCGTCCAGGCGGGGCTGATCACTCACAGCATTCGACCTTATGTGGGCTTCCGCGGGCGCCGGGCGCCGGTCCTAGTCCTCTGGCAGCAGGCGAAGGTGGCGCCGTCGCCCCGATCCGGCGAGAAGTTCCTCGGTCGCAGCCTCCTGGGCTGCTGGGTCGGGCCGTGCGGCTGGCGCCGGGGTTGGCTGACGTTCGGCGGTGCCCGCGGCGCGGACCGCGTCGGCCAACGCTGACAGGTCGTCCTCGGACGGAGAGGGCTCGCTCAAATCCACCGCCAACTTCACGACGTCCCACCCGCGCGGTGCGGTGAGCCGGGTGGCATGCGTGCTGCACAGGTCATAGGTGTGCGGCTCAGCGAAGGTGGCCAGCGGGCCCAAGACTGCCGTCTGGTCGGCGTAAACGTAGGTCAGCGTCGCAACAGCAGCAGCACCGCAGGCCGCTCGGGAGCAGGTACGGGTGCGGGCTACAGCGCTAGTCACGGGCCTGAGGGTAGGCCAGCACGGTGACAGCCGACGTACGGCCACGCCGTGCACCGCCCGAACTAGGCTGGTGGGGTGCATCCTCCTCGGCGCTCCCCCGCAGCGCCGGCTGCGACCCGACGCGGACGTCGCGACCGCCACGGGCGCGGACCACGCGGACCGTTGGCGTGGCCCCGCGTGCCCGCAATGCGCACTCGAAGAGATGGCTTCGATGAACTCGTGCTCGATGCCCTCGAACGTGTCGAGCATCGTGTCGGGCAGTCTCTTCAACAACTCGAAGTCGCTGTCGAGGACATACCGCCCAGTGACCCCGCTGCGTGGGAATCGGCTATCCCCCTCGGTCGGCTATTCCCTGCCGAAGGACGTACCGCCCCCCGGTTGGTGGTCTACCGCCGCCCGGTGGCGAGCAGAGCGGCTGGCGAGGACGAACTCCGGATGCTCGTCCAGGCTGTCGTCGCCGAGCAAGTCGCGACCTTGCTAGGCATCAATCCGGACGACCTCGAGGACGGCCCGTGAGCAAGGCCACGGACACCCCGTCGTGGGTTGAGGGATATGCCGTCGACGCCGAACCCGTCCTGGTGACGGGCGGTTCCGGAACACTCGGCCGTCAGGTCGTCGCCGAATTGCATCGATCTCAAGTCCCCGCGCGCGTCCTCACCCGGTCGAATCAACCGGAGCCCACTGACGGCGCCACCACCTGGGTCACCGGCGATCTGGGGACCGGCGCGGGTCTGCGCGAAGCCGTCACGGGCGTCCAAGCCATCATCCACTGCGCCACAGACCCCGCCCATGCCAGCGCCATCGACGTCGCGGGCACCCAGCGACTAACCGAGGCGCTGAGCGCGCACACTCCCACCGCGCACCTGGTGCTGGTGAGCATTGTCGGCGCCAGTGCCAACCCGCTGAAGTACTACCAAGCCAAGGTCGCCGCCGAGACGGTCGTGACAGGTTGGGCGGGTCCACACACGATCCTGCGAGCGACCCAATTCCATTCGCTCGTCGAACAACTCACCCACGCACGGGTCGGTCCGCTAGGGCTTGGCCTTGGGGTACGCGGACTGCGGTTCGCGAGCGTCGACCCTGCGCATGTGGCCGTACGCGCGGTCGACGTCGCGCTCTCCGACCCACGAGAAACACCCGTGGAGATCGCTGGACCAGAGACGTTGACTGCACGCGAGGTGGCGGTCTTGACGGCTAGGGTCCGCGGTCAAGCCAGACCGCGCATCGTCCCGATTCCAGCCGTGGGCGGCGTGCTGAGTGCCTTCGCGCGCGGATCGAATCTGCCTGGACCGACCGCTGAGCGCGGCGGACTGACCTACGCCGAGTGGTTAGCCCAACAGGGCATCAGTCGGTAGCGCCGGCCTGGTCCGCTGGGCGTACCGGTGCAGCTGTTGAGCCAGTAGCCATCGGGGCAACGGGTAGAGGTGCACCAGAGAGCAATGGCTGCTTGCCGTCCATACCGTTGACGACCAAGGCGGCCGACACCGGTTTGGCCTGGGGCTCGACCCACACCGAGGCCGCTGAGTCCACCGCCATAGTGCGGGTCTGGCCCGCAACCAGGGCGACCGTGACGGACTTGACGTCGCCGCTGGTCGTGACCGTGGACACCTTCGCTGAGACGTCCTGGTTTCCTGGAGCGGCCAGCACGAGGGTGGCCTTCCCGCCGGGAGTTTTGGGTACCGGAAGGCCCCCGAGGCCTGTCATCGGAGCAGTTGCCGGGCTCCACAGCACATCGGTGGGAGATGACTGCGAGGCGACCTGACGCGAACGCCCAGCGGTCACTACCGGCTCATCGCTGCTCACCCGTATTGCGTAGTTGCCGGGCGGTAGGGACGGGATTCCGATATCGGCGCTCGACCCTGCGCGAACGGTCCGGACGACATCGTCAGGAACATCCGCGCCTTCCGGGCCGATCACTGACAAACGCACGACGGCATCGCGGCCGCCGGGGACGCCAACGCGCACACCGGCGTCACCCTTTTCGGACTTCACCAGGGACGGAATGACCTGGGTGCGAGCTGGGGCCTGAGCTGGCCCCACGGCTTCGGTGCCACGCGCAACTGCTCCCGCGAACCTCGACTCGACCATCGCAGCCGCAACCGGACCGCGCGGCGCGGAGACGCGTACCACCGGCGCCTTGGCCGTGTCATCGATACTGCCCAAGACCACCACCTTGCGTGATCGCGATGGCACCACGACCTGCTGGCGCCCCGACGTTCCGAGCACCGACAGCGTGACCTGCGCCGGGTTGGGCGCCGGGTTGGTGAGCACGATGCGTTCTGCCTGTCCGGCCGCTGCGCCACCCGCCAAAAGATAGGACGTGGACACGGGCGCAGCGCACGGCAGCATCGTGAGTCCCTTGACTGAGGCCGCCTGTTCGACACCCACTTGGAGCGCGGATAGTCCCGGAGCCAAAGCACCCTTGGCGGACAGGTCGATGCCCGCCGGACCATCGATCCGCACTGGCCGCGTGCCACCGCGCGTCGCGATCACACCCGGCACTCGCTGCGCCCCAGGCAAGGTCGTTGCCGTGGCGCTGCCCTCGCCCTTGGGCTCGCTCTCCAACAGGGACGGCGGCGCACTGCCGGTGATGATCGTCGCGGTCTGCTGAGGGTCCGGGACCCCCGGGACCCCCGGGCGGTCCGGACCGGGGCAGACCAACTCAGAACGGCCGACTGTGGCCACATCGGACCGCGCGGGAGGTGTATCGCTGGCTTGCGCCAGGTCAAGGCCACCGTCGACCTGACCCGCGCCCCATACCAGGCCAACGCCCGCACCAGCGAATGCGACCGCGCGCGCGGCGCGGGCCACGAACCGTCCCATCCCGCTGGTCATGCGCGCCTCCGTGATCGGGCGTTACCGAACGGAATCGCCAGGAAAACACAGGCGGCAAGCGCGGCGCCTTGGGCCCACCGCCAGGTGGGAAATGCCGTCGCCGGTGCGACTTCGAGTTGGCCGCCTTGAGCGGGAAGCGCATATCTCGGCGTCGCGCCCGGCAGGCGCTCCAGGGCCGCACCGTTGAGCGTCACGGTGGCATCCCAGCCCCAACCTGGTGCCTCGGCAATCTGCAAGATCCGACCTGCGGGGCCATCCGAAATCGACTGCGACGTACGGGCATTGGGGTCGTCCATGGGCACCGCCGCGAGCAACTCATCACCGCGCGTAATGCTCAAGCGCGACACCGGGACGGATTCTCCCTGGCTCGTCGGCTGCACTCGCCACAGCGAATTCGCCGAACTGCTGGCCATGGGCGACAACCCGTCGGTGCCCGCGAGCGCCGTCGTCACCACGGTACGGTCGCCAGGTCCGGTCACGCCGATGAAACCCACCGCCAACTGGCCCAGTTGGGTTGGCACGGCAGCATCGCCGCTCGCCCCAGCAGCGAGGATGCTTTGCACCGTTGACTCGATGAGACGATCCGAGCGCCGCGGGACGTCAAGATCGCGTGCGGGCGCGCCCCGCTCACGGCCGTCCAAGCGATAGGTCACCGCGCCGCTCTCGCTCACATTAAGGGTGAGCATCCGGGTCGCGCGCGAGCCGTGCGCCAGGTGCGCGGCGACCCCTGGCGTGGGTGGTGTCGCCTCCGCCATCGACCGCACCGGCTGTTGCCAGGCGGGCACCCCGATGACCGCCGCGGCCCCGACACCCGTCAGGACCAAAAGGACAGCCAGCGAGGCATGCGCCCACGCCGAGCGCTCCACGAGTGGGCGACGGAATGTTGGACCGACCACAAGCAAGCCAAGACCCAGCAGCGCCGCCGCCATGACATCGAGCGGGACGCCCGCCCAGGGCATCCGGTCAACTCCATCGAGGGCGGTCACGGTGATGTGTGGGGCGGCGAGTGCGGCGGCAAGGCCTAGCAGCGCAGCCAGGGCCAACCCGGCCATCGCCCGCGCCTGTCCCCGCGCGGGAACAAGAAGGGCCAGGACTCCAAGCGCCAAGAACGGGGCCGTCCACCAGGTGACGTACGAGCCGGGGCCACCAGGGTGCGCCAAAGCTAACTGCCACCCTTCGGGTGCGCTCACCGACGTGAGGGCACCCGGGCCGGCAAGGAGCGCCCGAGGCTCCTCCACTGCGCGCACGAAGGTCCACGGTCCGAGCAACAGCCAAGGGCCCACCAGCACCAGCGCCCCACGACCGCGCGCCCAGCCCTGTCCCAGCAGCACGACGCCAAGGGCGATGAAGGACGTCAGGATCAGGGCCAAGGGCGCGAAGGCGCCCAAGACGGCAGCAACGAACACCGTGCCGAAGGTGCTCGGTGCACCAGCCTTCCGACGGGCCACGGTCAGCGTTCCGGCGAGCACGAGCGGGATCAGGATGTGTGCGACGACCGGGCCGAGTCGCCCCTGGGCACTGGCGGTCGTGACCGTCGCCAAACCGGCCCACACCAGACCAGCAACAGCACGAGGCCACGGCGCCTTCGTCGCCGCGCGGCCGGCCAGATAGGCGGCGAGTCCCGACGCTGGAATGGCGCCAATGAGCACCCACGCCACCACGGTGGCTCCGGAGGTGGAGTCCTCCACCCACGGGAGTATCTCCGCGACGCGGGCCAAGAATGCGAGAACGGGGAGGAAGGGCTGCTCGGGGTTCATCGCACCCAGACCAGGGCCACTCCAATGATCCCGCCACAGCCGCCAGATGCCCTCGGCATCCGTGCCGAAGGGCAAGAGTTGGCCGCCGCTCAGGCCATCGGCAGAGCCGCGGACGACCCCCGACCCAAGAAGCGGTCGCCACCGCACCACAGCAGCAACCGTCAGGGCCAGGGTCAGCCACAGACCGGGGTTAGTCAGCGCGCGCGCCGTCAGACTGCGCCGATCGGCGCTCACGGTGCGGGGCGGGCTGTCGAGATCGGGTTCGGGTGTGAGCGCCACGAGTACGGCGTCCCATGCATCGCGGATCGCGATGCTCGTAGGAATAAACAGTGCCTCAAGGTGGCGCCGCCGCGTCTCGCCCCGACCACGGAACCGGCGCCGGGCGCTCACGATCTTGCCGACACCCAGCGGTGCGGTGGCCTGTGCTGCTTCGGCCACGGCCCGACGCGGACGCTTGAGCAGCAGCATGACGACAGCGACAAACACGCTGCTCAGGGCCACCCACAGCGCCGCAAAGGGCAGCGCGATGAGCGAACATCGCGCCAACGCCACCTGACGGTGGCGACGCAGTGTTCGGCCCGAACGCGGTCGCGGGCGGTCAACATCGCCCCGCCCAGGGCGATGTTCACCAGGCTTATCGGCGTTGTCCTCGACCAGCGCCTGCTGCACTCGAGCGGTCGGAATCACCACCACCTGAAAGCCCAAGAGGTGAGTACGCCAGCACAGGTCGAGACCGTCACCATCGCCATCGAAAGCCGGGTCAAAACCCCCCAGCGTCAAATAGACATCACGCCGGATCAACATGCCTGCGCTGCTGACCGACAGAACGTCGCGACGCTCGTCGTGCTGTCCCTGGTCGGGTTCGCCTTCGACGTGAGCGCCGACGTGGCGACCCGTCCGGGTCAGACCAAGCCCGACGTTGATGAGATGGGTCGGGCGTGCAGCCTCGACGACCTTGCACCCGGCGATGCCCACCCGATCGGAGCGCGCGGCCTCGCGCATGAGGGCGCGCAAGGCCCCTGGGCTGGGTGCTGAGTCCTCGTGGAGCAACCAAAACCATTCGCGCTTGTCCCGAACGCGTACGGTCCGCTGGCGCGCGCGTTCCCGCGGACGCCTGGTGACGACCAGGTCTTCACCGGGTCCAGGCAACGCATCAACCGCCGTGTCGACGATCTCAGCGAACGGGGAGCCTGGCGGCACCACGACAACGGATAGATCGGGAAAGACCGTGCGCCATGGCGCGTCCGCATCACCGACATCACCGGCGCCTGCGTCAATCGCGGCACGTATCGCCCGCTCGGGGGTCGCGTCGATGACGACTAGACGTTCGGGTCGCTGCACCTGCCTGGACAACGCGCCCAAGGTGTCGGCGAGCCGCGGATCGTTGGGATCCTGGACCACCAGCAAGGCCGTGACGGTGACGGGGGTCGGGGAGGAATCGACCTCTGCCCGCCAGGCTGTGTGGTCTGGGGATGCGGCGGGAGGCGTTGTCGCTATCGCCATCGCCTCTCACCTGCTGATGTCGTTGAAGTGGCTCATAGAGCACAAAACTGATGGGTCCGCGACCCCCGCCGCGGGCCGTGCGGCGCGATCGTCAGACCGCGCGCTTCTTGAGTTTGCGACGCTCACGCTCGGACAGACCACCCCAGATACCGAACCGCTCGTCGTGTTCCAGCGCATATTCCAGGCACTCGGCCTTGACCTCGCAGCCCACGCAAACCTTCTTAGCCTCGCGTGTCGAACCTCCCTTTTCGGGGAAGAATGCTTCAGGGTCAGTTTGTGCGCACAGCGCTCGCTCTTGCCACGACAGTTCCCCGTCGTCGTCGAGCGCATCGTCGTGCATGCTGATCAAGCTCAGCTCGTGCACGGCTCCTCCTCGCGATCGCACTTTGTGTCTTCGGTCGTGCTGCAGCGCAAACTACAACGCTGTTATTACACTGCGGTAGTTCACGATTCGTCAAGCCTGGGAATCTCCGGAAGGCTGCTGCCATGCACATCACTGCACTGACCGGAGGGGTCGGCGGGGCTCGTTTCCTGCGCGGTCTGCTTCACCACCTTGACCACCGCGACGATGGCCCGCACGACGTCACGGTCATCGGAAACACTGGCGATGACATCACGCTGTACGGCCTGCGGGTCTGCCCCGACCTCGACACGGTGCTCTACACCTTGGGCAACGGCGTGCATGAGCAACAGGGCTGGGGACGCCAGGACGAGACCTTCGCCGTCCAAGAGGAACTGACCGCCTACGGCGTCACTCCCCAGTGGTTCCGGCTGGGAGACCGCGATATTGGCACCCACGTGGCGCGTACCCAATGGCTCAACCAGGGAATCACCTTGTCCCAGGTCACCGAGCGGTTGGCACAGCGATGGGGGTTGCCCGAGCGCGGCGTACGCCTCCTCCCGATGACTGACGTGCCCGTCGAGACTCACGTTGTAGTTGAGGCTGATGGTGAGCAACGGGCCATCCACTTCCAGGAGTGGTGGGTTCGCCACCAGGCCAAAATCCCCGCACAGCGCTTCGTTGTGGCCGGACTAGACCAGGCCAACGCGGCACCGGGCGTCCTAGATGCCCTGCGCTCGGCCGACGTTGTCCTCCTGCCGCCGAGCAATCCGGTCGTGTCGATCGGCATCATCCTGGGTGTTCCTGGCGTTCGGGACGCGCTCCGTGGCACCCCCACCCCCGTCGTCGGAGTGTCTCCCATCGTCGGTGGTGCACCGGTGCGCGGGCACGCCGACGCTTGCCTGGCCGCACTGGACCTCGAGCCCACCGCGAGCGCAGTGGCCGGCCTGTATGCCGATTTCCTACAGGGCTGGCTGGTCGATACCGCCGACGCCGATCTTCAACTCCCCGCTGGGCAGGAGGCGGTGGTCCGCTCCCGGCCCCTGCTCATGACCGATCTCGATGCCTCCGCCAACATTGCCGGCGCGGCGCTCGACCTCGCTGTCGAGCTGGCCCCACGATGACGGTCCTGGAGGTTCGTCCGATCCTCGGCGTTCCGGAAGTCAGGGGCGGCGACAACGTCGGCGACCTCCTGATGCGTGCCTTGACCGCCTCAGGTGAGGCTTTAGTCGAGGGCGACATCCTGGTCGTGACGAGCAAGATCGTCTCCAAGGCCGACGGGCTACTCGCCACCGACGCCGAACGCACCGACCTGGTGTTGCGCGAGTCTTCACGGGTCGTGTCCGAGCGATCGACCTCAACGGGCGTCACCAGAGTTGTGGCCGCACTCGCCGGTCCAGTCATGGCCGGCGCGGGAATCGACGCCTCCAACGTGGGTGACTACGAAGCGCTGCTCCTCCCCCACGACCCCGATGGCGCTGCGCATGTCGTACGAAGTCAGCTCCGGGACGCGGGTGCCCCTGACCGGGTCGGCGTCGTCCTGAGCGACACCGCTGGCCGCCCGTGGCGGGGTGGGCTCACCGATTTCGCGCTAGGCCTCGCCGGCATTCGCGCCCTTGACGATCTGCGCGGCGCTCATGATGTTGATGGCCGAGAAATGGCGGTCACGATCCGGTGCCTCGCCGACGAGATCGCCGCCGCCGCCGACCTGGTCAAAGGCAAGGTCGAGGCCGTCCCGGCAGCGGTCGTACGCGGCCTGGGCACCGTGGTGGTCACCGAGAACGGAGATGCTGCCCGCAATCTGGTGCGCGCCGGTCCAGAGGACTGGTTCGCGTTGGGGCGCGCGGAAGCCGTTCGTGATGCGCTTGGCATCACCGCGGGCTCGGATGCCTCGACGTTCGTTGGAATTGAGTCGGTCCATCCCGAGTCATTGAGCGAACGCATCGAGCGGGCGCTCCGGGTCGCGGCGTACTCCGAGACGGACACCGTGCAGTGGGAGGTGAACGGTGCGGACCTCACCGGGACATCCGACAACTCGCTGCTCTTGGGACGCTCCTGGGCTCGCGTCGAGGTGGCGTTGGCCGGCGAGCGTCTGACGACACAGGTCCGCGATTCCCGGCCACATCAGGTGCTCCTCACCGTGCGGGAGCGCTGAACTGACCTACGCAGGCAGGTGGGTGGGAAGGCTCAGCCGTGGACCGCGCCTCGGGCGGCCACGGCCAGAACGCCCGATGAGTCGCTGCACCCGAAAGCGATGACCCGCATAGGGACGCAACAGTTCGAGCATCCGGGCATCATCACCCACCGTGCCTTCGAGGGCATAGGTGATGTTCTTCGCGACGTGATAGTCGCCAACACTGACGGCGTCGGCGTCGCCGAGAGCACGCTGCGCTACCTCCGCGACCGTCCACGCCCCGATCCCGGGCACCGCCCGCAGCCGTCGGTGTGCGTCAGCCAGCGGCAGGTCGACACATTCATCAAGTCGGTGCGCGACACGCAGCGCCCGCATCACCGTGTCCGAGCGTTGAGCATCGACGCCAGCGCGTAGCCACTCCCAGGACGGGATCTGCCGCCACCCTTCGACCGTCGGCGCGACCATCAGGCGCAGCGTCGCGCCAGGACCAGGTGCCACCTCGCCATAGGTGCGGACCAAGCGCCGGTAGGCGGCAAACGCCTGGGCGCCGGTCACCCGTTGTTCGAGGATGACCGGTACCAACTCGGGCACCACCAGACCCGACCTGGGCACCCGGTCGTGGGGATGCTCGTGGTGTAGCCGCCGCAAGAGTGGATGGGACGGGGCAAAGCCGCTGGGGTCGTCCCGGTCGCCAAGCAAGGCGGGCGCTTGACGTATCGACCACCCGGCTCCCGGGCCCCATGCCCGGAGATGCACGACCTCGGCTGCGGGCTGGTCGATCCGTAGCGTGGCAGGGCCCTCGGGCGTGCGCTGACCTAGCAGAATCGCGGACCCGTCGGCCGCAAACGTTGGATCGCCAGGCCCCCGCCGCATCGGGCCGATGATCGCTCGGAGTGGGACGACGCGCCCTGGGGCGTACGTCACCTCCGCTGCGGGCGACTCCGTCACGTACGCCGGAAGGTCAGGAGAGCCAGGCCGACGGGACGGTCTTGGTGTTCTGACTGTGCTGCGCGCGCCCGGGCCGCGTCCTGCAGGTCGAGGTTCCCGACCGTTGCCAAACCTTGCTCACCAGCGCGCGCCATGAATGCTCGTAGGTCGGCCACCCCGAGCCCACCGGTACGTTCGGGGCCCAGTTGCACGGTGGAACACACGAGGCCGCCCTTGCGCACCGCGCGACTAGCGTGTGCCAACTCGACATCAAGGTCGGCAGGGTCGACCGTTCGCGGGTACAGCAGCGCGACCAGGTCAGCAGCGCCAGCGTCGATGCGCTCCCCCACGACCTCGGGCTCCGCCACATCAAGAGCGACCGGCGCAAAGCCCGCCGCCGTGGCCCACCGGCTAAAGACCGAGCGCGGACCCGACGCATCGATCACGACGGCGCGACGACGTCCGTCGTCGGCGACCTGGATCAATGCGGCCAGCGCACCGAGAGCGTTCCAGGCGCTCACGCTGTCCATCGTGCGCGGCAATCCGAGCGATCGCGCCGTGCGCCGCGCCTGCGCAGCCTGGGCGCCGTCGACGAGGATCCCGGTCGTCGCGACACCAGCCAGGTCTGAGGCCAGCAGGGTGATCTCGTCGCGCTGGCGCGGCAGTCGACTCGCCGTGCCGCGCGCTACCTCCCCGGCTCGACGCACGGCACGGCGCACACCGGGTCTGGTCGCCAGGCGCCGCACTTCATCACCGGCCAGATCGGCCGCGCGGGCCATCCGGGAGGCGGGACTAACGGGCGGGCTTGCCGGGCGCGTACGTCGTGATCGGGAGGTACTGCTCACGTCATGAGCCTAACGGCTGAGGCTGACAACACACTCGATTGACTGACGAGTTCGGTCAGACCATCCGTGCGCTTATGCTCCCGGACGGTCTGACCGAAGTGACGAACTGGGCTCCTTATGAGCGGCGAGCGCGGTCTGCCAGCGTGCCGGCAAGCTCGGCCCGCGCGACCGGCGCACCAACGAACTCCTGCAGCAGGGTGCGTTGGGACGTGCACAAATCGTCGTCGAGGTCGGGTCGGCCGGGCACCCCGATGCGCACGGCGGGCACGCCATGCACAGCGGCCAGGTTGAGTAGTGCGGTGCTTGGCCCACCAAGCACCGCCGCTGCATGCACGACAACAGGATTGAGCTCGGCAGGCGTGTGGGGGTCAAGGGCGTCACAGTCGGCATACCTGCCCGGCCGTTCGAGCGGATGCGGACAGACCGACAGAGTTCGCCCGGCCTGCGCGACAACAGCAGCAGTGTCGTCCACGTGCGCGAGATAGTCACGCTCGGAGAGCACCCCAAGTTCCGGCCACGGTTGAGTCAACAACACGACACGTCCCCGGTCCGGTGCGCTCGCCCAACGATCAGAGATATGTCGCCTGAACTCCTCAGCAACGTCATCGCATACCGTCCAGCGGCCCGCATTCCGAGCGTAGAGCGGCCACCGGCGGGAGGTCAGAAGGCGCGCTCCGGCGCTCACGGCGAGCGGCCGGACGGTGCGCCAGGGTTCCCGAACACCCTCGCGCGCCCCCGCTTGCCGTCGGGTCCGCCAGGTGCCATAGGTCCCGAGGCCCTCATCGGTGACGACCACCTCGATCGCACGCCGTGGGGCGCGACGCCGCAGTGCGGTGTAGGCCCGAAGACCCGGAGCCCCAACGGATACATAGACCAGTGCCTTCTGGGTCGCCATCCAGTCGTCGCCAACGGCGACCGTGAGATCCAGGTCGTGCGGGAGAAGGCGCTGTGCAGATTCGGACCGCAGGTCGATCCGCTGCCCCGGCGGCGCGAACAACTCGATCGGGCCGGACCACGCCAACTGCCGCAGGTAGGAGCCGACATAGATGAGATGGGTCGGGTTAGCGAGCCCGGTGATCAGCACCGCCTGCCGCGTGGCCATCAGACGACCGGTGGCCGACCGATACGAATCAGCGTGGCGACCGTTCGCCACGAGATGACCCGCCGCTGACCGGCAGGCTCACGCACCCCGGCGGCGAAGCCGCTGGCCCACGTCCGCATGGAGTCGAGGTCACGAGTTCGTGCAGCGGTGATGCCTGCCCAGGACATCAGGTAGGGCGGGATCAGCACCGCGGGAAGGTTGCGACGCGCGACCCAGACCCGATTACGCGCGTTGGTGAAGAAGTGTGTTGGGTGCCGACTCGCCTCGGTGTACGGGTGGTGCACCGAGATCGTGGGGTCGTACCACATCGTCCATCCGCGATGGGTGAGTTGCCAGGCGACCTCGATCCCTTCGTGCCCGAAAAAGAACTGCCCCGGCCATCCCCCAACTTCCTCGAAGGCGCTCCGGCGGATCAGCACGACCCCTTCGGAGAAGACGGCCACTCGGCCGGCGCGACCAATGCCTCGACCCACGATCAGGCGCGGTACCCAGCGTCTCGGCGCCTGGTCCGTCACCGGGTCACTCAATCGCGGCTGCACGAGGGCCACCTTGTCGCGTGCCTCGATGGCCGTCGCCAGTCTTGCCAGGACGTCTGTCTTCACGATCGACGCATCGTCGTCGAGGTAGAAGATGTAGTCCCCGCTGACCGCACGCGCCCCGACGTTGCGCCCTTCGGGAATTCCAACGTTCTTAGGCAGGAAGTGGCCGCGGACACCATCCGGCAGATTGGTCGGCCGCCATCCGTTGCCGACGACGACCACGTCGAGGTCGACGCCTTCTTGCTTGAGCACGTCGGCCATCGCACGCTGAAATTCATCGGGCCGATCCCCCATATGAAGGATCACAACACCGATCTTTGGCCGCGCCTTTTGATCGCCCACGCCCGACAGCCTATCTGCGCACCCGCTATCCGCACACCCGCTATCTGCACACCCGCGCCGACTCGAACCGGCCGAATCTTTCAACGGGTAGGCTGTGCCCGCGAGTAGACACCACCTGAGAGGCATTTCCTTGACCGAACAACACGCTATCGACACCTCCTCGGGAGTTCGCCTCATCGGCGGCGAGGTCATGACCGAAGACTTCTCGCGCCTTTCTCGCCCCGGAGCGATTGCCTATCTGCTGCATTCTGTGCTGGGAGAACATCCTGGTCGCGTTGCACTAATCGGACCTCACGCGGCAACTCTCGTGGACGTCGTCCGCCCCGATCGTCCCGTTGACATTCTGGTGCGCTCCCTGGTCGATGCTCGCGAATTGGCGAGCCACGCCCAGGAACGCCAACATCTGCGTGTTTTCGCTGGCGGTTTTGAGCGCTTCAAGCCAGGTGCTCCGTACGACGTGGTGGTCAACCTCGACGGCCCCCAGGGCCTCCTGACCCCGGACTCGACACCGCTGACCTACGCAGAGACGATCAAGCGGTCCGGCGAATTTCTCGGAGATCGTGGGCGGGCCATTGTGGCAGTCGCTAACGATCTCGCGATGGATCACGTTTTCCGGCTCGAAATGCGCACTCTGTTCGACGACGACACCTCATGGCATCGCGGCGCGGACGAGTTCGAGTCCCGAAATCCCCTGTATCCCGAACTTCCCGAGATCGTTTCTGCCGCAGGATTATCAATCGATCGTCTATACAGTGGTTACCCAATATTCAACCAAATGTCACTATTGGTAGACCCCGCCATTGCGGAGGATTCAACCGGTCGCGCCGGATTGGAGTCGCTCATTGCGAAGATTGAGTCCGATCAGGCTCACGGACATCGCAGTCTGATCGACCTCTATTCCATGTCACGGCGATTCTTGGCGGCCGGCCTCGGCCCACACACGGCCGCAGGCTGGGTCGTGGAGGCCCGCAAGGGCGAAGCATCCTCGGAAACGGCCACTGCAGATCGACCGCAACTTCTCCAGAGCGAAGACGGTGTGAGCCCGCAGTGGTCCGGCATCATGACGGCGAGCCAGGACGCGGACGGCTGGGAGCGGTCGATCCTGCCGCTTCACCACGCTGGGCCCATGTTTGAGCGGCGCGTCTCCCGGGACCTCTCCCTGGTGGGTGGCCGATTGCCAAGTGGCGACCTTTTGGAGGCGGCCCTGCGCGCCGAGTGCGCCCGAGGGAATCTCACCGGCGTCCGCCGACTCACTCGTGATTACGCGGCCTTCCTCAGCGACGACGCAGTCTGGCGGGACGGCGGACTGACCAAGCGCTTCTTTGCCGGGCCGAACAATGTCGTGCTTGGACCCGATGGTTCGATGGAGCTCTTCGACGAGAGTTGGTCCTGGACTGAAGACCTGGACGCGGATCTGTGTCTCGCGCGCGGCCTGCGCGAGTTCGCCCGTCGGCTCCTGCAGTCCGGCGGAGAACACCCGTGGCAGCCGGACATCAGCCCGGATGCCCTGACCCAGACGCTGCTGGCCATGGTCGGCAAGCCCTGGTCCCCTGATGTCGCGAGTCAGATCGCATCACGCGAAGCCGAGCTCTCCGTCGTGATCCACGGCGGAGGGGCGACCACCGAAAGTCAGTTACTCGCGGAGAACCTTGCGAACGGCGCCTCCCAGTTTACGGCCACCTCGTCCCCCTCACGCGGGTATCGCGAGGCGATGTCATCGCTAGGTCGCATGTCGCAGGAACTCCACACCCGCGGAGATCAAGTGACCTGGCTGGAGTCGGCCGTGAGGCAACGCGATCAGTCGGTACGAGACTTGGAGCGCCGCCTCGCCCGCCTTCAAAGCTCCCCCAGTTACGTCCTGGGACGGCGGTTGACCGCTCCAGGACGCCGCGTCGGAGAACGCGTGGTGACCCGCGCCAAACGCACGGCCTTCGCGATCGCCCCGCCACAGCGCACAGCCCAACTCGAGCGGGTGCTCACCCGTCTCGGGATATAGGTTTCGCCACCTTCGTGCTGCGCGGGACCTGGGAGGGTCAGCCTCGCCAGTCCGCAGTGACCTCCCAGGTCACCAGGCGATGCCCCACCTCGGGACGATCGGCAATGGCCTTGTCCCGGTGCCGCAGCCCGACCACCACCGGACCAGTGCCGGAGTCAGCGACGTGGAACCTGACAAAGGCATGGTCACGGTTGCCATTTCCGCTCCCCGGCCGAACTTCAATGGACACCGGTCGACCGTCCGCGAGGGCCACTGCCGTCACCTCGAGTTCGTCCCGATCGAGCCAACCCTGCACAACCTCCTGCATAGCGTGAGCCGAATCGTTCTGACGCAAGATCCGCGACCGCCCTTCCCGGACCGCCTTACGGGCCGCGCGCGTCAGCAGATCGGGTGGCCGACGGTAATGGCGCCGAACCCGTACGCTCCCCGCGGCGCCCGCGGCATCCGGGTGGAGGGTCAGGATCTGCCACTGAGTCGGGTCCTGGTGATTGATGACGAAGGGCCGCACTTGCGGCGCTTCGCCCTGCGCCTCGAGCAGTGAGATCTTGTCGATTCGCACGCCGACGGGTGCGTAGGGCATGACCCGCCGCGCCGCCCACCGAGGCAATCCCTCCGGCTGCAGCACTTCCAGAATGAGCAACCCGTCGGGGTTGACGGCGCCCGGTTCGCAATCGAACTCCACCTGGGCGCGGATGGGCCCGTCGGGCGTCATGTCTGGCGCGGCGAGGGCGACGGCAGCACGGGTCTTGCCCTGCGAACGCAGTACGAACATCCGGGCCGTGGCATCGTCCGATCTGACCGTGTCGGCTGGTGTGCGCTTGCTCCACCAGGTGTCGGTGACGGCATCGACGCTGAACTGGACGAGCACCCGGACGGCGTCTGTTGATCCGGGTGTCACCTTCAGACCGATCAAGCTCGGCTCAAGCGCGAATCGTCCGACGATCGCCAGACCTCGGGTGAATCGATCGACCACCTTGACCTCAGGTCGCTGTCCCTCGGTCAGGGTGCATGGAACCTGGAGGGTCGGCACCGGTTCGTCAAAGATGGTGTCAAAGGTGAGCTGAGGGGAGCTGGCCAGCCGCTGCTCCACGTCGACGGGAGGGTGTTCATCTGTCGTCATGTCACACTTCCACTTCTGCCAAGACACCGAGTTGACGAGCCAATTGCTCAGATCCGCCGGTGAAGTCCACCCGGGTCAAGATCGGGTCACCCTGTCGCCACATTCGTTGGGTCGCTTCCAGGCCCGCTTCACCGTCGCTCTCGACGTGACGCATGGCCACGGTGAGCGCCCGGAACAGTTCGTTGTTTTGGCCAAGGTCCCAGTGTTGGACTAGGTGGGACGCCACATCACCCCCGCTTCGATAGAACCACTGCCATAGGCGAGCGCGCTCAACCTGTTCTTTGCTGATCGGCGAGATCCCAGCGCGAATCTTGTCGGTGGTCTCCTTCAGGAGGCGCCAGTAGTCCTCGCGGTCTTTGGCGACGAGCGAGAATCCACAACCGCTCCACTCCGACCAGCCCGCCTGGATTGCGGGAATCCCATAGACCGGTAGTTCTGCGCTGACCGAACCGCGCACCGTGACACCGAGGTCCACCAGGCTCCAGATGATGTTCTTGCTCATGTCGAACGAACGCCGGAACTGCATGTGTGGCCGGTCGGCGTAGCGCTCTTTGACGGTGTCGAAGAATCCGGTGACGTCGTAGAGGAACTGGGCTGGATGATCTTGGAACAGCCAGTTCACGGTCGTGTCATTAGCCGCGTAGGCAGCCGTCTCCTCAAACCAGTGCGCGAGATCATCGAAGAGTTCGTGGTTGGTTCCGAGCGCGTCAGACACCGCGTGGTTAAACACCACGACGACCGGCTTGTCCGGATCAAATCCCAGTCGCTGCATCGCGTGCTCTCGCACGTTCTGACGTTCCAGCGGATTGCTCAATTCCAGCGACGACACGACGCCCCCGCCCCGCCACCACGACGGTCGCCCAAGATTGCTCTTCGAGCGCCACGCGGTGAGTTCGGCACCGCGACGCAGGAGATCCCGGTTGGACCACAGATAGCTCTCAAAGAACTCGGCGATCTGCCGGGTCAGGTGCATCCGGAACGTGCCCTCGCGACCCTGTGCTTGCTCCGGGGTCAGCAGGTAGGCCTTCAGTCCGCCTGTGGTCTGCACGTGGATAGTAGGAACGCCCGTACGAATCGCCGCCTCGACGGCCAACCCCCAATGGTTGTAGTCGATGTGGCTCGAGACCAGTGCCACCGGATTCAGCTCGGTCATCATCCCGTCATAAAGGCGGGCGAACGCTTCACTCCGGGCCCGGACCTCGGCATATTTCTCGGTCGCTCGAACCTCGTCGGTGACACGGGGTACGCGCATCACCCGTGCAGCTGTCGCATCCACGAGTTGGTCCAGGGTGTCGGCTGCGATGCGGGAGGGTTGATCGAGTGGGATTGTCTTGCCGGCGATTTCGACGCTGCCCTCGCGATCGTGCAGCCCGTCATCGACGATCTCGTGAACGTCGATCACATCGTCCGCGCCGTACGCCCGAGCGAGCTTCTCCAGGCCCTCCCGGTCGTAGTAGGTCCACTGGAAACTGCTCCAGTCCGCATCCGCGCCCAGGTAGACGACGACTCGGGCCGGGGTGACCCGACGGATCGCGTTGGCGATCGTCAGGCTCCGAATGCCCACTCGGATGTCCTCGGTCATGAGTTCGACCAGGATGGTGGCATCCCGCGAAGGCAGGGTGTTCTGCGGCCAAAATTGGGTGGCGGCCTCGCAGAACTGATCGAACTTAGGGCCGAGCTTCTGCGGGCTCGCCGCTGCGCGCCGCGCGGCGAGTCGTGGGTCGGTCGACGGTGCGGAGGTCTCCGCCTTAGCGGCGTTAGCCACGCTGACCACCGGCCTCAGGTTCCTCAATGTCGTGTACGGCACACGCGGCTGCTCCCACGGTGGTCACATTCCCTTCATGTTGCACGGTGACGAGCCCGATCGGTGCTCGCTGCGGAAGATCGTCTATGCGCAGTCCACATCGCCTGAGTCGCAACAGAATTGGCTCGTCGGTTAGTTTTGCGAGCACTTCGGATTGGGTCCAGGCCACGAGGATTTCCCGGTCCGTCGCGTCCGGGTCAAGTTGGCTCCGGGATCGGATGTGCTCCGGCACCTGCTGGTCGGCCAGCTCGGCATCGACAGCCACTCGCCAACCCGGCCAGGCACTCAACTGCCAAGTGATGCGATGCCCATTCGCCAGGTAGGTCCGTGGCTTATTAGTCGAGGAAGCCGTGCTATCGACTACCCGCAAGTGGCTCGATTCACCTCTCAAAGAAGGAGATTCGAGCTCGCGCAGGAGGTCATGGGGTAGATCTCCATGGACCTGGCGCGCTATCAACGTGCTCAGATGGATCCGCCCCCATCGATCGTGAGCGATTGCCCATTGAGATTGGTGTCCTCGAACAACAGCGATCGCACAACCGGCGCGATGTTCTCCGGCTCCACGAGTCGGCCGGAGGGAGTACGCCGCGTGATCGTCGAAAGTTGTTCGGTGCCAAGCACACTCGACATCTCCGAAGCGAAGAACCCCGGCGCGACTGAGTTCACCAGGAACCGGCCGTGCATCTCCCGAGCGAGAGTTCGCATCGCCGCATCAAGACCACCCTTGGTGGCGGAGTACGCCGACAACCCGGCGTAGCCCCGCTGGCCGCACACGGAGGTGACGAAGACAACCCGACCGCGACCGGCTTTGGCCATGGCGTGCCGAAGGAAGGCGCGGGTCAGGACCAGGGTGGCGGTCAGGTTGGTCTCGATGATCTGACCGATGCGCTCCGGGCTGGTGTGCAGCAACATCGAGTCCTGACCGATCGCCGCGTTGTTGACCAAGGCGTCGATCGGGCCCAACTCGGCGGCAGCGGCCTTGATGAAGGCGGTCTGAGCTTTGGCATCGGTGATATCGACCGAGCCGACGAAGACCTCACCAGGGCGATCAGCCGCAAGCTTCTCGAGTTCAGGTGTGACCGTACGCGCGAAAGTCGCCACCTTGGCACCCTGCTTCAGCGCATCCTCGACCAGGCTCAATCCCAGCCCACGGGAGCCGCCAGAGATAAGGACGCAGGACGCTGCCGGGATGGGGGTTTGGGTGAAGTCAGACATCGCTCTTCAGCGTCTCCTTGATCGGAATTTCGGACAGGACGCGGATACGTCGGGGCACCGCATACTCGGGCAATCGGTCACGGCACCAGCGCGTGAGTCGGTCGGTCAATCCATCAGTCGCCGCAGCGCCCGCGGGGACGACTTCCGCCTGGACCATCTGTCCCACGATCGGCGCCTTACGTCCCCGAACGTGGGCCCATAGGACCTCTGGGTGTTGGAGCAGCACACCGCGCACCTCGGCAGCCGAGACTTTGGCCCCGCCAACGTTGATCTCATCCGAGGCAAGACGACCCGTAATCAGGACCCGATCACCATGGGTATCGGCTCGGTCACCGGTACGGATCTCGGTGTCCATGCCTTGTGCGCCATGCGTGGCAACGATCACCAGTTCGCCGTCGACGACCCGCACCTGAGGTCGACCGGGCGTGTGCCGATCCAGCCAGGCCGAGGGGAACCCGGCCTGGCCATCGTGGACGGCAATCGCCGCGCCCGCCTCGGAGGAGGCGTAGATCCAGGAAAGCCGAGCGTCCGGAAACATCTCGCCGAGCTGATCGAGGATTGCCTGATCGACGGGCTCGCCGCCCAGCGTGATCTGTTCCAAAGGCAACTGAGCGAGCGTCTCCCCCGAGCGGAAAATCGCCTGCCGCCAAAACGTGGGTGTGCCGGACGCGGCCGTCACACCGGCCTCTAGTGCGCGATGCGGCCAGATGTCCGCGCGAGCGCCATCGACGAACACGATGTCCTGACCTGGCACCGAGAGCGAGAGCGTCACGACCTGCCACCACGCATAGGCGCCCGGCGTGTAGGGGCACAGCCAGGTGCGGGGCGGCTGGTCTGTGGCCACCGTGGTGAGCGAGTCAATCGTGTGCGCCACCTGCTTGGGTCGGCCAGTCGATCCGGAGGTGAGGAGCCACACGCGGCCGGCATCCGGCTCGCGCGGCGCCTCAGGGTGGTCGACGTGCTGGTCATCGTGGCCTGCGTCGGGCTGCGCCGTGGGCCACCGCACGATCGCCATCCCGCCGTCGCGCCATTCCTGCTGCTGCGCGATACCTACGCGCGCGGCGGTGGCGATCAGGGTTTCCCGATGGGGTTCGCTCGCCGCCAACCATGCGGCACGAGCTGGCGCCAACAAGTCGCGCGTCAAGAATGCGGCAACCGCCGGAACGCCTGACCACGGCGCAAGATCGCTCCAGGCGCCATCGAAGACCGTGTCGTCTGCCACCACGACCCGGTTATGTGCGCCCGCGGGCAGCACTGCGGTCACGCGTTCTGCAACCGATCGAGGAGGTCCAGGACATCCCCGACGGTCTCGATCGACCGTAGGCCAGGCGCATCAAAGTTGAGCTCCTCGTCCAGCTCGTCCTCGACGCGGAGTGCGAGTTCTGAGAAATCCAGCGATCGGAAGCCGATCTCAGCCAGCGCGGTGGAGTCGTCGGCTGGCAGTTCCTTACCTTGGGCGGTCAGAACCTCATCCATCATCGTGCGAATCTGGTCCCGGCTGAGCGCGCTCATCTATCCTCACAAACGTCGGTGATCAAAAACTGCCTTGCGGACTTGCATATAGTCTAGGAGAACTACAGAAATGACCAAATAGGCGGGATCCATCATGCTTCGACCAGCCACCTCCGCTGACTTGGAGGCAATTCGACGCTGGCGCAATCACCCCGAGGTTCAGGCGGTCTCGCTGAACCGCGAGGAAATCACCGCCGAGATGCATTCCGCCTGGTGGGAAGCGGTCGAATCGGACGACACTCGCCAGGTCCTTGTGTACGAGCGCAACGGAGCACCTGCGGGAGTGGTGACCTTCTTCGACATCGCCGAGCACGACGGTCGGCGGCAAGCCATGTGGGGCTACTACCTTGATAATGCGGGGTTGTCGGAGCGCGGCGAGCTGCTCCCTGCCTGGATCAAGATCCAACGCGAGGCGGTCCGCTACGCCGACGAGCAGCTCAATCTTGACGCCCTCGAGGGCGAGGTCATCGAGAGCAACGAAGGTGTACGGAGTATGAACTCGAGAAATGGCTTCGAGGAAATCCGCATGGATAAGCGTCGAATTCTCGACGAGTTAGTCACGGTCTATCGAATTCGGCGGGTGCGTCCGCAACGCTGACCGCAGGTTATTGTGGTCCTATGACGCGGAGCATCACCCTTGCCGGTCGAACCATCGGACCGAATCAGAAGCCCTACATCATTGCCGAAATGTCGGGCAACCACGACGGATCGCTCGACCAAGCGCTAGCGATCGTCCGAATGGCCGCCGAACAGGGCGCCGACGCGGTCAAACTGCAGACGTACACACCGCAGACCATCACGATCGACTCTGATGCCCCCGATTTCCGGCTGTCGCAGGATCATGACTTGTGGGGCGGCCGGACACTGTGGGATCTCTATACCGAGGCACACACGCCGTGGGCGTGGCACGCCCCCATTTTCGAAGAAGCGCACAAGGCGGGCATCACCGTCTTCTCCTCCCCCTTCGACCCCACCGCGATTGATCTCCTCGAGGACCTCGGCACTCCGGCCTACAAGATCGCCTCATCAGAGATCGTCGATCTCCCTCTGATCAGACTCGCCGCCAGCAAAGGCAAGCCGATCATCATCTCGACCGGGATGGCATCACTCCAGGAGATCAGCGCTGCGGTCGACGCAGCGCGAAGCACGGGCAACGACCAGATCGTCGTCCTGGCGTGCACGGCCAACTACCCGGCCGACCCCAGCGAGTCCAACCTGCGAGGCATCCCGGTCATGGCTGATGCCTTTGGCACCTTGGTCGGCTACTCCGATCACACTGTCGGGATCGGTGCTGCGGTCGCTGCCGTCGCGCTCGGCGCCTGTGTCGTGGAGAAGCACGTCACGATGCAGCGTGACGGGGGCGGCGTTGATTCATCGTTCTCCTCGGAGCCTGCCGAGCTCGCCTCGCTAGTTCAACAGACCGAGATCGGGTGGCAGTGCCTCGGCCAGGCCCGCATCGGTGCGCGACAGCAGGAGAAGGAAGGTCTACGGTTCCGCCGGTCGCTCTACGTCGTGACGGACGTTGCCGCCGGCGACATCGTGGGGCCAGACAACGTCCGATCCATCCGACCGGCCAACGGGATTGCGCCAGAGGAGTTTTCGCGCGTTGAAGGACGCACCTTCCAACATGACGTCGCGAAGGGCACGGCGTTCACCTGGGACTTGGTCTAACGCGCTCGGGCTACGATTCCAGCGAGCCGCGCACGGCATCGCGCCAGCCGAAGAGGTCACGAATCTCCTCCGCGCACAACATCTCGTCCTGCCCCAACTCGGCGCGCGCGAGCGCCTGCGCGTAGTCCTGCGGCACGAAGGGTTGGTGCAGCTCGGGGAACAGCCGGATTTGTTTCTCGCGACCGCCGAGCGCCACTCGCTCGGCTTCTAGGATCATCGGATCGCCATAGATTCCGACTTCGCACCCCACACTGGCGCCGTAGATCAGAGCGCTTCCTAGGCGGTTACTGACGACTCGCTTATGCCGCCGCACCTCAGCGAGCTGCTTGTCGAGGAAGTGCACATCGGTGTCCTTCCACAGGTACCCGCGCTCGCCGTGGGAGATCACCCGGAAGCCCGCATCCTCATAGATCGACCGGACCGCCGGGTCGCGATATTCGTTCCAGTAGAGACACATCGTGATCGGCACATCGCCCTCTACCTCCCGCACTTGCTGGAGGTAGAGCTCGTGGTCGCCGATGATGCTCTGACCCTCCCACCCATGGAAGGGGTAGACAATCGTGCCCTCGCGGTCGTCTATCCCGGCATTGGCCGTGCTGACCCCTTCCAACTCCAGCAAGTATGCCCAGGGTGCGGCAACCACGATGTTCTGTCGCAGGCCAAGGCTCCAGGCGCGACGCGCTACCGACGAACTCCACACCAGGCGTGGATAATTCGGCGCGAACTTGGTGCCGACAGCAAACCCGTCGTAGGTATTCCAGCCATGTTGCAGGTAGCCCCAGATGCGCGGCACCTCGGCCAAGCCGGTGTAGCGCGCCATGATGTGCGCGTGCCCGTAGAAGTGGTTGGCGTGGTGCATCAGGCTCCGAAGTGTCTACGAATGCCGTCGATCACCCGATCGACGTCCGCATCCAACAGGTCAGGGAACATGGGCAAACTGATCTCCTGCTCGTAGTAGGTCTCGGCCACTGGACAACTTCCCCGCTGATAGCCACGGTCAGCAAACCACGGCTGCCAATGGACGGGAATATAGTTCACCTGGACGCCGATTCCTTCGGCACGTAGGCGCTCAAACAACCCACGGCGGCGCCCATCCAGGACCCGCAGCGGGTAGAAGTGCCAGACCGGATCCGCACCTACGCGTTGGGTCGGCAGCCGCAGGCCGGGGACGTCAGCCAGGCCCTCGTGGTAGCGCTGGGTGATCTGCGCGCGGCGGGCCTTGAACTGTGACAGTCGGGTCAATTGGCTGGAGCCGAGTGCGCACAGCACATCGGGAAGTCGGTAGTTGAGCCCGAGGTCAGGCATCTCGTACCACCACGGGCCTTCGTCAGTCGTCCGGAGCCGATCGGGGTCCCGGACCATTCCGATGCCCTTGAACGTCCGCGCCTTACGCGCGATGTCAGGGTCCAGGGCGACCACGGCACCGCCTTCGGCCGTGGTCAGGTTCTTGGTCGGGAAGAACGAGAACGTGGTCAGGTCCGCAAGCGACCCGACCGGACGCCCGTCCAGGCTGCCGCCAATGGAATGCGCAGCATCCTCCAGGAGGAGGGCGCCCGCTTGATCCGCGACGGCACGCAGTCCAGGCGCGTCCATGGGATGGCCCGCAAAGTCGACTCCACTGATGACTTTGGTCCGGTCCGTCACGAGCGCCTCAACGGCGGCGGGGTCAAGATTTCCGGTGTCCTCGCAGACGTCCGCGAAGACGACCGTAGCGCCGTGAATGGCAGCGCTCGTCGCGGTCGCGAGGAACGTCAACGGACTCGTGATGACTTCATCCCCCGGTCCAACGCCTGCCGCTGCATACGCGACGTGCAAAGCGGCGGTCCCTGAAGTGACAGCGACAGCCGGGTTCGACTGTCCAGCGACGGCCCCCAATTCCTTCTCGAACCTGTCCACGGCCGGACCGGTGGTCAACCAATCGCCTCGAAGGACCTCCGCGACAGCCTTGACATCATCGTCCGAGATGGACTGACGCCCATAGGGAAGCATCGACATGGGCGCCTCAGACTTCGAGGTTCAGGATCTCGCGAATGTCCTCCGCGTCATACCAGATGTCGTTCTTGTCGGAGGCGCAGTGGAAGCCGTCCTCGACAGGTGTCCCGTCCGTACGCTTGACGTAGCCCCAGGTCGCCAGCTCGGGTTCCAGGATGTAGTACTTGCCATCCATCACCGTGATCGCCCGACGGCCCTCTTCCGGCGAGATCATCTCTTCGTGCAGCTTCTCCCCCGGACGGAGGCCGATGTCATGCATCTTCGCGCCGGGAGCGATGGCCTGGGCGAGGTCGGTCACCTTGTGGGACGGGATGTGCGGTACCACCAACTCACCGCCCTGCATCAACTCAAAGGTGTCCAGGACCATATCGACGGCCTGGGGCAAGGTGATGAGGAAGCGGGTGCACCGCAAGTCAGTGATAGGCAAGGACTTCCCTGCCTCGTGGAGCGCCTTGAACTTCGGAATGATTGATCCGCGCGAACCGGTGACGTTTCCGTAGCGTACGACCGCAAATCGTGTGTCGTAGGCCGCAGCATAGTGGTTTCCGAGCGTGAACAACTTGTCCGCGGTCAGTTTCGTCGCACCGTACAGATTGATCGGGCTGGATGCCTTGTCCGTCGAGAGGGCGACAACCTTCTTGACATTGTTGTTGATGCACGCCTCGATCACGTTCTGGCTACCGTGAACGTTGGTCTTGACGAATTCTGACGGGTTGTACTCGCCGGTGTCTACCTGCTTGAGCGCAGCCGCGTGAACGACGTAGTCGACGCCGTGCGTCGCGCGGTTGAGCCGATCCAGGTCTCGGACATCGCCAATGAAGAATCGCAAACGTGAATCGTCGTTGAACAGTTGGCGAACTTCCCATTGCTTTAATTCGTCGCGCGAATAGACAACGATCCGCTGTGGCTTGACCTCGTCAAGCAAGCGCCGGATCAGCGCCTTTCCAAACGACCCGGTGCCCCCGGTGACAAGGATGGACGACCCTTCCAGAACGCTCAATGTACTAGCTCCTGTGGCTGCTTGAGTGTGGCGCGAGCAATAGTGCCTCCGGCATTTGCCTAAGACAACGCCGAGGCTAACATTGAGAATTGATCCGACCTATTCACCCGCCACCACCGAAAGGACTCCATGCAGCCGCTCGCCGCGACGCGCGTCGGCCTTCGCTGTGATGCTGGGCACGGCACGGGCGTGGGCCATGCCGTCCGGCTGCTCGCTCTCGCTGAGGAGCTCGCACAGCGCGGCTGCACGATCGTCGCGCTGGGGGTGATTGATGTGCCCTGGCTTGCGGCCGCCTACGCCGATCACGGGATCGAGATTCACGACGCCCCATCGGCCCCCTCCAGTCTCGCTGACCTCGCGCACCGGCTCGGTCTGGATGTCGTCGTGCTCGATGGGTACGACCTCGACCTCGACTCTGGCGAATCCCTCCGCGCTGCAGGCATATTCGTAGTGGCGATGGTTGACCACGATTTTGGTTCAGCCCAGTTCGCGCATCTCTATGTCGATCAGAACCTCGGCGCCAAACCGCCGGATCCGCTGCCCCAGCACTCCTCGGCGCTGGCCGGGATCGAGTACGCACTGTTTCGCGACTCGGTGCTCGCGCGCATTGCGGCTACCCCGCCACGCACGACGGAGGCTCCGCTCCGGGTCCTGACAGTGTTTGGCGGCACCGACCCCTTCGAAGCCTCAGGCGCCGTCGTGCCACTTCTCTTAGAGACCGAGCGCCCGGTGTCCGTGACTGCCATAGCATCCGACTCCAACGTCCGGGCAGCTTTGAGCGACCTTGACCATGGTCCCGAACAGGCCGTGCACGCCATACCGCCCGACCCTGATCTCGCACGGATCGCGGCGAACTCCGACCTCGCCGTCTCAGCGTCCGGATCCTCGATCTGGGAATTGCTCTGCTTGGGAGTCCCGACCGCAGCGGTGTGCGTCGTCGATAACCAGGCGCCGGGCTACCGCGCCACTGTTGAGCACGGTGTTGTCGCTGGCCTTGGGCTTCTGGATGACCTGCGACAACAACCTGATGCGCGTCGCGCAGCGGTCGATACGCTGAGGCGGCTCCTCAGTGACCCAGCGCAGCGACAGACTCTGAGCCAGCGCGGCCAACGCCTCGTCGATGGTCGTGGTCGGCAACGTGTCGTGACCGACATCGAACGTCTCTTGTCCACCACCGACCCGCGGAGGGACGCGTGACCCGCACCCGCGTTGTCATCCAATCCCGGCTCAACTCATCGCGCCTTCCCGGCAAGGCGCTGCTGACAATCGCCGGGATGCCCCTCATCGAATTGGTGGCACGACGAGCCTCGCGCAGCGGGCACGAGGTCGTGGTTGCCACCAGCCAGGAACACTACGACAGCCGAATCGCCGACCACTTGTCTCGCGCTGGCATCGATGTGGTCCGCGGAGATCTTGATGATGTCCTCGGCCGGTTCCTCGCAGCGACAAGCGATCTCAGCGATGTCGACACCGTCGTCCGGCTGACCGGTGACAACCCCGTCGGCGACGCGACGTTGATCGACGAACTCGCAGCGGCCATGTCCGCGGGCGGCTATGGCTATGGCCGCGTCGACGTGGCCCACGTGCCCGAGGGCTTGGGTTGTGAAGTGTTCTCGGTCAAGGACCTTCGCAGCGCGGGCGCCCACGCCACTGATTCGTATGACCGCGAGCACGTCACTCCGTGGCTGCGACGCAACATTCCCACCCTGGACTACGTGCCCGTCGATAACCCTGGCGACCCTCGCCGTTATCGATGCACCGTGGACGTCCTGGCCGACTACGACCGCGTCTGCCGTGTCTTTGCCGACCTCACCGATCCCGTCGCGGCACCGTGGCCCTCGATCATTCGGCGTCTTGCCCAAGCCGAATTCACCGACGGCCCCAGCGTCCCGGTCCGCGACCGATCAGAGCTGGGTCAAAGCGCCGTAGTGATCGGTGGAGACCAATTGGCAAACTCGCCTGCACCGCGCGCGGAGGTCATCCGCGCCATGCTGGCGGCCGCGGTCAATCGTGGAGTCACGCACGTCGACCTCCTGCAGGACGACGGTCGAGCAGAAGGCGTCCTCCAGCAGAACGCCGATCCACAACTGACCCGACGCCTCTCGGTCATCTGCCGACTGGCACCGGCCGACGCCAACCATGATGAGACGGTTACTCAATCGGTCAGCGCACACCTGGAGCGCAGTTTTGCCAGTCTCGGCCGGCGGTCCATGGCCGCAGCCTTGTTTCCCTCCGTGACCGACGCGCACGCTGGCTCAGGTGCGGCCTGGCAACGCCTCCTCGACTACCACGCGGAGGGCGTCGTCGGCAGAGTTGGTGTCACCGTCACCTCGCCCAGCGAACTACGCGACGCGCTCGCCCTCCCAGAGTTGGGATACCTCGAGATCCCGATGTCGGTGGTCGACCCGCCGTGGGCTGACCTCGGCGCTGATCTGTCCGAGCGGGATGTTGTCGTGACGACATACGGCGGATTTGGCGGCGGCCGACTGTTCGCACCAGACCACCCGCTCGCCACGACACTCACTCGCCTCGCGGAGCAATTCGGGCGCACCGGAATCGCCGATCTAGCCATCGCCTTCGTCCTGGGCCATGACTTCGTGACCTCGATGGCCGTCGGCGCCGACACCCTGGAACAGGTACGGGACAATCTGGAGTGGGCGACCCGCCCTAGCCTGACCTTGGACCAGATCACCCAGGTACGTCGCGCGATCGAGGCTGCGCGTACCTGACCGAAGGAGTTCCGTGCATCCCCACGAGGTACTGCCCCGCCTGCTCCGGGAAGACCCGGCCGCACCGCGCATCACCTTCTATGACGACACCCCAGGGTCGACCCAGGGCGAGCGCATCGAACTCTCGGGGAAGGTCCTGAACAATTGGGTGGCCAAGGCTGGCAACCTCCTGGCGGAGCACTTCGACGTCGAACCCGGACGAACCGTCGCGCTCGACCTGCCGCCTGAGCACTGGCGGACGCTCTACTGGGCCCTGGGCGTCTGGGCTGTCGGCGGCACGGTGTCCGATGACCCAGACGGGGCTGATGTCGTGATCAGCACCAACCCGAAAGGCGCCCAACCCACCGAACTCGCAGTGACCACCCTTGCAGCCCTGGCCCGATCCTTCCCCGGCGAGATCCCGGCCGGCGCCCTCGACGAGGCGCGGGAGCTTCCCACGTACCCCGACGTGCTGGAGGTGGTCGAGGAGGCCGACGCCGATGACCTCGCGCTCCAAACCCGGGACGAATCCTGGACGTATGCCAACCTCGTGCCCGCGGCGACATCGCCGGTACGGGCGGTCGTCTCTGGATCGCTCGCCGAGGTGCTGCGTACCTCGTTGGCGCTGTGGAGCGCCGGTGGCTCAGTGGTGATCTTGCGGGGCACCACCGATCCGGCCGTGCGGGCCAGCCGCCGCCGATCTGAAGGCGCGCAGGATATGGGCCCCATCACGTTGGAGTAGGCCTGAGGCTAAGGTCGACGGCATGGACAAAGTGGTCTCATCCCCCGCGGCTGCCATCGAGGGAATCGGCGACGGAGCGTCGCTGTCCGTTGGCGGATTCGGGCTCTCCGGAGTTCCCAACGTTCTCATTAGAGCGCTGCACGAAGCGGGCCCTCGAGAGCTGAGGGTGGTCTCCAACAACTGCGGCGTCGACGGCGCCGGGCTTGGTCTCCTGCTCGCCGATCAGCGCATCTCGATGGTGACCGCCTCCTACGTCGGCGAGAACAAGGAGTTCGCCCGGCAGTACCTCCAGGGCGAGATCGAAGTTCGCCTCACTCCGCAAGGAACTCTCGCCGAGAAGTTGCGGGCCGCAGGGGCCGGCATCCCAGCATTTTTCACGCGAACGGGTGTTGGCACCCAGGTCGCCGAGGGTGGTATGCCGTGGCGCTATGACGCCGAGGGGCAGGTCGTGCTTGCCTCCCCCGCCAAGGAGACCCGCACCATCGACTTCGCGGGAGCCAGCCAGGAGTACGTCCTGGAGGACTCAATCGCCACCGACTTCGGTCTCGTACGCGCCTGGAAGGGCGACCGGCACGGCAACCTGGTCTTCCACGCCAGCGCCCGCAACTTCAACCCGCTCTGCGCGATGGCGGCCCGTATCTCTATCGCCGAAGTCGAGGAACTGGTGGAACCAGGTGATCTCGACCCTGATGAGGTGCACCTGCCGGGCATTTATGTGCAACGGGTCCTGGCCCTCACTCCCGAACAAGCCCGCGACAAGCAGATCGAGAAGCGCACCGTGCGCAACCCCGAGGATGGACGCTGACATGGCCTTGACCCGAGAGCAGATGGCAGCGCGCGCGGCGCGCGAACTCGCCGACGGCGACTACGTCAACCTTGGGATCGGCATGCCGACCTTGGTGCCCAACTACGTCGACGACGATGTTGAACTCGTCCTCCAGTCGGAGAACGGTCTCTTGGGCGTCGGCGCCTATCCCCTTGCGGGAGAGGAAGATCCGGACCTCATCAATGCGGGCAAGGAGACGGTCACCTTGCGCCGCGGCGCGTCCGTCTTCGACTCGGCCACATCGTTCGGCATGATCCGTGGCGGCAAGGTCGACGCCGCCATCCTGGGCGCCATGCAGGTCTCCCGAGTCGGCGACATCGCCAACTGGATGATCCCCGGAAAGATGGTCAAGGGCATGGGTGGCGCCATGGATCTCGTGCACGGCGCTCGGCGCGTCATCGTGCTCATGGATCACGTCGCCAAAGACGGTACGCACAAGATCGTCAACGAGTGCTCGCTGCCTTTCACCGGGAAGGGCGTGGTCGACCGGATCATCACCGACCTGGCCGTCATCGACGTGACACCCGAGGGGCTCGTCCTGCGCGAACTCGCGCCTGGGGTCACCGAGGAAGAGATCCGCGACAAGACGCAGCCGCCGTTGACGGTGGATCTCCTCCCGGCCTAGTCAGGAGGAGAGGATGTCCTCGTTGTATTGCGCGATGACGTCGTTCATCTGGCCGTCGGCTGCGACCAGTCCCTGCCGCAGATAGATACCGCGGGTACAGAACCGCTTCAGGTCACGCTCGTTGTGCGAGACCAAGAACAGTGTCCGCCCTTCCTCCAGCAGCCCTTCCATCCGGTCATAGCACTTCTCGCGGAACTTCTTGTCACCCACGGCAAGCACCTCATCGACCAAGATGATCGGCTCGTCGAGGCACGTGATCACGGCAAAGCCCAGCCGGACCTGCATGCCCGAGGAGAAGTGCCGGAAGGGTGCGTCCAGGCCGGCCTTCACCTGCGGCCCGGCGAATTTCACGATCTCCTCGAAGCGCTCCTCGATCTGCTCCTCGGACATGCCGTGCAACGCCGCAGTGAGATAGACATTCTCCCGGGCCGAGAGGTCACCCACGAACCCACCGGTGAGTTCAATCAGCGGTGCCACGCCTTCGCGTACAACGGCCCGACCGCGATCTGGGAGCAAGGTTCCGGCAATGAGTTTGAGCAGGGTGGACTTCCCCTCGCCATTGCCACCGACCAGTCCCACGCCTTCGCCCCGACCCACCTCAAAGCTGATGTCTTCCAGTGGCCAGAAGGTGTCCTTGTTGTGGGTCGTCTTGCGGGTGTAGACCATCTCGCGCAAGGACAGTTTGCGCTTTCGCCCGCGCAGAAACTCGATTCCCAGGTTCTCCACACTGATGACGGGCTCGCCCACTGACGTCTTCCACTCCAAGCTCACGTCAGATCTCCTTCAGTACGGCCGGCTCCAGGCGCCGGAACACCCACAGCCCGAAGAACAGCCAGAAGATCGCGATGACCGCTGCCGCACCCCAAGCCAGCAGATTCGGACTCTGGCCGTTTGCAAGCCCCATCCGGTACATGTCGATGATGCCAATCATCGGGTTGAACGAGAGCAGGGTAGCGGCCCACTCTGGAGCCTTCTCTTCCACCAAACTCATCGGATACAGGATCGCCGAGAGATAGAACATCATCCGCAGCAGGATGCGGACCAGCCGGACGAAGTCGTCCGCCAACGAGCCCAGCGGCGCCATGATCAGGCCAATGCCGATGCACAACATCAACTGAATGACCAGAGCCACCGGAACCATCAGGAGGTACCAGTTCAGCCCGATGCTTCCGCCGGTACTGATGTGGGGTACGCCAGCCATTGCCAGCACGATGAAGAAGGCCAGCACCGGCAGCGACAGTAAGAACTCCACGCCCTTGGCTAGCACGACTCGCATGACCCAGAATTCGCGCGGAATGTTGGTCGACCGGACCAATTTTCGCTCGGCGTTCAGCGCGCGGGCGGTCTCGGTCACGCTGGTGTTGAACCAGTTCCAGGGCAGCAGACCCGCGAGCAAGAACACGATGAAGGGCATCGGTGTGCCTCGGTCGGCATTGAGGATGAGACCGAAAACAAAGAAGTAGATGAAACCCATCGCGAGCGGATCGATCAGGGTCCACAGGTAGCCCAGCGCGCTGCGGGCATAGCGGACCCGCAAGTCACGGCGTACCAGCGTGTCCAGGATCTTTCGGTCCTGCCACATCCTGGCCGCGCGCACTCGAAGGTCCATAGCGTCCTTTGTCATCGGAAATCCTGCGGCTCGTCGGTGCAGGAAGTGCCGGGCTCAGGTTATCGGGCCAGTCGGGTCCGGAAGCGGAGCCTGCGGTGTGTCGGTCGACACGTCGTCGGCCAGGTTGATGCGAGAAGTCAGGAAGCCATATCCCCACGTGAGGTGCATCGTCGCCAGCACTGGGGCCACGCGCACGGCGACCGGTGCCGGGGCACCCCGGGAGATCACCGCACCAGCGAGCGTGATGGCACTCAGGTATCCGCCAGGGATGACCCACAGCGGGCGCCACCACAAGCCGCCGACCGCGCCAGCGGCGATCGCCGCGGTGGCTGCAGGCGGTGCCAGGTAGCGCAGGTTGATCGATCCAGAGTGTTGACGGGCCACGACCCGGCGCCAGCGGCCGTACTCGAGGTACTGGCGGGCCAACGCACGGAACGAACCGCGTGGACGGTATTCGACCTTCAGGTCGGGGGTAAACCACACGACGCCACCCTGCTGGCGGATCCGGAAGTTCATCTCCCAATCCTGGGCGCGGGTGAACCGGGAGTCGTAGCCGCCGACCCGCTCCAACCACTCACGGCGGAACACCCCGAGATAGACCGTCTCGGACTCCCCTGCCTCGCCGCCCAGTTTGAATCGCGCCCCGCCGACCCCGACGGGCGACTTCATGGCCAGGGCGACGGCCTTCTCAAAAGCGGTGACGCCGACGGCATCCATGATCCCACCGACATTGGCGGCACCAGTCTGCGCCAACGTTTCCAACGCCGTCTGCAGATATCGCGGCGACAGGATGCCGTGCCCGTCCACGCGCGCGATCACCGGATGGCGGGCCACGCCGAGCGCGGCGTTCAACGCATCAGGGGTGCGTCCGCTGGGATTAGCGATCACCGTGACCCGGGGATCGGCCGCCGCGAGCCGCTGCGCGACCTCCATGGTCTGGTCCTGGGAAGGTCCAACTGCGAGCACGACCTCGATATCGCCATCGACCTCTTGCGCGAGCACGGCCGCCACCGACTCAGCCAGGTGCGTCTCCTCATTGAGGATGGGCATGACGACCGAGATCGCTGAACTGACGGGGCTGCTTGCTGTGGTCTGCCGTGTCGTGCCGGGTGGCGTGTCTTCGTGTGCTTTCATCGCGCCCCTGAGGTTACCCGGAGCGAGCGCTCCGATCATCAGTCGACCTGCCCGTTACCTCACGTCCCGCGAATGTCCAGTGTTGGCCGCTACCCTTCCGTGGTGCCTGCAGATGATCAGCCCCGCCGCCGCCTCCCGCGACACCCGGCCTCTGATAACACCGAGGCGATGCCCACTGGACGCCCAGCACCGCCGCCCCGTGACGACGCTCGGCCGATGCCGCAGCGCCCCCGTCGGGCCGCAGCCGATGACACTCAGGCCATTCCACCTGGCTCCCGTCCGCAGTACGCCCCAAGTCAGCAGAGTGGTGACTTCGACCAGGGGTACGGCCCCGATCGCACGCAGCAACTTCCTACCGGGCGTCCCGCGCCTCCCCCAGCAGGTGGTCGCCCGCCCCAGCGACCAGGTGGAGGCCAGCCACCTCGCCCGCCGCGTCCTCCTCGGCGACGCCGGGGACGAGCACGCAAGTGGATCGCCGGAATCCTGGTGGTCCTGCTGCTCTGGATCGGCGCGATCCTGTGGGCCGCCAACTCCGCCTGGAAGTCCGTGGAGAAGGTGGATGCGATTCCCACGGACAATCGGCCCGCGGAAGGCAAGGGCACCAATGTCCTGCTCGTGGGATCGGACTCACGCGAGGGTTTGAGCGGCGAAGAACGCAAGGAACTGGGCACGGGGTCTGCTGCGGGGCGGCGTACCGACTCGATCATGGTCTTGCACATGCCCGAAAGTGGTGACCCCACGCTGGTGTCTCTGCCCCGCGACTCCCTCGTCCAGGTTCCTGGCCGCGGTGAAAGCCGCATCAACGCGGCCTATGCGCGAGGCGGGCCAAAACTGCTCACCCAGACTGTGGAGCAAGAGACCGGTTTGCGGATCGAGCGCTATATGGAGATCGGCTTCGGTGGGTTCGCCTCCGTGGTGGACGCTGTCGGCGGCGTGGAGATGTGCCTCGACAAGCCCATGAAGGACGAGAAGGCCCACATCGACCTGCCGGCCGGTTGCCAGGAACTCGACGGGAAGAACGCACTTGGCTATGTCCGGGCGCGCTATTCCGACCCGCGGGGCGACCTCGGCCGCGCCGAACGCCAGCGCGAGTTCCTCGGTGCACTCACCAAAAAAATGGCCTCGCCGCAGAATGTGCTGAACCCGTGGAAGCTGCGCAACATGGGCGTCGAGGGCGCCCAGGGGGTCGCCGTGGACCAGGAGCAGTCGCCGTGGAATGCCTTCCGGATCCTCATGGCGCTGCGCAAGGTGAGTGGCGGGTCGGGTCAGTCGATCCAGGTGCCGATCGATGAGTCCCGCACGGGCAACTATGTGTTTTGGGACGAGCCGAAGGCAAAGGCGTTATTCAACGCGTTGAACAACGACCAGTCGCCCAACGTCCAGCCCTAGCGGTTAGCTGTCGAAGCCAAGCCCGAACCGGTCCAAGGTCCGCAACAGCAGACCGCGCCGACCCTGGTTCTCATCGGCCGCAATCAAGGCTTTGGTCGTGGCCGTGATCCCTGCCCAGGCAAAGGGCTCGGGTGGGAACGGCAGCGGCTTGGAGCGCACCATCTCCAACTGGGTGAGTTCGGTGTCTGTCTCCGACAGCAGATCGAGCATCACCCGACCTGCGAACCGACTGGCACCGACACCGAGGCCGGTGAATCCGGCGGTGTAGGCAACCCGACCGTCGTGCGCGGTGGTGAAAAACGGGAAAAACCTGGTGCAGGTGTCGATGGCTCCACCCCAGGCGTGCGTAAACCGCAGCCCGCGCAAGTCGGGGAAGGTCTCGAAGAACTGCCGCGACAGGGTCTCGAAGGTTTCTTGGCGCTGGTCGTAGCGGGATTGGACCTTACCCCCGAAGTGGTAGACGGCGTCCCAGCCACCCCACAGGATGCGGTTGTCCGCGCTGAGCCGGAAGTAGTGGAATCTATTGGCACTGTCGTTGAGGCCTTCTCTCCCGTGCCAACCGATCGCTTCGAGCTGCTCGGCGCTCAGGGGCTCAGTCATGAGGGCGTAGTCGTAAACCGGAACGGTGTGCAGCCGGGTTCGGCGCAGCAGTGACGGAAAAACGTTGGTGCCCAAGGCAACTCGGTTCGCTTTGACCAAACCGCGATCGGTCTTCAGCGTGACGCTCGTGGAGTCTGCGGTCAGCGAACGCACCGGGCTGTTCTCGTGGACGGTGACGCCGAGCTCGAGGAGGACTCGGCGGAGCTCCCAACAGAGTTTCGCTGGGTTGATCATGGCGTTACCGCGTGAGTCCCACAGTCCGCCAAGGTATTGAGGAGAGCGCACCCGGGCAGCGAGTTCGTCCCGGTCCAGCCAGTAGATCCCGTGGGCCGGGTCGTGCCCAGCGCGCAAGTCCTCGACTTGGTACGCTTCGGTCGCGATCGTGATTTCGCCAGTCCGTTCGAACTCGCAGTCGAGGTCGTAACGGGCCACACTCGCTTCGATGGCATCGAGGTTCTCCAACCCCAACTCGATCAAGCGCGCGTTCTCGCCCGGCAGGTGGGCCGCACCGTTGTCGGCCCCGTGGGTGAGGCTGGCTGAGCAGAAGCCGCCATTGCGCCCCGATGCCGCCCATCCGACGGTCTCGGCTTCAAGCAGCACCACGGACCGATCTGGATCGGCTTCTTTGGCCTGCAACGCGGTCCACAATCCGGTGAATCCACCACCCACGATTGCCAGGTCGGCGCCACGGGGGCCGATCAGAGGTGGGGTCGGCTCCGGCCGCGCCGGGTCATCGAGCCAGAAGGGAAGGGTGGAAATACCCTCGAGCGCACTCTTCATGCCTAACTCCCCGCCATCGCCTTGACGATGGCTGTTGATGAATCTCCGGATCGGCGCAAGACCACCGCCACCACGGCAAGTGCCACCAAGGTCAGGAGCAACATGATGGTGGACATCGCCGCCACTTCGGGCCGCAAACCGACCCGGAGCGAGGAGAAGATGTAGACCGGCCACGGGGTGTAGCCAGGCTGCTGGACAAAACTCGACAAGATCGTGTTGTCCAGGCTGAGCGTAAACGCCATCAGCGCACCCGCCAGTACGCCAGGCGCTGCGATAGGCAAGGTGACGTCCTTGAACGCACGCCACCCATTGGCGCCGAGGTCACCGGCGGCTTCTTCCAGCGACCGGTCGACGCCGGCCATCCGTGCCCGCACGATGAAGGTGACCACGGCCACCGAGAACATCGCGTGCGAGATGACCAGACGAACCATGCCGTTGTTGAACGGTGTCAGGCCGCCGTCAACACCCAGCGTCACGAACCAGGGCAAGAAGGACACACCGTCCACAATTTCCGGGGTGACCAGGGTCAGGCCAAGGAGGACGGTGAGACCGACGGCCCACCACGCTCCACGCCTGGCTCGCGCCAGGGCGATACCGCCCGCCGTACCAAGCACCGTGGCAAGCGCTGCTGAACCGGCGGCCGCCTTGAGAGAGGTCGCCACTGATGACCGGATGATCTCGTTGTTGAGGGCGCTGTCGTACGCATTGAGCCCGAACCCGGACAGGTTGGTCAGGATGCGGCCGTTGTTGAAGGAGTAGACGACGATGACCGCGATCGGCAAGAAGAGGAACACGAAGACCGCGCATCCCCACAGCAAAAGGCCGATATCGGTCCACGATCGCCGACGACTGTGCATGGTCATGCGCCTGCTCCTTCGCTCGTCGGCAGCTCAATGCGGTTGATACGGGCCAGAACTCGACGGATAACCCAACTCAGGATTGCCGCAAGGGCCAGGACGGTGACGGTGGCGAGCACCAGGACGACAGCCATTGCTGCACCTAGCGCCCAGTTCTGTGCCGTATTGAATTGATCCGCAATGCTCTGTCCGATCATCGAGCCGCTCGCACCACCGAGTACGGAGGCGGTCACGTAATCTCCGGTCAGCGGGATGAACACCAGCAGGCACCCACTGACCACGCCCGGCATCGCCATCGGGAGCGTGATGTGTCGAAAGGTCGACCAGCGAGCGGCTCCTAGGTCTTGGCTCGCTTCACGCAATGACTTGCCAGCGGAGTCCATGGCAACGAAGAGCGGGAGCACCATGAGCGGCAGATAGTTGTAAACCACACCAATCTGAACCGCGAGCCGCGTGTACAAGATCTCAAGCGGTGAATCCGTGAGTCCAAGGGACTGCAGACCGTCGGAGAGGAATCCCTGCGGCGAGAGCATGATCTGCCAGCCCAGGGTGCGCACCAGGAAGTTGGTCCAGAACGGAATCATGACCAGAGCGAGCAACAATCCGCGGCGCCCCGGCGACACCTTCACCGCGAGCCAATAGGCGAACGGCACGGAGATCAGCAGGCACAACGCCGTCCCCAAGATCGAGATCCGAAGGGTATGGCCGAACGTCGTGAGGAAGGTCCCGCTGAGCGCCTCGCCGTATCGGTCGAAGGTGAGCGAGTCCGTTGCGACAGCGGTGAACTCGTCGGGCTTGTAACCAAAGCTATAGAAGAGCACGAGGGCGACGGGCACGACGAAGAAGAAGACGGCATATGCCCACGTCGGGAAGGCCAATGCGCCCGGGCCCATGAATCGTTCGGCGATTCGTTTCATGCTCCGCTCCTGACCTTGGCGCGGGTGAGGATGTCGACTCTCGCCTGCTGACCGCTGCCGAACTCCGACACGGTCAGTCGGTCGAGCACCTTCTGGGTGGGAAAAATCAACTCCGACAGGTCAAACTTGGACGCGACCTTCGGGTCCAAGAACACCTTCGACCCGGTCGGATAGCCGTGATAATCCACCTCGGCCATGGCCTGGTCAGGCGCGATGATGTAGTTGATGAAGTCGTGCGCGGCATCCGGGTGCGGCGCACCCGTGGCGAGACACCAGTTGTCCGTCCACAAATTCGCAGACGGGGAGGGAAAGACGAAGGCCCATCGCTCGGGATTGTCGCTCTCCTGCATGCCGAGGCGGGCGTCGCCGTTGAAGGCTTGCATCAGTGTGAAGCCTCCTTGGCCCATCGGGGTCGACACGTTGCTCAAGTAGGCTCGAACGTGCGGCGCCAACTGGTTGACAACTATGTCCCGACATTTCGAAAGTTCTTGGGCATCAACGGTATTCAAGTCGTACCCGCTGATCCCGAGAGCAATCGAGCACACCTCCCACGGGTCTTCGAGGAGCGACGTCTTGCCGGAAGCGGGGCCCTTGGCAAGGTCCAAGAAGTCCTTCCAACTGGTGTAGCGGCCTCGGTGGACGGTCTTGTCGAAGACAAAGCCGGTCGTACCCCAGTTCTTGCACACCGAGTAGGTGTTCTTGGGGTCAAAGGGTTGCCCAAGGAAGTTGGGATCCATCGTGGACAAGTTGGGCAACAGGGACTTGTCGAGTTTTTGCAGCTGATCGTGTTTGACCATCTGCGGGATGACCAAGCCCGTGGGCACCACGATGTCGTAGCCCGAGGTACCGCGAGAAGCGCCCAGTTTGGCCATCATCTCTTCGTTGGACCCGAAAGAGTCGACCTGGAGGAGGACGTCGAACTTCCTCCGGAATGCCTTCAGGACCGCGGGGTCGTCGTAGTCACCCCAGGAGTACATGGTCAGTTGGTCTTCACGCTCGCCGTCGAGTGGCGGCGAGGATGCGACCTTTCCGCTCCCGCAACCACTGACGACGCCGACTCCGGCAGCGGCCAGCCCCGTCAACATGCCGCGTCGGGTGAGTCGATGGCTGAGCCCTGCAGATCCCAGGACTCGCACTCGCTCAGTCATCGCTCGCGCCTACGGCGTTGAAGACGGCGACCGCCTCCGACGCCCAACTCAGGCGAACCGGACGCCCCTCGTGAACCGTGGGCGCCGCCACAGCGCTGGCCCGGGCCACGACCTCCTGGCCGTTCGGCAGGCGCACGAGGTACTGCACCACATCGCCAAGGAATGACTCGCCCATCAGCGTGCCGACTACCTCGTTCGACGTGTCCGTCGCACTCGAAACACCTTGACTTCCCTCGGCATTCGCCACCCGGATGGTCTCTGGGCGCACCGTCGCGCGCAGCTTTTCCCCCGGTGCACGGTCGGTCACCAGCGCGGCCGGCACGGTCAGCACACCGTGCTCTGCGCGCAGCTGTGCCATATCGCCGGAGACCGCATCGAATGTGACGTCGAGGAAGTTCTGCCGCCCGATGAAGCCAGCGACGAAGGCGTTAGCTGGCGCGCGGTAGATGTCCTCTGCCCCGCCGATCTGCTGCACCATCCCGCCCTCGAGCACGACGATCCGATCGCTCATGGCCAGCGCTTCTTCCTGGTCATGGGTGACGAAGATGAAGGTCAGTCCGAGTTCGGAGTGCAACCGGATGAGTTCAAGTTGCATCTCCTCACGGAGTTTGCGGTCGAGCGCGCTCATCGGCTCATCGAGCAGAAGGACGCGGGGTCGGTTGACCAGAGCCCGAGCCAACGCCACTCGCTGCTGTTGACCGCCCGACAGCATTGCCGGCTTTCGGTCGGCGAAAGACTCCATCCGCACCAGCCGCAAGCCCTCCATCACTTGTGCGCCAATCTCGCGCCGGGGCACACCCGAGCGCTTCAGCCCATAGGCCACGTTGTCGGCGACTGTCATATGCGGGAAGAGCGCGTACGACTGAAAGACCGTGTTGACCGGGCGGCGGTAGGGCGGCAGCGCAGTGAGGTCCTGGCCGTCGAGCTCGATAGAGCCCGAGGTGGGTGCCTCGAATCCCGCAATCATCCGCAGCAAGGTGGTCTTGCCACAGCCAGAGGGACCAAGGAGCGAGAGGAACTCACCAGCCCTAATCTCCAGGTCGATCGCCGTGAGCGCGGTAACCCCGCCAAAGTCCTTGCGCACACTGCGAAGTGTCAGCGCGCCACCCGAATTTTCGTCCGGATGGTCTGTGGCAGTGGCGTTTTCATCGGTGGTCGTCGGCATGGTTGGTCTCCTTCTCAGACGTCCGCAGCGCGATGGACAAGCCGGCCCCCGGCAACGGTGGCAGCGTTGGTCACCTCATGAATGTGATCCACCGGTGTGGTGAATGGGTTTGAACTCGCCAGGGCAAGGTCGGCGGGAGCGCCGAGCGACCAGCGTCCGGCGGTCCGGGTACGCCCCAAGTGGGCTGAGCCCGTGGTGTAGGCCCGCAGAGCCGTCGCCAGATCAATCGCCTGCTGCGCCAGAAGTGGCTCCGGGCGGACACCGGTCGGGTGGGTGCGGTTGACCGCGACATGCATCGCCTGCCAGGGATCCGGCGAACTCACCGGCCAATCCGAGCCCATCGCGAAGTGCGCCCCACTGGCGGCCAGATCACCGAACGGGTACAGCCACTGGACGCGATCGTCGCCCAGGAGCGGAAGGTTGAGCGCGACCATCTGATCGTCGTAATGCGCCCACAACGCCTGCAGATTGGCGCTCACCCCGAGGGCGGCAAAGCGCGGGATGTCGCGCGGATCCACGACTTGCACGTGAGCCAGGTGATGCCTGACGTCGGAACGCCTTCGGGCCGACACGATGCCCTCCAGAGCATCGAGCGCATCTCGTGTCGCGCGGTCCCCGATCGCGTGACAGTGGATGTCGAAACCCGCTGCCTCGACCGCGGCAAAGGCCCGCCGCAAGTGGTTGCGGGTGAAGTAGCTCGTTCCTTCGCCTGCGCAATCGCAGCGATAGGGCGCGCTCATCGACGCGGTGCGTGACTCGACGATGCCATCCAACATGAACTTGACGTTGGTGGCGCGGAACCGAGGGCCGTCGACCTTCTGTCCACGCAGCACAGCGACCTGTTGGTCGACATCGTCCTCGGTCAGGCCGCGTGGCCACCACAGCGAGGCCGTCACCTCGACCGTCAGGTCGCCATCGAGCTCCGCCTGCCGGTAGGTGTCGTATGCACTCGTGTGGCCGCCATAATCGCCCACAATGGCGTCGTTGTAACCCGTGACGCCCACTTCATGCAGGCGCCGCTGCCCCTCCAACAGTCCAGCGCGCAGCTCGGCTGGCGTACGGGTCGGAAGATGCGCGGACATCAGGTCCATGGCCGACTCGTGCAGGGTCCCGGTGGGTTCGCCATGGGTGTCCCGCTCGATGACTCCCCCTTCGGGTACATCGGTCGCGCGGTCGATCCCGGCACAACGCAAGGCCACGCTGTTGACCCAGAGGGAGTGATGGTCGGCGCTCACCAGGCATACCGGCCGGCGGGCTGCTGCCTCGCCGAGGTCCATGGCGAGCCGGTCGAGCGCGGCCGCTGTCGGGGCGCCACCGGGAAAGTCGGACATGGACCAGCCGCCACCGGTCAACCAGCCACTCCCTGCCTGGAGGGCGGAACCAATCTGACGCAGCGTCTCCTGCGCGGAGTCGCAGGCGGAGACATCCAACGAGAGCGCCTCGACGCCTGCCATCACCGGGTGGGCGTGGGCATCCACGAAACCGGGGGTGACCAGGCCGCCACGCGCGTCAACAACCTCGTGCGCAGATGAGGACGCGACGTCATATCCGACCTCGGCCAGGATGCCGTCCGTGACGACGAGGCTATCGGCGTCGAGCCGTTCCATGCCGTCCCACAGCACGGCGTTGCGGATGACGAGGTTGGCGCCCGAATCAACCGCTGCTGCTTCAGAACTCACGCCTCAGGCTCCGCTCACCGTGTTGGTGCCGCGCGTGGTGAAGACGATGTCCTGCCACTCCCGCCTCGGACTGTCGGTCTGGTCGATGAGGACGTGCTTCACCTGGGTGTACTCCTCGAACGAGAACTGCGACATGTCCTTGCCGAAGCCTGATGCCTTATAGCCGCCGTGGGGCATATCCGAGACGATCGGGATGTGCTCGTTGATCCAGACGCATCCGGCCTCGATCCGCGCCGCCGCGTCAAGGGCTCGTCGCGTCGAGGTCGTCCAGGCGCTTGCGGCTAGGCCGTACGGCGTGTCGTTGGCGAGCGCGATGGCTTCCTCGTCGGTCTCGAAGGGCGTCGTGACCAGCACCGGTCCGAAGATCTCCTCGCGCCACACCTCATCGCTGGGTGCGACATTCGCGATCAACGTGGGCTGGAAGTAGGCGGTCTCCGGGGCGTTCCAATCCGAGGGAATCCCGCCGCCACAGACGATAGTCGCGCCGTGCGAGCGCGCTCGATCCACGATCGCCGCCACACGATCCCGGTGAACGGTCGAGATCAACGAGCCCAGATCGGTGGTGACGTCGTCCGGCGGTCCGATCACGACGTCGTTCATAATGGCCGCGACCCGCTCGACAAATTGGTCGTGTAGTGACGAATGCACGATGGCACGGGTCGCCGCAGTGCAGTCCTGGCCGCCGTTGATGATCGAACCTGCAACAGCGCCCCGGGCGGCGGCCTCCAGGTCAGCGTCGTCATACACGACAAGAGGCGCCTTGCCGCCGAGTTCGAGATGGACTCGCGCGCCCTTGGACGCTGCCATTTCCATGATCCGACGTCCCACTTTGGTCGATCCGGTGAAGGAGGTCATCACCACATCGGGGTGGCGCACCAGCGCCTCTCCGCAGTGCGCGCCGTCGCCAGCAAGGACATTGATGACCCCAGGCGGCATACCCACCTCAGTGGCGATCTCGGCGAGCAGAAGCGAGGTCCCCGGAGTCAACTCTGACGTCTTGAGCACGATGGTGTTGCCGGCCGCCACCGCGGGAAAGATCTTCCAAGCAGCCATCTGGAGCGGGTAGTTCCACGGCGCGATAGACCCGACGACACCGAGGGGCTCGCGACGCGTGAAGGAGGTCGAGTTGGGCCAGTACGACCCCGCGGCCAAGCCCGTGAGGTGGCGGGCCGCGCCCGCAAAGAACTTGGCGTTGTCGATGGTTCCCGGGACGTCGAACTCGCCCGCCAGCCGAATGGACTTGCCTGTCTGCTGGGATTCCACTGTCGCCAACTCCTGCGCCCGCTCCTGAAGCCCCGTGGCGAGCGCGAGCAGCGCATCGGCCCGATCGCCAGGAGTCGCATCCCGCCAGGCGGGGTAGGCATCCTTAGCCGCAGCGACCGCGAGGTCGACATCGCGATCGTTCGCCAACGGGTAGCGCCCCAATTCGTTTCCCGTGGCTGGATTGACGAGCACGTGCTCGGCTCCATGACCCTGTCGGTATTCGCCTGCAATGAACTGCATCTGTGGACCCTCCCGGCGCTGTACCGCCCGCTGTTCTTGCCATTACGTGAGGCACATCACGCTACAGGGTCAGCGGCACCATGACCACCGTATTCGCAACTTTGGTTGTCTTTCGAGACGTATTTCGTCGCCAAGATAGGTTATTCTCCGAATATCGTTGTCTTAATGGAGTGATATCAGAAGGTTGAGGCCATGGCAGAGCAGCCCCACAGCACGCGGAGTTATCGAGCAGTCGATGAGGCACCCCTTGACGACAAGGCCAAGCGGATCATCGAGGAGTTGCAGCGCGATGGGCGCGCGACCTATGGCGAGATTGGGCGGGCCGTCGGCCTATCTGAGGCGGCCGTACGCCAACGGGTCGGCAAGCTGATCAGCAACGGCACGCTCCAGATCGTGGCCGTCACCAACCCCTTCCAGGTCGGCTTTGGTCGCATTGCGCTCGTCGGCATCAAAGTCGCCGGGGAAGTCTCGGCGGCGGCCGATGCTGTGACCGCCTTAGAGCAGGTCACCTATGTCGTCGTGACAGCGGGCAACTTCGACATCGTCGCCGAGGTCGTGTGTAGCGACGACGCTGAACTCGTCGATCTGCTCGGTGCCGTGCGCCGCATTCCCGGAGTCACGGACACCGAGACGATGCCCTATCTGGCCCTATGGAGTCAGCGCTATAACTGGGGCACTCGCTGATCTCGGCGCCGACGCCGCCAGCACGGCCGAGTAGGCGAGCCCCGGAGCGCGAGCCCGATCGTGACCCGCCGCATCGAGACCATCACAACCCTCGTTCTCATGCTGCCTCATGCTGCATCTTCGGCGGCATGGTGACGCATGGAGCCGGGCCGCAGGTCCCAGGTGACACCGACCGCGTCTGCCTTCGCGGTGTATTCCTCGCGGTGCACGACGGTGTGGTGTCGCTGGCAGAGGAGGGCAGAGTTGTCCAGTGAGGTCGGGCCGCCTTCGGACCAGGGCACGATGTGGTGGACCTGGCACCAACTTGGCGGGCGGTCGCATCCTGGGTAGGTGCAACATCGATCGCGTTCGGCCACGGCCGCGCGAAGACTTCGGGTGACCAGGCGTTTAGATCGCCCGACATCGAGAGGTTCACCCCGGGACCCCAGGACCATGGGCAGAATGTCGGCGTCGCACGCGATTCGACGAACCTGATGTGCACCAAGGGAGGTGCCGACGTCAGTGCGACCGTGGCCGCGAAGCCGACCGGCGAGCACGTCGTGGTCGATGGTGACGACGATCCTGGCCGGACCGCTCGTGGGGGTCGCGCCGTCGTCGTCAATGGCCGCGCTGCCACGAGTGACCAGCAGCACGAACCCATCAGCGCGACGCTTGCCAGCCGTACGCGCGTCGATCTCACCGGTCTTCTCGCCACCCGCGTGACGATGGAAGACGTCGTCACAACACGTGCTGCCGATCGCGGGCGCAGAGAGCGCGTCGATCGCATGCTTCACCTGCGCGGCGTGTAACGGCCCGAGTTCTGCGGTCAGACGGTGCATACCGTTAGGCAGTTCAGACCACGTCACGGACTCGGCCGCGTCGAGTTTGTCGTCAAGGTCTTCAAGAAAGGTTTCATCGGCATAGGTTGCGATCACCCGCCCCGAAAGCTCACGGATCGCCCTAGCCCCCGAACCAGCAGGGAGCGACAGAAAATGCCCGAGGACCGCGTCTCGCGTACCCTCGGGCAGGACGGGCATGACCTTGTCGACCTCGATCAGGGCAGTGCGCGCACCGGCCACCCCGACATGGTTAGTGGCGAGCGCTGTCGCCAACAACTCGTTGCGGGGCTCGGTGCAAGCGGACGCGACCTTGGCGATTCGTGTCGCTACCGCGAGCTCTACCCCCGGCAGAGTAGGCGCCCCACCTTCCGAGGGGTCCGTATCTTCTGCCACGGGGCATTCGGGGGCGCCATCGAGACGCACCAGCGGCCCAGCGGTCCCGGGGCTGGTCGAAGGCAACAACCCTTCGATTGCCTCGCCCGTGCTCAGTCGCGAAACCCACTGCGCAGCACCCGCCGCAGTGGATTCGACCACGACGCCACGCTGAATCGCCTCAGCAACCAACGCCACCGCCGCAGTCTCAGCAATTTGCAGCACTGCCAACACATTTCGCGTGAAGATGGCGAGATCGCGAGTACCTAATTGGTGTCGAACGGTGTCCACCGTCGCGAGCCCAGCAAGACCATCGAGCACGAGCCGCGCGCACTCAGCGGCGCTCATCACCAACTCAGTCCCCACATCAGCAGGCGGCGAACTGTGAGCATTCACTGGGGACACCTCCGACGATGATTGATGGGTTCGACGTACCTTCATTATCGAACATACGTTCGAGGTTAGTCAAGGGTTGGTCGCGCATTCCTTGTGATGTCTCAGGAGATCGGTGACAGGTCTATCTCAGGACATCGGTGACGGTTGGTGTGTCAGGAGTTCGCTGACAGTCGCTGGATCTTCGGACGGGCCCCTGGGGGGGACGTCCGTTGCCGACATACTCGGTGCCGGGCGCAAACCCGCGCCGGGACGGTTCAGTGCGAGCCCGTTGTCCGACAGCAGCCGTTGTGGCACCCCGTGGGCGACCACGGCAGTGTCGAAGACCGCGATCGCGTCCTTGACGGTCTCGCCCCGAGCGACGCGCGATGCCACGGCGTAGCGGGAGTGGTCATCGATGAGTTGGAAGATCACGCACCTGCGGCCACGGGTCAGCACGTGCTCGGTGGCGTCGAGCTGCCAGCACGCGTTCGGCGCCGGGTACACGAGCCGTCGCCACGCCGAACGCGGCTTCTTCTTCGGCTGCACGCGAGCGACGCTGGCCGCACGGAAGACCCGGGCCAGCGAGGCCGTGGAGGGCACCACCGGCGGTCCCATCGCATGCATCTTGTCGTGCACACTGGATCGGTCCGTGGTCCAGGCCGGAGGCCTCCAGCGAGGCGCGCACGGCGACGGCCTGGCCCTTGATCTGGTCGGTCAGCATCGACGGGCTCTCACGGGTGGTGCGGCCGCGTGTGCACCACTCGCCCGGGATCAGCCCTTGAGCAGCTGACGTGCCATCACCATGCGCTGGATCTGGTTGGTGCCTTCGTAGATCTGGGTGATCTTGGCATCGCGCATCATCCGCTCGACCGGATGATCCTTGACGTATCCCGCGCCACCCAGAAGCTGCACGGCGTCGGTCGTGACCTCCATGGCGATGTCGGAGGCATAGCACTTAGCGGCCGCACCGAAGAAGGTCAGATCTTTGTCACCGCGCTCAGACTTCGCGGCTGCGGCGTAGACCATCTGACGTGCGGTCTCGACCTTCATCCCCATGTCGGCGAGCATGAACTGCAGGCCCTGGAACTCGGCGATCGCCTTGCCGAATTGCTTGCGCTCCTTCACGTAACCCAGCGCGTAGTCGAGTGCACCCTGTGCGACTCCCACCGCCTGGGCGCCGATGGTGACACGCGTGTGATCCAGCGTGCGCAGGGCGATCTTGAGGCCCTCGCCGCGCGCACCAATCATGCGATCGCCCGGGATACGGCAGTTGTCGAAGTGCAGCTCACGAGTCGGGCTTCCCTTGATCCCGAGCTTGCGCTCCGGCTCGCTGAAACTAAAGCCGTCGTCGTCCTTCTCCACCACGAACGCGCTGATGTTGCGGCCGCGCTCGCCATCAGGGTCAGTCACCGCCATCACCGTGTAGAACCGGGACTCTCCGGCGTTGGTGATCCAGGACTTCTGCCCGTTGAGGATGAAGTCATCACCATCGGCCGTCGCCTTACAGCGCATGGCCGCAGTGTCGGAGCCAGCCTCCCGCTCGGAGAGCCCATAGGAGAACATCGCCTCGCCCTTGGCGACCGGCGTGAGGTACTTCGCCTTAATCTCCTCGGACGCGCCGAGGATCACCGGCATCGAACCCAGTTTGTTGACCGCAGGGATGAGCGAAGACGACACGCAGACCCGAGCCACCTCTTCAATGACGATGCAGGTCGCGAGAGCATCGGCACCGACGCCGTCGTACTCTTCGGCGATGTGCGGCGCGTGAAAGTCGGCCGCGACGAGCGCGTCGAGGGCTTCTTGTGGGAAGCGGCTCTTCTCGTCGACATCAGCCGCATGCGGCGCGATCTTGTCCTCAGCCACGGCGCGTACGGCGTCGCGCAGCATCTCGTGGTCCTCGGAGATCTTGAACAGGTCGAAGTCTGGGTTGCCAGTCACAAATGGCACCTTACCGATCAGCCGACGACCGTGCTCCACCCGGCGATGCGCCGGAAGCGCTCGACGCTGGCGAAGTGCCGATGCAGCCGGACGGAGGCGATCGCTCCCGGTTCGGGCTGCCAGATGATCTGATCCTTTGCCACCCAGGCAGTTCCCCCGTTGGCCAGAGTCACCCGGCGATACACCGCCTCGGCTGCGGGACGCTCCTGCCAGGCAATAAACCACCGGACCGACGCGCTGGCTCCCGCAAGCCAAGGAGCACGAACCACCGTTGCCGATCCGGCCACCTGCCAGCCATCCCCCGCCCGGCGCTCCCACACCGCCGTCTCAATCTGCTCATCGTCGTCGCCCTGCGAGGCGAAGACCTGCGGCGTTCCGAGCGCGGTGGGAATGCCCGCGACGCGCACCGCGCCGACTTCGACCACCTGCCCGGCATCCCAGCGTGGCGCCGGTGGACTCACCCGCCCAAGGTCGAACGCCGCGGCCGGCGCGGCGGTGAGCAATGTCGCCAGAACTGCAAGGACGAGGATACGAATTCTCATGGTCAACTCCCGATGATGTGAAGGGAGTTCAACTCTCAGTGCTCCGCGGCCAGATCGCGCCTGCATCAGGGTGGGCTGTGGACAACTCGCCGACCGAGGCAGGCGCACGGCATCGCCTGTGGACAGAACCGTGCCCGCGACTCAGGCCTGGCGGGGGCCAGCCTGCTCGGCAACCTGGCGTCGCAACGCCTCACCCTTGGCATAGGCGGAGTCTTTGAGACTCCTCTGAAATTCGACCATCGCCTGACGCAGGCCGACGGCCCGCTCGTCGGTGCCTGCCGCGAGGATCTGTACGGCGAGCAGGCCAGCGTTGCGCGCACCACCGATGGAGACGGTCGCTACGGGCACACCTGCAGGCATCTGCACGATCGACAGCAGCGAGTCCATGCCGTCCAAGTGCTTGAGGGGCACCGGCACTCCGATCACTGGAAGCGGTGTCACGGCCGCGAGCATGCCGGGAAGGTGCGCCGCTCCCCCAGCTCCCGCGATGATCACGCGCACGCCGCGGTCCGCCGCCTGACTGCCGTAGTCGATCATCTCGTGCGGCATTCGGTGAGCGGAGACGACATCGGCCTCAAAGGGCACCCCGAACTCCCGCAGCGCCTCGGCTGCCTTCTGCATCACCGGCCAGTCACTGTCACTGCCCATGACCAGGCCCACCGTGGGTGAATCCTCCTGATGTGTGACCGCGTTCATTCGGTAATCACTCCCTGGAAGTAGTCAGCGGCGTGGCGCGCCCGCTCGCGAAGATCGTTGAGGTTGTCACCGGACACATTGACGTGTCCGATCTTTCGGCCCGGACGGACACCCTTGCCATAGAGATGGACCTTCAGCCCGGGGTCTCGCGCCAGAAGGTGTCGGTACGCCGGATACAACTCGGGATAGTCGCCGCCGAGGACATTGCCCATCACGGTCCAGCGGGACCGCGGCGAGGGATCGCCCAGGGGCAGGTCGAGCACCGCTCGCAGGTGCTGCTCGAACTGGCTGGTGACCGACCCGTCAATCGTCCAGTGCCCGCTGTTGTGCGGCCGCATAGCCAACTCATTGATGACGTACGTCGCGCCCCCGTCAGAGCCCACCGTTTCAAAGATCTCCACGGCCATCACCCCGGTGACGTCGAGATCGCCCGCAATCGTCAACGCATCGGCGGCCACCTGCGCGGCGAGCTCGGAGTCAAGCTCAGGAGCGGGGGCCAGGACCTCGGTACAGATGCCGTCGACCTGAACGGTCTCCGCGACCGGCCACACCGCAGCCTGCCCAGAGGGGCTACGGGCCACCATCACCGCTAACTCGCGCGTGAAGGCCACCTTCTCTTCGGCCAGCAACGGCTGCCCGGCTGAGCGCTCAAACCAGTCGGACGCCTCGGCCGCCGACTGCACGACGCGGACGCCCTTGCCGTCATAGCCGCCCCGTGGGGTCTTCACGATGACCGGCCAACCGTGTTCCTGCCCAAAGGTCTCCAGTGCTGCGAGATTCGCGACTTCCGCCCACGCTGGGCAGGGCAGCCCAGCGGCACTCAAGCGCCGACGCATCGCCAGCTTGTCCTGCGCAAACACCAGGGCTTCCGGCGAAGGATGCATCACCACGCCGTCCTCCTGGAGCGCAGCCAACACCTCAGCCGGCACCTGTTCGTGGTCGAAGGTCACCACATCGCAAGTGCGCGCGAAGGCGCGTACGGCCTCGAGGTCGCTACAGGCGCCCACCGGTGCCGATGGCACGGCCAACGCCGCACTGGCCTCCTCGCTCTCGGCGAGCACCGACAGGGTGATGGACAGGTTGATCGCGGGAGGTTGAGTCATCCGGGCGAGTTGTCCACCGCCGATGATGCCCACGACGGGAAACGATCCGGGAGCGCGCAGAGGCATGCCAGTCACAGGCGCCAGCCTATGAGGCGCCGCCCGCGTCGCGTACTGTCGGTCCGTACTGACGTCAGCACCGAATCGCAAGGGGTCCACTCGTGCTTGACCGCCTCCGGGGCGCCATGGGCATTCTGTGGCGTGAGGCAGCGAAGTTCGGCATCGTCGGCGCTGTCGCATTCGTCGTCGACATGGGCGGCTTCAATCTGCTGTCTCACGGACCACTCGATGACAAAGTCACCACCGCCAAAATCCTCAGCGGCGCGGTCGCGACCGTGGTCGCCTGGATTGGCAATCGTTGGTGGACCTTCCGCCACCGCAACAACCGACCCGTCGCCCACGAGGTCACGCTCTTTTTCGGAGTGAACGGGATCGGCCTCGCCATCTCCGCTGCCTGGCTAGCTTTCACTCACTACGCGCTGGGCATGGACAGCGTGCTCGCCACCAACGTCAACGCGTTCATCGGCATCGGCCTCGGCACACTGTTCCGCTTCTGGGCGTACCGGCAAGTCGTCTTCGCCCATGAATACGTCGGCGACCCAGAACCCGATGACCTTCACAGCAGTGAGGGATCGAACTCCTCCGGCGGATCGGCCGACGCCGAGAGAAATAGCCCGAACCGCGCGGGCTGAGCCTCGACCAGTTCCAGGCGGCCACCGTTCGCCTGGGCCAGGTCCCGAGCCAAGCCCAGACCCAAACCGGTCCCGCCCGTTGTGACACGCCGCTCAAAGATGTACGGAGCCAGCGCCAGGTCAACGCCTTGACCTTCATCACCGACTTCAAGCACGACTGAAGGACCGCTCTGTTCGGCGCCGACCTCAACCAGGCCTGCACCATGTTTGAGCGAGTTCTCCAGCAGAGTAGAGATGATTTGCAGCAGGTCATCACGTCGTGCATGCAATCGGAGGCCGCGCTGACCGACGACCTTGATGCTGCGCCGAGCACGCGCGTACGTCGGCTGCCACTCCTGTTGCAACTCCGCCAACACCGAATCCAGTGGCGTGTCAGCGAGTTCGCCGTCAGGTCCAGCCGGGGTCCGCCGCAAAAGGTCATCGACAACCCTCGTCAACCGCTCCACCTGGGTGATACAGACCGCAGCCTCCTCGCGCATCTCCACCGGGTCGTCGAGCAGCGTGATCTCTTCCAGGCGAATCAGCAACGCCGTCAACGGAGTCCGCAACTGATGTGACGCGTCCGAGGCGAATTCGCGCTCACTCGCCAATCGCTGGGTAATCTCCAGGGCACGCTGTCTCAGCACTTCGGATACCGCGTCGACCTCCTCGATCCCAGACTCCAGCGAGTGCTTAGGAGGGGGACGTCGGCCGATCGCCCCGGCCTGGACTGCCAAGTCGGTCATCGGCTCCGCGATGTCTTCGGCCGCGCGACGCGCCATCCTCCGACCCACAGCAAGCCCGCAGAGCGCCAGCACCAGCCAGCCACCGAGGACCACGAGGTTCATGACGGCGATCTGGCTGAGCGGCCACGCCAGCACGGCATACACCGCGCCGAAAACCACGACGGGAGCAACCGCGATCGTCGCCGCGACGACAAGCGTCAAGAAACTCGACCGCAGCAGCCGGTCGCGCAGGGACACTAGATGGTTCCCTCCGGATCAAAGCGGAAACCAACCCCGCGGATGGTCGTGATGAACTTGGGTTCCGAGGCGTCCTCGCCAAGTTTGCGACGCAAGATGGACACGTGCATGTCGAGGGTCTTGGTTGATCCCACCCATTGGGTGTCCCACACCTCGCGCATGAGTTGTTCGCGCGAGACCACCTTTCCGGACTCGCGGACCAGCACCCGCAGCAGGTCGTATTCCTTGGCGGTCAACTGAAGTTCGCTGTCCCCCAGGAAGGCCCGGCGCGCATCGGTGTCGAGGTGAACGGCTTCCTGCTCCATCTCGATGGGCGCCCGACGCAGGAGCGCCCGGACGCGTGCCAGCAGCTCAGCCAGCCGGAACGGTTTGGTGACATAGTCGTCAGCCCCCGCATCGAGACCGACCACGGTGTCGACCTCGTCGGCCCGCGCGGTGAGGATGAGGACGGGGAAGGTTCGCCCGTCGCTGCGCATCCGACGGCATACCTCCAGGCCGTCGATTACAGGGAGCCCGAGGTCGAGCAGGACAAGGTCAGGGGATCGCTCAGCGGCATCCAGCGCCGACTGGCCATCCGGGCAAATGTCCACCTCATAACCTTCACGGCGCAGCGCGCGCGCCAGTGGCTCCGAGATCGCCGGGTCATCCTCTGCAAGGAGAACTCGGGTCATCGGCCCGGTCGTCGCGGTTCTGCTGCCCATCGCGCTGTCGCTCATCCGCTCTCACTGTCCCGGCCACTGTGGTGGCCGCTTCTCGGCGAAGGCGCGAACGCCCTCGATTCGGTCGCCGGAAAACGCTGTTGCGCGCCAGCAAGCATCTTCAATCTCCAGGCCAGCGGCGAGGCCAGCATCGCCGCCTAGGCGCATCGCTTTCTTCGCGTTGCGAAGGCCGACCGGTGAGTTGGCGCCGATCGTCGTCGCCAACCCCAGTGCGGCGTCCCTAGCCGTTCCCGAGGGAACGAGTTCATCTACCACCCCGAGGTCGTACGCCTCCTGCGCCGACACTTTGGCGGCGGAAAAGATGAGACGGCTCGCCCGAGACCACCCAACGCGCCGAACCAGAAGTTGCGTGCCTCCTCCACCGGGGATCACACCGACAGACACCTCCGGCAACCCGACGAGCGCGCCGTCGCCACAGACGATGACATCGCAGGCGAGGGCGAGTTCGAGGCCGCCGCCGAGTGCGAAGCCATCCACCGCCGCGATGACGGGCATGGGCAGGTCCAGCACTCCGCCATACGCACGTCGGGCAATGGGTCGTTGGCGCACCAGGTCAGCGTCCGAGAAAGAAGCGCGCTCCTTGAGATCGGCGCCGACACAAAAGGCCCGCTCGTGCGTCGAGGTGAGGACCACGCAACGTACCTGGTCGTCTGCCGCAAGCTCGCGTGTTGCTTCCGCGATGGCTTCGGCCATCTGGGTCGACACGGCGTTCATCGCCGACGGACGGTCCAGGATCAGTTCCGCAACGTGCCCGCCCTCACCATGCCGCTGCAGGCGTACTAGAGGTTCTCCTGCACCTTCAACCATGCTGTCTCCTCTTCGTCGGTCGGACCGCCCGGCCCTCGCGTCAACGTCCACGGACGCAGGGTGCCAATACCCGCGAGATCAATCGCGTCGAGTTCCTCGACGGTGAAACGCGGGTGCGTGGCTATCGACCATGCGACGTCGTGGTCGACGAGCACACCGCCGGGGCGCGCCGTCGCTGTCAACCGTGCTGCCCTGTTGACGGTGTCACCGTAGACATCCCCTTGACGCGCCAACACGCGGCCCTGGGAAAGTCCAACCCGAAGGTGCGGGATCAGATCGTCTCGGTCGACCGCGTCAACCAGATCCAACGCAATAGCCGCCGCATCCGCAGGTGACTCGTGGGTGAAGAGAATTTCATCTCCCACGGTCTTAATCAGCGCTCCGCCATGGAGACTCACCATGTCCGAGGCCAGCGCCTCGAATCGAGTGACCAGTTCGGCCAAATCCCGTTCACTGAGTCTGCGCACCAACGAGGTAAAACTGACCAGGTCCGCGAAGCCCACCGTGCGGCGGACGCCCAAGTGACTTTCCGGCTCGCTGTCTGCCACGAGTCGGGACACCGCTTGCGCGACATTGCGGCGCCACACATAGACCAGCAGCGGTTCGAGACGATCCGCGAGGTCAGCCGTCAACTCTGCGGTGCGTCGCGCGGATTCGCTGTCGAGGGCCAGTTGTTCGCCCGTCACCAGGTCGCTCAAAACCTGCGTCTGCCACATCGCCAGGCGATCCATGCTGCGGCCGTATGCGCGCGCGAGCCCGCGCGTCGTCGCCTCGGAGATGACGTCATCACCCACGAGGTCAGTCACCTGCCGCAGCGCCTCAGCGTCCCGCTCCGTAAAGATGATGTCGTCATCGCGGGCGTTGGCGAATCCCAGAGCTCGCCATAACTCCCGGGTGCGTTCTGGGTCGACACCTGCCCGTTCGGCAATCTCGGCGCGGCGCAGCGTCCGGGGCGACTGCATCACTCGTTCGTGAATCGCATCGACAAACCTGGCGCGGTCATCGCCATCTCGGAATCCATGGGGAGTTGTCATCGCCACCCACTCCCGCTTCCGGCCCCGGGTCGGACATGCACGACGTCACCGACGGCGAGCGCGGTGTCCCCGGCGGCGTGGCGTACAACCAGGCGGCCTGCGTCGTCGATGGCGTGCGCAATGCCTTCGAGGTTCCCTTCCGGAGTCTCGACGCGCACGGCGAGTCCAATGGTCAGGCACTCTCGCCGATAGGCCATCTTGTGCTGCTCCAGTGCGGCTGGGGCAGCGTGCAACCACTGTTCGACCTCAGCAAGACCATCAAGCACATCGGCGACCAGGTCCTCCGGATCGTCGACCGGCTGGCCAAGCATGCGTAGAGACGTGGCGGTGTCTACCGGTCGCTCCTCCAGGCGCACGTCGGTGTTGATGCCGACGCCGACTACCAATACCGGGCCATCAGGACCCACCGACGTCTGGCACAGGATGCCCACGAGTTTGCGCCATTCGTCATCGTCTTCAGCCCGGGCGAGCAGGTCATTGGGCCACTTCATTCCCACCTGAGGAGCACGCGGTGCGAGGGCGCGGCGTACGACGATTCCCACGAGAAGCGGCGCCCACCCCCACTGGGCAGAGTCCACCGGCAGAGGAAGGACGACGGAGATCGCCACCGAAGCATGCGGCGGCGCGACCCAGGGTCGGGCAAGGCGCCCCCGCCCGCTGGTCTGGTGGGAGGCGACCAGAACGCGTCCGGGGATCGCGTTCTTGGCGGCCTCTTCATTCGTAGAGCCGATGGAGTCGAAAACCTCGGCGGCGAGCCATCTGGTGCCCTCGAGCCGTGCGGCGAGGCGCTGCTGATCGAGGGGTCGCCGGAGTGACTTCGCGGTCAGGTCACTGTGGCTCACACCACTAAGACTATTGTCTGGCGCATGCCGATGCCCGAACCAGGCGGCTGCCCTCGCTCCGGCGTCGACCGGCCAGACGCTCACACCACCGCCAGCGATCTGGCTGATCTGCGCGAGCATCGAGCCGCTGAGAGGCCGTCAGCCGCCCAAGATCGCATCAATCGTCTGGTCGATGAAGGGTCGTGGACGAGCCTCGACGAGTTCGCCGCCGACGGAGTACGCACCGGGCACGGCCTGGTCGACGGCCGCACCGTGTGCATCTTTGCCCAGGGCCCTCAGCCTCTCGGGGAGCGAGGGGCGGCGCGCATCGGGGCGGTCATGGACCTCGCGTTGACCATTGGCTCGCCGGTGGTCGGCATCCACGACTTTGGCCCGGCCCCTGAGCCCGGAGTGATAGCGGGCCTGCTGCGGCGGCGAGCGCGCGCCTCTGGGGTGATCCCCCACCTTTCCCTCGTGCTGGGCTCCGGCCTCGGAGCGGAGACCTTTCTCCCCACGATGGGCGATTTCGTGGTCATGGTGGATGAGAACTCTCACCTGGCGATGGCCTCCCCTGAAGTCCTGTCGATCCTTTTCGATGAGGACAGCGGAACGGAGAACTTCGGCGGTGCTCACCTGCACGCGAGCACGACCGGTGTCGCGCACTACCTCGCAGCGAACGAGGCGGACGCCACGGCCTTCGTCGTCGATCTACTGACCTATCTGCCCTCTAACAACCTCGATGCCCCGGCACCGAGCGACGAGGTGACCGACCCAGCGGCCACCGAGGACGACCTCGCCTTGGATGTCTTGATTCCAGACTCGGCGAACCTTCCGTATGACGTCACCACGGCCGTCCGGGGCATCCTGGACGACGGCGAATTCCTCCAGACCCAAACGCATTTCGCACCTCACCTGGTCACTGGCTTCGGCCGGGTCGACGGGCGACCAGTGGGTGTCGTCGCCAATCAACCGCTGTATGGGGGTGCAGCCCTCGACCTCAACGCATCCGAGAAGGGCGCCCGCTTCGTCCGCACCTGCGACGCGTTCAACCTCCCCGTGGTGACATTCATCGATTCGATTGGGCTACAACCGATTTCGAGCGAGGAACACGGTGTGATGGTGCGTCGGGGTGCCACGTTGGCCTTTGCCTATGCCGAGGCCACCGTGCCACTCATCACGGTGGTGACTCGCAATGCGCGCAGCGACGCGTTCGAGGTGATGGGCTCCAAGAGTTTGGGCGCGGACCTCTGCTTCGCCTGGCCGTCGGCCCGTCTTGGCGCTGCCGAGGAGACCAGCCTGTATGCCGCAGTCGAGCGCGGCGATATCGACGGCCTCATCGCCCCCTCCGAGACCCGACCCACTGTCGCGCGAGCGTTGCGCATGCTGGCGTCCAAGCAGCACTCCCGACCGCCCAAGAAGTTCGGAAATCTGCCGCTGTGAGTACGCCACTCATCATTCGCGGAGCCGCGACACCGCAGGACATCGCCGCCGTTGTCGCGGTGTTGTCCACGCTGGGCGGGACCAACCCGGAGGGAGCAGCTCCGGTACAGGTCTGGGGCCATGCCGCCCGTCAGGTCGGTGCGGGCATTCGCCCAGGGCCCGGGGCATGGGCACGATCCGCGCTGCCCCGCTGAGAATTAAGCTGACGAGGCGCGGGCAGCGACCCGCTCAAGATGGTCTTTCTCGGTCGCCATCACTCCGGCGGCGAGCGCGTTGCGTGCCGCCTGCGCATTCCCCATCCAGGCGCGGAAAGCTGTGCTGACGTCAATGCCGTGCGCAGGTGCGGCGGCAGCGACCACCACATCACCAGGCCGGATCGTGCCCGGGCGCACCACCGATAGGTAGGCGCCGGGGCGCTCATGCGCGGTAAAAGACTTCAGCCAACCCGGAACGCCCATGCGAGTAGCGAAGGTGACACACGGGACCCGCGGTCCGTCAACGCGGAGCACGACGTCTTCCCCGATCGCCCACTCCTGGCCGAGGATCGCCGCGTCAACATCAAGGCCAAGCGTGGTGAGGTTCTCGCCAAACCAACCGTTCGGCAGATCCTGCCCGAGCTGGGTCTGCCAGAAATCGAGTTCTTCCCGGGCGACGGCGTACACCGCTTGGTGGTCGCCACCGTGCGATGCGCGGTCCCCGATGAAGTCCCCCACCAGCCCACTGCCCAGCCCGCCGTCTTTGGGTCCGGGAGCTCGAACCGTTGCCTGAGCCACCGGCTGCTTGCCAATGCCTGTCCAGGTGCCCTTACCCAGCGGCGGGCTTGGAGCCCCCACATTGACCGACAGCACCTGAGCGGTCATTCGGCCGCCTGTGGCATTACTTCTTGCCGACGGCGCGGCGGAATCTCTCCCGCCAACCCATCGTGGCGATCGCGCCACCCACCGGCGAGCCCCCTGTCGACTCTGCGGCCATGACCCCAGCCGCCGCGCTCTGCGTGTCGCGATCACATCGCGCACACACGGTCCGCCCCGTCACGGTCGTGACCGCTCGCCCACCCTGTCGCTTCTCACACTGATCACAGATAAAAGCCATCACCCATCCTGACACGGCGCGACGGTCGAGCGCGGGAAATTGACGTTCAGCCCAACTCAGTGGCATCGAGCATGTTCGCTCCCTAGAGTCATCTCGTGACCCAGACTCCAGCCCGCAAGACGACCGCCGTCGACCACATCGCCGAAGAGCATCACGCCGAGACCCTCAAGCTCAGCCCGATTGCCGCGACCTACCTTGGAGTTCCAGGCCATGACGGCGAATTGGACGACTTCTCACCAGCCGGTTTCGAGGCGCGAGCCAACCTGGTGAACACCACCCTCGGCAAGCTCGCGGGAGCGGAACCCCAAGACGATGTCGACCGGATCACGATCTCGGCGATGACTGAACGCCTGGGACTGGAGCGCGATATTCACGAGGCTGGCCAAGACCTCGCGACCTTGAACAACATCGCAGCCCCGCTCCAGGAAGTGCGCGATGTCCTTGACCTCATGCCGATGAACACAGACGAGGATTGGTCGACCATCGCGAGCCGGCTCCGCGCCATGCCCACGGCGCTAGATCAGTGGTTCGAGTCACTGGAAGTCGCCCGCCAGCAAGGCAATGTCGCGGCCCGTCGGCAGGTGGAGGCCTGCATCGGCCAGACGCAAGATCATACGGCCGAAGACGGCTACTTTGCCGGGCTGGCGAGGGGTGCGCGGGCTGGCGATGACGACCTCTCCGAGGGCGTACGCAACGACCTAGAGGAGGCGGTACGTCTCGCTGCTGAGGCCTACTCATGTGCCGGCGCGCGCCTGCGGGAAGACGTCCTGCCGCACGCTCGCGAGGCCGATGGCTGCGGCCGGGAGATCTATCCGCTGTTCTCCCGCCAATTCCTTGGATCGAGCATCGACCTGGAGGAAACCTACGACTGGGGCCAGGAAGAGTTGGCCCGCATCACGGCAGAGATGGAATCCGTTGCCGATCAGGTGAGTTCCGGCGCGTCTGTGAAGGACGCCATGGCGGCTCTCGATGCCGACCCGACCTATCAGTTGCATGGGACTGACGCCCTCAAGGCGTGGATGCAGGAGAAGGCGGATGAGGCGATCTCCGAGTTGGGCGGACGTCACTTCGATATTCCCGACCCGGTCCGCACGATCGAGTGCATGATCGCTCCCACGCAGTCGGGCGGCATCTATTACACCGGGCCTAGTGAAGACTTCTCTCGCCCCGGACGCATGTGGTGGTCGGTACCCAAGGGGGTTGAGCAGTTCGGCACCTGGCGCGAGTTGACGACGGTCTATCACGAGGGCGTACCCGGGCATCACCTTCAGGTGGCGCAGACCATGTACCGCTCCGAGTTGCTCAACTCGTGGCGCCGCATGGACGCCTGGACGTCGGGGCACGGCGAAGGCTGGGCGCTGTATGCCGAGCGCCTGATGGAAGAGCTGGGTTACCTCGGGGACCCCGGAAACAAGCTCGGCATGCTCGATGGCCAATCGTTGCGCGCGGCTCGCGTGGTGCTCGATATCGGTGTTCATTGCGGATTCGAGGCTCCAGCCGAAGTGGGCGGCGGCGCGTGGACCTATGACAAGGCATGGCAGTTCTTGAACGCGCACTGCGACATGGACGAAGGATTCTTGCGCTTCGAACTCGACCGCTACCTCGGCTGGCCGGGTCAGGCACCGTCCTACAAGATCGGCGAGAGGTTGTGGCTACAACTGCGCGATGAGGTACGAACCCGCGAGGGAGATGCCTTTGACCTCAAGGCTTTTCACCGTCGCGCGCTCGACATCGGCGGGGTGGGGCTCGACACCCTTCGGGAAGCGGTGCTGGGCTGACCACGCACCCACACCCCGTCAGCGGCGCAGCCTTCGAGTCTCCCGTACCACCAGGCCGCGGGTGGCCGGGTGAGGTCGCAACGTCGCGTACCCCCATGGCCAGGGACGCCGACGAGGTGGCGCAGCTGGCCACCTCGGCACCCGACCAGGCCACCCTTGACGCACGGATCTCGGTATGCCGCGCGTGCGAACGCCTGGTCGACTGGCGCGAGGAGGTCGCGACGACGGGGCGCCGCGCATCATTCGCCGACCAGCCCTACTGGGGCCGACCTGTGCCAGCCTTCGGCGACCCCAAAGCCCCGACCCTGATCGTGGGTCTGGCCCCCGCGGCCAACGGCGCCAACCGCACCGGTCGGATGTTCACCGGCGATCGATCCGGTGACTGGCTGTATGCCGCCCTTCACCGCGCGGGCTACGCGAGTCAACCCGACTCGTGGGCCAGCGGGGATGGTTTGGAACTCCATGGGATTCGCATCATCTCGGCGGTTCGCTGCGCGCCCCCGGCCAATAAGCCCACCGGCGAGGAGCGCTCAACGTGCGCGCCGTGGCTCGACCGTGACCTCACCCTGTCGTTGCCATACCTGCGCTCGATCATGGCGCTCGGCTCGATCGGATGGAACGCGACGCTGACCGCCGCTCGGCGTCTCGGCTGGGACGTACCCCGACCGAGCCCCGCCTTTGGCCATGGCGCCGAGGTCCTTCTCGCCGTGCCGGACGGTCGCGACGTCCGCCTCCATGGCTGCTATCACGTCAGCCAGCAGAACACCTTCACCGGAAGGCTGACCGAGTCGATGCTGGATGCGGTGATCGCCGACCTCTAATACGAACTACATTCGCTCCATGCACGTCGCCCTCCCCATTCTCGGCCTTGTGGCCGTCGTCCTCGCTGGCTCCGCGATTGCTCGCCGAGCCAACATGTCCGCACCCTTGCTTCTGACGGCGATTGGCGCTCTCCTGAGCGTCGCCCCCGGCTTCCCCCACGTCGAGATCGAGTCCGAACTCATCCTGCTGGGGTTCCTTCCACCCTTGCTCTATGCCGCCGCCAGCCAGACCTCCTTGCTGGACCTCGGACGGGAGCGCAAGCAAATCCTGCGGCTCTCGGTAGGGCTGGTGCTCTTCACCGCGTTTGGTGTGGCATTGGTGGCGTGGTATCTCCTCGACATTCCGTTCGCCGCCGCCTTGGCTCTCGGCGCGGTCGTCGGGCCGCCCGATGCCGTCGCGGCGACCGCTATCGCGCGACGCATCGGTTTACCGCGTCGCGTGGTGTCGATCCTGGAGGGCGAGTCACTGTTCAACGACGCGACCGCTTTGGTGCTACTACGAACCGCGCTCGCTGCCGCTGGAAGTGGAGTCACGCTCCTGGGTGCTGGCTTGGACTTCCTGCTGGCAGCCGTCGGCGGCGCCGCTATCGGCTTCATCGCATTCGTCATTCTGGCCTGGGTGCAGCGGCGTGTGAACGACCCGGTCAGTTCGGTCTTGCTGTCCTTCATGGCTCCATGGGTGGCCTACCTGCCCGCCGAAGAAGTGCATGCCTCCGGCGTGATCGCAGTTGTCATCTGCGGTCTGCTCCTGGCCCACAAGGCGCCGTACATTCAGTCGGCAACCTCTCGTGTGGCGACTCGTCAGAACTGGGCGAGCGTGCAGTTCCTTTTGGAGAACATGGTTTTCCTCCTCATCGGCCTGCAGGCACGAACGATCGCAGAACGCGTGATCGAAGGTCCTGTCGGGTTCGGATTCGCCACCTTCATTGCCGTGGTCATTCTGCTCGTGGTGATGGTGTTGCGCTTCGCTTGGTTTGCGATCCTGCGTCTACTTCCATGGGAGCACGAATCGTTGGGCGGGCGGGAGAGCGTTATCGCCGGATGGGCTGGCATGCGCGGGGTGGTGACGCTGGCCGCGGCGTTCCTCATCACACCCGATATCGAACAACGTGATGTGCTGATCTATATCGCTTTGGTAGTCACCATTGGCACGCTTGCGATTCAAGGATTCTCGCTCCCCTGGTTGGCGCGACGCCTTCAACTCCACGGCCCCGACCCTCGTGAAGACGCGCTCCAGCATGCCCAACTCCTGCAGGCCGCAGTGAGCGCCGGGAGCCATAACCTTGCGCAGCAAGTCGAGGAGACAGATCCGCCGCGCGCGATCGTGAACTCCCTTCAACAACAGGCGGATCGCCGCACTAACCTCGCGTGGGAGCGCCTCGGGCGGAGCACCCAGGAGACTGGCGAGTCCCCCACGGCGACCTACCGACGGCTTCGCCTGGACATGCTCGCTGCCGAGCGTGAGAAAGTCCTGCACTTCCGCTCCGAGGGCACCGTCGACCACGAGGTGCTGGCCGGTGTCATGAATGCGCTCGACATCGAAGAGGCCATGCTCACCACCCTTGATACCCGCGACGCGGAGATGCGGGAGCATGTCTTGCTCACTCCTGAAGCCCGTAAAGGCGATTGCCCCGACCTTCAACACGCACCGACGGCTGTTGACCCGCTCACCCATGACGACACCTGTCCAGAGTGCGCGGCCGACGGAGTCGACCCCGTGCAGATCAGACTGTGCCTGACGTGCGGATTTGTCGGCTGTTGCGACTCTTCGGAGGGCCAGCATTCCCGGCGTCACTTCGAGGAAACAGGTCACCCAGTCATGCGAACGTTCGAGCCGGGCGAAGAGTGGCGCTGGTGCTACGTGCATCAGCTTCCAGGCTGACCTGACCCCGCCCGAAAGGCGGGGCGAGTTTGACGCGAGAGTGATAATAGTTATCGTTCTGACTCGTGACCACCGCACCCACGCCCACGGCGGATGTCCGTCGGCCGTTAGCCACACGGGGTGCTCGCGCCCGGGCAACCCTGGCTCTGGTCGTTGTGTTGCTGGTATCCATGGCGCTGGCTATCGCCTGGGGTGGAACGTCCATGGCGCTCAGCGACACGCTGTACTTCCTCCGCGCCGCGCTGACCGGCGGATCTGTCAGCGCTGCCGAAGCCACCAACTACACGGTCATCTGGGACATTCGCACGCCTCGGGTCTTGCTCGCCGCCACGGTCGGAGCGGGCCTGGGCATCCTCGGCGTCGCAGCGCAGGCCATGGTCCGCAACCCCCTTGCCGACCCGTTCATTCTGGGCGTTTCCTCGGGCGCCTCGGTCGGCGCCAGCGCCGTCGTGGCCTTTGGCCTGTTCAGTGGGTTCGGGATCTACGGCCTATCGGTAGCGGCATTCATCGGTGCACTGGCCGCCTCGTTACTTGTTCATCTCGCTGCCCGCGGCACCGACGGCATCGCACCCATGCGCCTCGTCCTGACCGGGGTGGTACTCGCCTACGGCTTCCAGTCCCTGATGAGCATCATCGTCTTCATCGAGCCGCGTGGCGACGCGGCTCGTACGGTCATGTTCTGGCTGCTCGGCAGCCTTGGCGGAGCCAATTGGACTTCGGTTCCCGTGGCTGTCGTCGCGCTTTTGATCACGGCGGTGTGGCTCATGCGGCACGCGCGCGAACTGGATGTGCTCTCCCTCGGGGATGCGACGGCGCTTTCCACCGGAGTCGACCCCAGCAAACTTCGCCGAAACCTGTTCATTCTCACTGCACTTGGTACCGGTGCCATGGTCGCGGTCAGCGGTGCCGTGGGCTTTATCGGGCTGATCGTCCCTCACGTAGTCCGCCTCGTCGTCGGCCCGGGACACCGGCTGGTGCTGTTGTACGCCCCGCTCGTCGGAGCGATCTTTCTCGTCTGGGTTGACCTGGTCTGCAGGGTGGCAGTGCCCCCTCGGGAGATTCCCCTCGGGGTGATCACCGCAGCCATCGGTGTGCCGATCTTCCTGCACCTCATCCGTCGTCGCGGATACACCTTCGGGGGTGCGCGATGAAGGTGGACTTCGCCCAAGTCGGCGTCACGGTCGATGCCGCAACGCTGGTCGACGACATCAGCATCACCGTCCCGTCTGGTCAAACGCTCGGCATCCTCGGACCCAACGGAAGTGGAAAATCCACCCTGCTGCGCTGCTTGTACCGATCATTGACGCCGACTCGGGGTGCGGCGCTGGTCGACGGCGAGGACGTCCGAAGCGCAGACGTTCTACGCTCGGCTCGACACCTTGCGGTTCTGGCACAGGACCATCCTGGCGACCTGGACTTCACCGCGCGGGAGGTCATCGAACTCGGACGTCACCCACACCCTCGCGATGCAGAGGCCGACGCGCATGCCGTGACCCAGGCCATGGAATGGACGGACGTCTCCCCCCTCGCCCATCGCAGCATCCTGAGCCTGTCCGGCGGCGAACGGCAACGTGTCATGCTGGCGCGCGCTCTGGCCCAGACCACGCCCGTGCTCGTGCTGGACGAGCCGACTAACCACCTCGACTTGCGGCACCAATTGCAGGTCATCTCGCGCGTCGCACGCTCTGATCGCACCGTGGTGATGGCGCTTCACGACCTCAACCTCGCGACCGCCGTCTGTGATCTTGTGCTCGTGCTCGACCACGGTCGAGCAGTGGCTACCGGCCCTCCGATATCGACCCTCAGGCCCGATCTCATCTATGAGGTCTACGGAATTCGCCCGGTGATAGTGCGCCATCCGGGCGATGGCACACACCATCTCCTCTTTGCTCCGTCCTGATCCCCGCTCAGCCCGAACTCGTTGTTCTTGAAAGGAACTCGCATGTTGCCCACCCGTCGCACCATGGCTGTTGCCCTCGTTCCACCGATCCTGATCACCGCTGGGTGCGGTGCAGAGGTGAAGGAAGCCGCAGACAATTCGAGCTCATCCGCCACGATCACCAGTTGTGGGGTGCAAACCAGCGTCAAGCGCCCGACGACGCCCGTGGCGTACGACATGAGCGCGATCGAGAAGATGTTCGCCCTGGGTCTGGCACCGGACATGAAAATTGTGCTTCCTGCGACCGCCAACAGCAGCGCGAAGCGTTCCACTTTCAACAAGGACTACGCCGCGACTCCCAAGATCGGTGACGATGTTCTGAGCCAGGAGCAAGTCGTGGCGGCCAAGTCAGATTGGGTCTTTGCCGGATGGCAGGCGGGGTTTAGCCCGGAGCGTGGCATCACTCCGGCGTCGTTGAAGAAGTTGGACATTGGCAGCTACATCCAACAAGAGACCTGCTTCAACTACGACAAGGGAAAGACCGCCGGAAAACCTGTCGCCCCCGGCTCGCACTACGCGCTCGAGAACACCTATGCGGACTTGACCAACCTTGGCGCTATCTTCGGCGTTCAGGACAAAGCCAAGAAGCTGGTCACGAGCCTCAAGAAGCGCGCTTCTGAATTGACGGAGCGTCCTGAGCGCACCGCCACCCCTGACGTTTTCGTCTACGACTCTGGGACAACCGACCCCTACACCTCGGGTCGCCGAACCGCGCCGCAGGACATCATCGACCTCGCGGGCGGACGCAACATTGGGGAGAAGATCGATGCGCGCTGGGCCACGATGGGTTGGGAGTCCGTCGCCAAGGCCGATCCGGACGTCATCGTCGTGATCGACTACGACGACACTCCCGTCAAGGACAAGATCGCCTACCTGCGCAACCAGTCCCCGATCAAGAACTCTCCAGCAGTGAAGAACAACCACATTCACGTCATGGACTACGGCAAGGCTGTGAGTGGACCGCGCAATCTCGATGCAGCCGAGGAACTTTCGGCGTACTTCGACAAGAAGGGGTTCAAGTGACCGTTGACGAACTCATCGCCGAGACCCTCACTGATGCCACGTCAACTGGTCCCCGGGCGCTGATCGCCAGGAGCGTTCATTGGCTCCAGCACGGAACCAGGCTGGCCGGCAGCCCTCAGGTCTTCCGCAACCGCTACATCCTGATTCGATGCGAGAGCGCCTTCGGCGTCTGCGCCGTCGACGCGGGAGTCGTGGACGAGGAGATCATCGAGCTCTCTGGCACCCCGATCGCCGACCTGCTCGCGGACCACCGCCTTCCGGTGCGTGTCGCGGCACTCGATGCCTATCTTGGTGCCGTCTCTCCGCATCGCCACGACGCTCGCGCCCAACGCATCGTCCTGCCTGCGGGCACGCCGGATGAGCGCGCGGTGGCGCGCGATAAGGCGATCGCGGACCTCCTCGAGATCACGCCAGGACAACGCGTCGCGCTGATTGGTGTCGTGAATCCGCTAGTCGCGGCGATCCGTGAGCGTGGCGGCGAGTGTCTGCCGTGCGACCTGACGCTCGATCAGACACAGTGGGGTGATCCGGTCGACCGAGACATGAACCGGGTTGTTGATCAAGCCGATTCAGTCCTTGCAACGGGAATGACGCTGGGAAACGGCAGCTTCGATCGTCTCCGGGAGAGATGTGCCGAGCGGTCCATTCCGCTGACCATCTACGCGCAGACAGGTGCAGCGGTGGCGCGCGCCTTCCTGGGCAATGGCGTACGGGCGGTATCCGCTGAGCCCTTTCCCCTGTCCCAGATGAGCGCCGAGGAGACCGCTCTTTACCTCTACCCGCGCCAGTCATGACGACCGATCCCGTTCCAGCGACGGCGGCGGTTCCCCCCGATCGCCAGTTGGTGCGCGAGTTGTGGCCCCTTCTGCTCGCCGCGGCGCTTGGCTTGGTTCCTTTCACGATCATGGGCAACTTCCTCGCTCCGATCGCGCAGGACGCCGATAGTCCAGTCGAGGTGATCGGAAGCTTCCGTGGGCTTGGAGGCATCGCCGCGTTGGTGCTCGGCGCGACTGCCGCGCCACTCATTGACCGCATACCGCGAAACAAGGTTGCGGGAATTGCCCTGGCAACATTGGCGATCGCGTGCCTGGGCAGTCTCCTCTCCGCCACCGCTGGGTGGATTGCCTTCTGCCTTCTGGTCGGTGTCGGCACGTCATTACTGAACCCGGCCGTATCGGCGATGGCCGCCGACCGTTACTCCTCCGAGGCAGCATCGGGGCGGGCCGCCACCCTGGTGACGTCCACCACCACGCTGACCGCGATGCTGGCGGCCCCGTTGCTCGCCGCCCCTGCGGTGATCTGGGGCTGGCAGGGGGACATGATCGGAGCGGCCCTCCTGTGCTCGGTCGTTGCTCTTGTGCTGGTGCGACGGCCTGAAAAACGACCCGCGGATCGTGGCCCGGCGCCGGGCTATGTCGAGGCCTTCCGTACCGCCCTACGGGTCCCTGGTGCCGTGCTGCTGATCGCACTGTCCTGCGTCCGAACCGCCTGCTTCATGGGCCAACTTGCTTATGTCGCGGCGTACTACGACCAGGTCCACGACCTCTCCCCCACGACCTTCTCACTGGTGTGGACCCTTTCTGGGACGGCGTTCTTCGTGGGGACCTGGTGGTCGGGCCGATTCCTGGCCCAGGACCGGAACTTGCGATTGGCGCCGGCAGTGCTCAGCGCCGGTGGCGCCCTCGCTGCCGTCGGCCATACCGCGCTATTCCTCACCAGTTCCCTCCCCCTGGCCCTGGCCGGCACCGCACTCAGTTCGATCGGTCATGCGCTACTGGCAGCGGGCGTCATTACGTTGTTAGTCCGCCGGGCTGGTGAGGTAAGAGGAACTCTCATGTCCCTCAACGGATCTGGCCAGTCACTCGGCGTCTTCGCTGGCGCCGCGCTTGTCGGAACAACTCTTGCGCTAGGCGGTTGGCGGGCCACTGGCGTCACCTTGGCGCTCCTCATGGCGGGCTGCGCGATCGCTGGCCAAGCCATCAAACCTCTCCCTGCGAAGGAACACCATGTCGACCGCTGAACTTCAGCTTGAAATCCTCGATCACGCCGGGGCCGCAGTCGGTGCACCCGACTTGATTGCGCTCGAACCTGGTCTTTTCGTGCTGCGCTTCGAAACGATGAAGGTGCTGTCAGCGCGTGCCGCGTTGCACCACCTCATCACCACTGGGAAGGTCAAACCGGGAGACACCGTGGTGGACTCCTCGTCCGGCATCTATGCTCGCGCGCTGGCACTGGCGTGTCACGAACTTGGCGTGCGCTGCCGGATTATCGGCTCCACCACGATTGACGCAGTCATGGAAGCCGAGTTGGAACTGCTCGGCGTCGAACTGGAACGGATGCCCTCAACCTCGTCGCTGGAACTGGACCAGTCGCGGCGAGTCGCCCGCATCCGTGAAATCCTGGCCGCCGAGCCCGAGATCCACTGGATGCGCCAATACCACGATCCGGTGCACGACGCGGGCTACCTTCCCGTGGGTGCGGCCGTCGCCAAATCACTCATGGCGCGCGGGCACGACTCGATCAATCTGGTCGCCCCAGTTGGCTCCGGCGTCTCCAGTTTTGCTGTGGCGCAAGGCATTTCACGCATCCTTCCGTCCACCGTAACCGGCGTCCAACCGTTCGGAAGCGTCACCTTCGGCGCAGACCATGTCGATGACCCCGAGATCATCATTGCCGGTATTGGATCTTCAATTCCATTCGGCAATGTGCGACACCAGGCCTATTCGACAATTCACTGGATTGGCCACGACGTGGCGTGCACCGCCACGACAACGCTGATGCGCGAACACGCTTTGTTTGCAGGTCTTTCCAGCGGCGCCGCATGGGCCGCCGCGCGCTACGAGCGGAGCCTTGCTGACCAGCCTCAAGGGAATCCCGGGACCGTTGTCATCGCCCCCGACACCGGTCATCGCTATGCCATCGCCGTTCACGCGCGGCACGCCGAGCACGGTCCGTTGTCGTCGTACGCACCGATCACCGTGACCGACACCGCCGACCTGGCGCGTCCGTGGAGTCGAATGGAGTGGAACGGCCGCCCGGCTCCAGCTCAGGCCGTTGCCCACGAACCACAGATGCGCGGATAGCGTGATCACATGACCTCGCTGACACTCGCCTCGAAGTCCCCCGCCCGTCTAGCCACGCTGCGCTCTGCCGGAATAGAGCCCACGGTCCAGGTGTCGGACGTGGATGAGCCGGCAACTCTCGCGCGCGCCGAAGACAGCCATGGACCGCTGGCCGCCGAGGATGTCGCCCTCCTCCTGGCCCGGGCCAAGTGCGAGGCCGTCGCGGCCAAGGTCGAGGAGGACACCCTCGTGCTTGGCTGCGACTCGGTGCTGGAGGTCGATGGCGAGGTGCACGGCAAGCCAGCTGACGTAGCCGAGGCGACTGATCGCTGGCACCGCATGCGCGGCCGGTCTGGCGTCCTGCACAGCGGGCACTGGCTCATCGACGAGCGGGAGGACGGCACCGGCGCAACGCTGGGCGCGGTAGCCTCCACCACGGTGCACTTCGCCAAACTCAGCGATGAAGAGATCGAGGCATATGTCGCCAGCGGCGAGCCCCTCCACGTGGCCGGCGGGTTCACCATCGATGGCCTCGGCGGCGCGTATGTCACCGGTATCGAAGGCGACCACCACAACGTCGTAGGGGTGTCCTTGCCACTGCTGCGAGAGCTCCTCGGCGAGCTCGACATCCCCTGGCACGACCTGCGTACCCCCTGACCCGCCGGTGGACAGCCAAGAGCGCGCGTATGCCCGATCTGCCAAGGTCGCTGGATGCTGCGTACGCCCTTGCCCCAAGCCCTACCCGAGCCCTTCACCGTGGCCGAGGCTCGCGCCTTGGGGGTTTCACAAGGACGCACCCACGCTCGCGACCTGGTGGCACCCTTCCACGGCGTACGTCTTCCGGCCGGCCTCGTCGACGATCGGCTAGCCCAACTCCGCGCGCTGCAACGGGTCACGCCGACGGCTGCTTTCAGCCATCACACCGCCGGCGTGCTGTGGCACCTCCCGCTGCCGCTACACATGGAGAGAGACAGGGTCGTTCACCAGGTGGTCTCCTCGGATCGCCACCGCATCGAACACCGCGGAGTTGTTGGCCACGTTGCCGATCGTCGCATCGCGCACCTGCCAAACGGGTTGAGCGTTACTGATCTCGGCGACACCTGGTGTGACCTCGCACCGGCGTTGACTCTCACCCAACTCGTCCAAGCTGGCGACCCCATCCTGAACCGCGACGGATGAGACCTTGATCGCCTCAGCTCGGTCGTCGCTGGTGCGCGACGGCGGCGGGGACCCGCCTGCACTTTGCCGCATGGGGTCTGCCAGAGCCGCACTTGAATGCCGATCTCTACGACCGTTCGGGCTGGCTGGCCTGCGTCGACTTCCTCTGGCCGGACCAGCGCGTGGTCGCCGAGTACTACGGCGCAGTGCATGGGCCTACCTGGAAAAGACGATCTCGGCCTTCCATAAGCCATCGACCGGCGGATCGGTACGGATCACACCGGCGGGATGGACCGCCTCCGCGTGGAGAAGTGGCGGTCGCGGCGATGGGCATACGCCAGGCGGCGGAGGAGCTCATCGCGCAGGGCATCCGCCTCCACGATCCCGTCGATGACGAGATCGGACGCCAGTCGCTCGATGTCCACATCGGCGACATATTCCTCACGCTTGGCCGCGATGAAGGCCTCGCGCTCAGACTCATCCTCAATCGCAGCGATCTTGTTGGCATAGACCGCATTGACCGCTGCCTCAGGACCCATCACCGCGATGCGTGCAGTCGGCAACGCCAGGGTGGCGTCCGGCCCGAAGCCCGGCCCACCCATCGCATACAGGCCAGCGCCATAGGCCTTCCGGAGCACGACGCAGAACTGCGGAACGGTCGCCGACGCGACCGCCGACACCATCTTGGCCCCGTGACGAATGATGCCGCCGCGCTCGACTTCCGAGCCGATCATGAAGCCCGGGACGTCCGCGAGGTAGAGAAGGGGAATGCCGTACGCATCGCACATCCAAATGAACCGCGCGGCCTTGTCGGCACTATCGGTGAACAGCACCCCGCCCTTCACGGCCGAGTTGTTGGCCACGATGCCGACCGCTTGGCCGTCCATGCGCCCGAATCCGACGACGAGCTCGGCGGCGAACAGCGGCTTGACCTCAAAGAAACTGTCGTCGTCGACCAGTCCGTCGATGACGTCGTGCACGTCGAATGGCTGCGACTCGACTTGTGGCACAGTCTCGCGACTGAGCGGCTCGGCCGGCGCCTCAGATTCGTACCTCGGCACGTCGTCGTGCCAGGTGCTCGGAACATAGGAGAAGAACAATTTGGCCAGCTCGATGGCCTCGGTGTCATCCTCAGCAAGCAGGTCGCCAACTCCGCTGACAGTGCAGTGCATTCGCGCACCGCCCATCTCTTCCAACGACACCTTCTCCCCCACGACCATCTCGGCCATGCGAGGGCTGCCGAGGTACATCGACGCATTTCCTTCGACCATGATGATGGTGTCGCAGAAACTCGGGATGTAGGCGCCACCGGCCGCGGACGGGCCAAAGAGACAACAGATCTGCGGGACCTTGCCCGACAGCGCTACCTGGTTGTGGAAGATGCGACCAGCGCCCCGCCGACCGGGAAACATCTCCACCTGGTCAGTGATCCGAGCGCCTGCCGAGTCCACGAACCAGAACACCGGAAGTTCTTCGCGCAGCGCAGTCTCGGTGGCGCGCACAATCTTCTCGACAGTTCGCGCACCCCACGAACCTGCTTTCACCGCAGGGTCATTCGCGATGACGACGGCTGCGCGCCCGTCGACCATGCCGCGCCCGGTCACGACCCCGTCGGCGGGGAGTCCTTCGGCGCTGGCGTTGGCGTAGCGGCCGTCTTCGACGAACGTTCCCTCATCAAAGAGCAAGGCGATGCGGTCCCGGACGTAGAGCTTGTTTTGGCTGTCGAGTTTGGCCTTGGCCTTCTCGGTGGGCTCCTCCGTCGCGGCGTACGACGCCTCCAACCGCGCACGAACGTCGACCACGTGCGGGTCAGTGGGCTGACTCATTGCGGAAGTCCTAGCCCGCGGGCAATCACCATGCGTTGCACCTCCGAGGTCCCTTCGCCGATCTCCAAAATCTTGGCATCGCGATAGAAGCGTGTCACGGGGAACTCCTCCATGAAGCCGTTGCCGCCGAAGATCTGTGTCGCGATTCGCGTCGCGGTCACTGCCGCTTCGGTGGAGTGCAATTTGGCAATCGCTGCCGCCTGCTTCACCTCAGCCACCGACCGCCGCCCGGCATCGTGCTCGTCCTTAAGCCAAGCCGCCTTGTAGGTCAGCAACCGGGCCGCCTCGACCATCACCGCCAGGTCAGAGACCTGGAACGAGACACCCTGGTTGACACCGATAGGCCGACCGAACGCGATGCGCGTCTTCGCATAGTCGGTCGCTGCCTCCAGGCACGCCTGCGCCAGACCGACAGACAACGCGCTGATCGCAATCCGGCCGTCATCGAGTGTCTTCAGGAACTGCTTGAATCCAGACCCGCGCTCGCCGAGGAGGTTCTCCTCGGGTACCGCGCACGACTCGAAGGTCAATCCGTGAGTGTCGGAGGCATGCCAACCCAACTTGCGGTACGCCGGTTCGACGGTGAATCCCTCTGTGCCAGAAGGAATCATGATGGCGCTAATCTCGGGGCGCCCGTCCGCGGTCTCGCCTGTTCGCGCAGTCACGGTGACCACTGAGGTTCGATCTGTACCCGAGTTGGTGATGAAGGCCTTTGAACCATTGACGGTCCACTGCCCATCCGCCAACGCGGCACGGGTCTTGGTCGCACCCGCATCCGAGCCAGCCTCCGGCTCGGTCAGACCAAATCCGGCGAGGGTCTTCCCTGCGACTAAGTCCGGCAAATACTGCTGCTTCTGCTCCGGGCTACCGTAGGTCAAGATCGGGTTGATCCCCAGGCCCACCCCGGCCGACAACGTGATCCCCACGGACTGGTCGACTCGGCCAAGTTCTTCGATGGCCAGGCACAGGTAGGTGAAGCCACCCTCCTCAAGGCCCGCGCCGCCGTACTCCTCGGGCACGACCATCCCAAAGAGGCCGAGTTCCCCCATCTGGGGCACCAGATGGGACGGGAAATGATGATCACGGTCCCACTGCTCGATGTGCGGACCAACCTCGCGCTCGGCGAAATCGCGAACTACCCGGCGAAATTCCTCGTGGTCCCTGCTCAGCTCGAACACCGTTGGCCGACCTCTCTGACGTATCCCCGCCTGCTTGACGTTGACGTCAACGTAAAGCATGATTCGACGTCATGACAAGCGGGGTGACACATCAGACCTGGAACATCGGCGAGATAGCGGACGAATTCGGAGTCACGCATCGAACCATCAGGCACTACGAGCAGATCGGACTGATCTCACCCGAACGACGTGGGACCGTACGCGTCTTCCACCGGCGCGATCGAACCCGCCTCGCACTGATCCTGCGCGGCAAGCGCATCGGCTTCGATCTCGAGGAGATTCGCCGGATCATCGACATGTACGACGAGACACCCGGCGAGCAGGGACAACTCACCTACCTGTTGGAGCAGATCGCCGAGCGTCGCCAAGAACTCGAGCAGCGCCGCCAGGACATCGATGAATCCCTCGCCGAACTCGACTCACTGACCGTCCGGTGTCGCGCGGACCTCAACGCCTTAGGCGTCGATAACTCCCCGAAAGCGACGGATTCTCAGGCGTCTTCGTAAAGGCAGAATGGGTGCCCGGCCGGATCGAACATCACCCGAACGTCTGATTGCGGCTGAGACTCGGCGAGAGTCGCACCAAGCTTTTCGGCGGAGCCCACGGCCTTTGACAGACAGGTTGCGCCGATGTCGAGATGCAGCATCATCTGCTGCTGAGTGCCGGTGGCGGGCCAGGCCGGCCGCTGATAGTTGGGCTCACTCTGAAACGCGAGGTTGGCCGCAGCGCCGGGAATCTGCATTGTGCACCAGTCCGGCTCATCGTCATGCAATGGCCAGCCGAGCATGTCCCGATAGAAATGCGCCAACTCCTGGGCATTCTCGGCAGATAGCACGACCCCAATCCAGCCGCTGAGGTGCGGCTTGGTGCATTTTGGTCGCGACGACGTACTCGGTGTCATGCCTCAAGTGCAGCACGAAACAGGGGTCTACCAGCAAGTCACGAGGGTGCGAACTCCGTCACACCGGCTGGAGATCCCGGCGCCACAGCACCGCACCGGTGATATCTCGAAGACTCGCGGTCAGGAGTCCGTCATCTGCGACGTCGACATGCCCAAAGAAGTGGGCGTCGCCCTTGCGCGGCGATTGGTTCGTCGTCCCGAATTTGCGGAACACGGCCGTCGGACCAAACGTCGAGTCCAGTTCGCTGGGACCGAACGCGCCCGCAGAGATCGGGCCCGCAACGAGTTCCCAAAACGGGTCAAAGTCGGTGAAGGCGGCACGAGCCGGGTCGTAATGGTGCGCCGCGCAGTAGTGCACGTCTGCAGTCACCCACAACAGGTTGGACACCTGGTGTCTCTTCAATTCCCGCAAGAGGTAGGCAATCTCGTGCTCGCGCCCGAGTGGAGCCCCTGGTTCGCCGTTGGCGAGGCCCTCGAAGGCCGTCTCCCCATCGGGAATCACGAGACCGAGTGGCAGATCCGCTGCGATGACCTTCCAGGTCGCCCGCGATCGGCGAAGCTCCCGGATCAACCACGACAGTTGCTCCCGTCCGAAGACCGGAACCCGGTGCTTCTCCACGTTGCTCGTGTTTGTGCTCTTGTATGTGCGCATGTCGACGCAGAAGACATCGAGGTTTCGGCCGCGAGAAACCTTGCGGTAGATGCGGTTTCGCCCATCACTTGTCCGCTGACCACGCCGGTCTTGGTCGCCTAGCGGTTGCCACTCGAACCATGCCTTGCGAGCACGAGCGGCGAGGACATCGACGCGCCTCTCGGTGTACTGCGGATCATCGAGGATCTCGCCCGGGTACCAGTTGTTGACCGTCTCGTGGTCGTCCCATTGGGCCAGGACCGGCACCTGGGCGTACATGGTGCGGAGGTTGTCGTCGAGGTGGTTGTAACGGTGGCGACCGCGGTACTCACTCAACGTCTCTGCGACCTTGGTGACCTCAGGGATGAGGATGTTGCGCCAGATCTGACCATCGGGCTCCACGACCTTGTCAGCCAGGGGCCCGTCAGCATAGATCGTGTCTCCGGAGTGGATGAAGAAGTCCGGCCGGGTATTGAGCATCGCGCGGTATCCGACCATGCCGCCGACATCCGGATTAATGCCCCATCCCTGGCCACAGGTGTCCCCCGACCAGACAAAGCTCTGGCTCGCCCGATGAGTGGGTGCGGTGCGAAACGACACGGTCTGCCGTTCGCCGCGCAGCCCATCGCCAGTCTCGAACCACAACTGGACATCCTGATCACATCCAGGGCGCAGCCGCCGCAAGTCAATCGTCGCGGTGAGATCAGTCGCTGGTGTCGCCCACGGTCCGCGAATGATGTGGCGGTCTCGGCCACGACCTACCTGGGCAAAAAGCCTGGCGGGCCGATCACTCCGCGCCCACACGGTGCCCGTGTGAGTGCTCACATCGCCCGACATCACTCCGTTTGGGAGGCTCGGCCGCCCCCGCCGGACCACATGTGGAGTCGCCGCAGCGCGCGGCCCCCACACCCCGGCACTCGCCGCCACGAACGCTCCGGACATCACGGTTCTGCGATTCACCTGGACCATCCCACCACCCTTTCCGGAACGTATGACTAAGCGGCGACCACAAGGTGTCGGGCAATCGACTCAGACCAGGCCGGCATCGCGTGCCAGCAGCGCGGCCTGCACTCTCGAGCGGCAGTTGAGCTTGGCCAGAACGCGAGAAACGTGTGACTTCACGGTCGCCTCCGAGACTCCAAAATCTCGCGCAAGGTCGATATTGGACAGTCCGCGGCCAAGACCCACAAGGATCTCGCGTTCACGTTCGGTGAGCTCCCCGAACTCAGCTGGCGGTTCCAGGGTCGGGGCCGGACGTACGGCGGCGGCTGCGGACATCACCTGGCGGGTCACCTCGGGCGAAAGGACTCCTTCACCGCGTGCCACCCGGTGGACGGCGTCGATCAGACTCGGCCCGTCCGTCGTCTTGAGCAGATAGCCAGCGGCACCCGCCACGATCGCGCCGGTGACGTACTCGTCCAGACCGAAGGTTGTCAGCACCAGGACCTGCGCGAGTGATTCCCGCACGATCTGCTCTGTGGCAGCAATGCCGTCCAGACGCGGCATGCGTACGTCCATGAGCACCACATCGGGACGCAACGCTCGGGCATTGAGTACGCACGCCTCGCCGTCCGCCGCCTCGCCCACGATCTCGATGTCAGGCTCCGCGCTGAGGATCGCTCGCAGTCCCGCGCGGATGGCTTCATGGTCGTCGGCAATGAGCACCCGAACTGGTGAATCCATCATGATTGCAGAGGCATTCGCGCGTAGACCCGCCACCGACCATGATGCTCGCCGCACTCGAAAGAACCACCAAGGCCCTCTGCCCGCTCGCGCATGGTCACCAGGCCCAATCCGCTCCCGCGCGTTGCGTCGGCACGGGTCGTGGGGCTTAGAACTTCGACTTCGAGATCGCGACCAGCCACATATCGCAGGTCGACTTCGCCGGGGCCGCCATGGCGTACGGCATTGGTCAGAGATTCCTGCACGATGCGGTATGCCGCGTGATCGACGGCCAATGGAAGTGGGGTCTCGCCATGTCGACTCACCCGCACCCGTAGGCCAGAAGCTTGCGCATGATCGACCAGGCTCCCCAGTTCGTCGAGGCCTGGAGCCGAAACCACGTCATCGGCCGCGTCGCGCCGCAGCAAGCTGATCATGGTGCTGAGCTCGCCCATCGCGCGGACCCCTGACCGCCGGATCGTGGCGAGAGACTCATATGTCGCATCTTCCGGTGCGGTCTGCCGCAAAGCCGCCTCGGCGTGCAACGAGATCGAGGACAGGTCACCAGCGACCGCGTCATGGAGGTCGCGAGCCATTCTCCCGCGCTCCGCGCGGACCGCTTCGTCGCGTTCATGGTCGGCTCTCTCCTCAACCATCGTGGCGATATCAGCTTGCCGCCGGACGTCAACGCCCCACCAGATCGGTGTTCCAAGGACCGCGAACACCACCACTCCCACATTGGCGACCGTGCGCACATCCTGGGTCACGATGGCCACCGCGACGGTGATACCTAGGGCCAGGATGATCGCGCCTCGGCGCAGTCGATTCACCCATGTCCACGGGAACCTCAACGACGCGGTGTAGAGCACCTCCCACGCCACTAAGGCTGTCCCGAGGCTCCAACCGCTCAAGCCGTCGACGCCAAGACAGGCCACGCCCACCGCGAGCGCAACCCGAGGCCATCGACGCTGCGCCGCGATCGCGAGGACGCCCACGATCAGGGGAATCGCGTGCCACCACGGTGACGCTGCGCCGAGCACCGCGACGTCCCCGGTGATGCCCACCGCGATCGCAGCCAGGCCCGCGATCAGGATCGCGCCCGCCGTCAGCGCATCACGACGCGCTACTCGCTGGTCTGGGTGGGCTACCGCCATGGCCTCATTCTCTCTCCACGCGGCGGTGAGTAGGTCATCCATTGGAATGACATGTGCGCTCATGTCTCACTCGTTTCGCGGACGCGCACCCGCGTACCCACATGATGCGCTTCAGGAATGACCCTTATTGGCCCCCTGGTGGTGCTAGCGATCGTGGACTCGACGAGCATCGGCACGCTGCTGCTGCCGGTGTTGTTCTTGTTGCGCCCTCACGGGGTATGCGTCGCGCGCTATCTGCTCTACCTCGGCACCATCGCCACGTTCTACCTCGCCCTCGGAACTGTTCTCCTGTTCGGCGGACGTGCCTGGCTGGGCGACCTCAGCTCGGCAGCCGCAACCCCCGTCGGGGCACGCATCCTGCTGGTCGTCGGGCTGGCCATGCTCATCGGCTCGTTCTTCATGGGAAAGCGGGACACGGCCGGGCCCGGACGATTGACTCGTGGGCAGGACCGGATCATGGCCGATGAGTCTGGGCCGTGGGGCCTGGTGGGGTTGGCACTGGTCGCGGGCGTTCTGGAGGCGGCGACGATGCTGCCCTATCTCGCGGCGATCGGACTCCTGGCGACGGCGGACCTTGCGACGCCAACGCAGCTCGCGCTACTCGCGGCGTACTGCCTTGTCATGGTGCTTCCCGCCCTGGCTCTGCTCGCAGTCCGGCTTGGCGCGCGGTCGATGATCGAACCAGTGCTTCGTCGCATCGCTGCGTGGATGGAGAAGAACGGCGCGGACACCACGGCCTGGATCGTGGGCATTGCTGGCTTCCTCATCGCTCGTTCCGCAGCAGGCCCGGCGGGTCTCACCGCGCTCATTGAGCGCCTGAGTCAGGGCTGATCCCCGGCACACGGCAGGATGAGGGTATGAGCACCCCATTCAGCTCCGTCGACTCGACCCGGAATGGGTTGGCCGCGTCCGACTACCTCGCCTCCGATGCCATCGCGACCACCGTCTATCTGGCCTCAACCCTGGGCAAACCGCTCCTGGTTGAAGGCCCTGCTGGGGTCGGAAAGACCGAACTCGCCAAGGCGCTCGCCCGCGCGACCGGCCGCGACCTGGTCCGATTGCAGTGCTACGAGGGCGTTGACGAATCTCGGGCGCTCTACGAGTGGAATCACGCCAAGCAACTCCTGCGCATCACTGCTGAGCGCGAATCTAGTTGGGACAGTGTGCGTTCGGACATCTTCAGCGAGGAGTTTCTCCTCCCTCGCCCGCTCCTCGCAGCGATCCAAAGCGAGCAGCCCGTCGTGCTTCTCGTCGACGAATTGGACAAAGCCGACGAGGAGATGGAAGGGCTACTCCTGGAGATTCTCTCCGACTTCCAGGTGACCGTCCCTGAGTTGGGAACGGTCACCGCGCGAACGCACCCTCTGGTCGTTCTCACCTCAAATGCCACCCGTGAGCTCTCTGAAGCCCTGCGGCGTCGCTGCCTTTTCCTGCACGTCGACTACCCCACCCCCGACCTGGAGCGAAAGATCGTCCAGCTTCAGGTGCCCGACCTCGCCGAGACCATGACCGCCTCCATCGTTCGCGTCGTAGGAGCCTTGCGCGACATGAACCTGCGCAAATCACCATCGGTCGCCGAGACGGTCGACTGGGCTCGCACTCTCCTGGCGCTCGGCGCCTCCGAGCTCGATGCTGAGACGGTCAAATCGAGCCTCGGCGTGGTCCTGAAGCACCAACGAGACGTCAGCACGGTGATCGCGGATCTCGACCTGGACCGCGTCCTTGCCTGAAACTGGGCTCACCGAACGCCTCGTCGCGATGTCGGCGGCGTTGCGTCGGCACGGCCTCGCCGTCGGGACGTCAGACATTGCGGATGCTGGCCGCGCGGTACGAGTCCTCGGGCTGGATGATCGGGAACGGTTGCGCACCGGTCTGGCCAGCGCTCTCCTTCGCCGCTCCGGCGAACGCGCCGTGTTCGACCAGGTCTTCGACCTCTATTTTCCGGCGGCGCTGGGCGCCCGTACAGACCATCAGCCTGAGTTGCCGGAGGGAGACGAGCGAGACGTCTCCACCGCGCTTCGCGATCTTCTCGCCGACGCGCTGGCCCGCCATGACGCTGAAGCACTCGATAGGCTCGCCGCCTTGACGCTTGAACGCCTCGGCGCGCTGGATCGTCAACCGGGCTGGTCGGCCGCGCAGGCGCTGGATCGCCTTGCGCCCCAGACCGCCATCGCTGACGCCCTGGAACGCAGGTCTCCGGGCAGCCTCGTGGGTGACGGCGAAGGAGGTGCCACGAGCACGTCCGGTGGGGGTTCTGAGGGATCGGGCGGAGGCTCAGGCTCTCCCCGCTTTGAAGACCGCTTCGAACGCGACGAATTGCGTTCTGCTATAGCCGAATTCAGGCGAAGCGTAGAGGCCGAGGCGCGACGTCGCAATGCCGAGGTCCGCGGTACCGAGCGGATCGCCGACTATGCGGTCCGGAATTCCGTGGAGACCCGTGACTTCCTCTCTTCGGGCAGCAAGGACCTTGAAGAGTTGCGCGCCACGATCCACCCGTTGGCCAAGCGACTCGCCGCTCGGCTTAGCTCCCGCCGACGTGCACAAAGCCGCGGCCAGGTCGACGTCCGAAAGACGCTGCGTCGGTCGCTCTCCACCGGCGGCATACCGATCGACCCGGCCTATGCGCACCGCCGCCCACACCGCCCAGACCTGGTTCTCCTGTGCGACATCAGCGGCTCGGTCGCGGGATTCTCCGCATTCACCATGGCACTCATGCAGGCGCTGTCTACCCAGTTCCGGCGCCTCCGAGTCTTTGCCTTCGTCAGCACGACCGACGAGATCACCGACCTGGTCCTGGATGCCGACCGACTCGCCGACGACGTGGTGACGACGGCGCTGCGTACCCGCAAGGTCTTGGGCTGGGGCGCCGGCAGTTCCTATGGGCAAGCCCTAGATAGTTTTACCGAACGGCACCTTGACGCCGTCGGCCCACGGACGACGGTGCTGATCCTGGGCGATGCGCGGTCAAACTACGGGTTGCCGCGGCACTCAGCATTGCAAGCCATCCGTGACCAGGCGCGCCAGGTGGTGTGGCTCAATCCGGAACCGGTCCGATCCTGGGACACCGGCGACTCCATTGCAGGGCAGTATTCGGGCATCGTCGACATGCACGAATGCCGAAACGTAGAGCAGTTGCGTACCTTCGTCGGCCGCACGCTCGCGGTCTAACGAGCGAGACGCTGCGTGAACCGCCAGGCCACCCGCACCAGCGCCAGCCTGTAGCGGGTACGCCGTATCGTGGCTGCTCGGAGAACCTCGCCCGCCAAGGAGTACCTGTGAAGATCCGTGCACTAGCCGCGGCCTGCGCTCTCACGCTCGTCAGCGTCAGCGCGGCGAGTGCCGGTCCCGGCCCGGAGGCCCCCGAGGTTAAGCCGCAGACGGCAGCCGGGTCCGGCGAGAAGATCGAACCAGGCCAGTACCGCTTCTCGGTCCCCGCTGACACCGACGCTCGCTACCTGCGCCTGTCGCGGGCCCTCGGCGAGAGCGTCGTCTTGACCGGGTATGCCATCTCCGGACCAAAGGTCGGCGACGCGCTCACCTTCGACCTGATGCTTCCCGACGGCGAGACCTCCTGTGACTCCGACTCCGCGACGGCAAGCAACCCGGGCGATGGTCTAAGCCCAGCGGTGGTCCTCGAAGGCAAGGAGAGCGAGCGCGTCGATTACCCGCCCACCAACGCCTCGTGCGGCACCGCCGAGGACCTGCTGCTGCAGATCTCTCGTGGATCGGACGATGAGACCACAGCGTCCGAACCGCTCAAGGTCGAACTGACCTACAGCCGCGAGCCCAAGGCCGAGGGCGACCTCGGGCCTGCCGTCAAGGAGTCCGACCTCAAGGCCAGGCCGCTGCCGGTCAAGGACGACAAAGACGTTGCGGCCGGGACCACCCCGCACACCGCGGCACCCCTGTCTGGTGACACCGGGACCAAGGTCGAGGTCGTCCCAGGAGCACGTGCGTTCTATAAGGTGCACGTCGGCTGGGGCCAGCGACTCGACGTGGCCGCGCAGGTCCCCGCCAACGGCACCGGATACCAGCCACCGGTCGACCTCAACGTCGACCTCGACATTGTCAGCCCACAAGGTGTGTCGGTCGGGCTTGGCGAGAAAACCACGGCCTATGTCTCCAGCACCAGCGAGTCCGACCCGAAGCAGCTCTCGGCGTTCACCGCACCGGTGCGGTGGGCTAACCGCGACGCCGCCATCACCGACACTGCCCTGGAGAACGCTGTCTGGACGACCCAGCCCGGGTGGTACGTCGTCTCCCTGCGGGTGGCGCCGAGCTCTGTCGCCGACGGCAAGCTCCCGGAGAACCCGAAGCCGATGCCGACGCTGCTGACCGTCCGCACCGAAGGCCAGGCGACCGCCGGGCCAAGCTTCACCTCCGACGGTCAGCAGGTCGGGGCTCCGCCGGTCGGTCAGATCAGCGGGGAGGGCCAGAACTCGGGCAGCGTCCTCGGTCTTGTGCTCAAGGTCGGGGTGACTCTGATCGTCCTGGCTGGTCTCGGTGTAGTCGTGGTGTGGTTCCGGCGCGGCCAGGCCTGACAGACACAGATCGGGCCCGAGGTCGGTGTCGACCTCGAGCCCGATGTGCCTATGGGGGCGGCGGACGGTCAGCCCTTCTTGAACACCATCTGCTTGTTCACGAACTCATCCATGGCCAGCGGGCCGAGCTCACGCCCCACACCGGAGCGCTTCACGCCACCGAAGGGCAAGAACTCTCGCGAGCTCTCGGGCGCATTGAGGAACACCATGCCGGCCTCGATCTGCGATCCGACACGCTCAGCGCGCTCGATGTCGCTGGAGAACACCGCCGAGCCCAGCCCGAACGGGGTGTCGTTGGCGATCTTGATCGCCTCGTCTTCGCTCGAAGCGCGGAAGAGCATGAACGCCGGACCGAAGAGCTCTTCGTGATAGCCGCGCTTTCCTGGCTCGACGCCCTCGAACACGACCGGCTGTACGTGAGCGCTCGCGCTGTCATACCGCTGCCCACCTGCAAGCACCTTGGCGCCATCAGCCGCGACCGCGTCAACCTGGTCGAGGAAGCGGTCCCGCGCCTCGATCGACGACAGCGGCGAGAGGGCTGCGCCTTCGGCGGTCGGGTCGCTCGGGGTGGCCGCCTTGACCAAGTCAGTCAACTCTGCGGCGAAGTCGTCGTAGACGTCGTCCATCACGATCATCCGCTTCGGGCTGTTGCAGGCCTGCCCCACGTTGCCCATCCGCGACCGGAAGAACACCTTCGCCGTCTTCTTGACGTCTTCGGTGTCGAGCAGGATGTACGGGTCCGAGCCGCCAAGCTCGAGCACAACCTTCTTGAGGTTCTTGCCGGCGGCCTGGGCCACCGCAGACCCAGCGCGCTCGGACCCGGTGACCGACACACCCTGGTTCAGCGGCGACGGCAGGATGACGTCGGAGACCTGTTCGTTGGTCGCATAGATGTTGATGTAGGCGTCAACCGGTACGCCGGCCGCGTGGAAGATCTCCTCCATGACCGCGGCCGACTTCGGGTCCTGCGGGGCGTGCTTGAGCAGGATGGTGTTGCCGAGCGCCAGGTTGGGCGCCGCGAACCGCGCCACCTGGTAGTAGGGGAAATTCCACGGCATGATGCCCAAGATCGAACCCACCGGCTTGCGGCGGATCCACGCCTTGTCTTCACCTTCGGTGCCGCGCAGCGGCTCGTCCTCGAGGAAGGTCTCGGCGTGGTCGGCGAAGTAGCGGTAGATCATCTCCGAGAGTTTGATCTCACCCTTGGCCTCGGGGACCGCCTTGCCCATCTCGAGATTGATGATCTCGGCCAGCTCGTCCGCACGCTCGGCATAGGCGTCCGCCACCGCTGTCAGAACCCCGGCGCGTTCCGTCACCGACCGCGCGGCCCACTCGGCAAAGGCCTGGTGGTTGCGCTGCTGGGCGTCAACGATCTGGTCATCGGTCGCGGTGGGAAACTCCTCGACGAGCTCGCCGGTGGCGGGGTTGACGATGCGGTACATGGACATGAGCGTCCTCCTGTGGGGCTTGAGTCGTGACCCGGACGTGAATCAACGCCTCCACCGTAACGTCAGACCTGCACATCGGACATCGGCCGGGGAGCTCACTCCTGCCAGGTGAAGGTGCTGCCCTCGGCACGGCAGCGCAACGAGGTGCCGTCGGCGTCCCGCGCGGTCGCGCCCGCGTCCCACCAACCACACGTGCCGCCTTGCTGGGCCACATCTGGCGCGGGGCTCTCGCCGGACCGCGGCCACCACGTCGCACCGAGTGCACCGACCGCGATCACTCCTGCGGCAACCAGCGCCAGCAGTCGGCCCTTTCCCGAGGTGGACGCGGCCCCCACCGGTTGATGAGTCGTGGCCGCCTGAGGGGACACCGTTGTGGATGCCGAGGACTGCGGCGTCGTGCCGTCGCCCTCACCCGGCCGCAGGAACTCACCCTCGGAGACTCCGGTCAAGTCGGGCATGCGCCGCGAGATGTTCACCGCCTGCTGGTCCTGCCAGGTCAGGTTCGGATCGTCCAACTCCTGCAAGGCAGCGCGTGCTGAGGCCGGGCGGCCCGACGGGTCAGGGTCCGCGAGTCGGATGAGCAGGTCCCATAGCGGCCGCGGCACGTCGCGCGGCGCAGGCGGCAAATCGAGTCGCTCGGTACGCATCTGCGGACGCGGACGATGCCCGGTGGCGAGTTGCAAGCCGACCATCCCGGCGGCATACAGATCGGCGGTCGGGTCGGGTTCAGCACCCCGCAACTGCTCCGGCGCGAGGTAGCCCGGCGTACCCATCACCATGGACACGGCGGTAAGTCGGGGCTCGTTGACGGGAAGCGCCACCCCAAAGTCGGTTAACCACAGGCGAGGCTTCTGGGTGCCCGTTGCATCCAGCAAGAGGTTGGCAGGTTTGATATCGCGGTGCACGACTCCAGCGCTGTGGACGGCATCGAGCGCCGACAGGAGTTGACGCAAGATCTCGGCCCCATAGCGCGGCGGCAGCACGACGGACGTCTTGAGGAGATCCGCGACCGAGCCGCCCTCGACGATCGGCATCGTGAACAACACCTGATCGTCTTCGCCCGCCCAGCCGAGCGGCGTCACAACATGCGGGTGATGGATGCGCACACCCTGCTCGCGCATGAACCGCAGCAGCGACCCCGCATCCGACTGACGCAAAACCTTGGCCGCCACGATGCGGTCCCGCTTGAGGTCCCGCACCCGCCAGACCGCGCCCATACCGCCTTCGCCGATCATGTCGATCAGCTCATAGCGACCTGCAAAGACCTCGCCCACGCCCGGTTCTCCTTCCGACTGCTCGACCAAGACTAGGCGAGCGGCGGCAGCGCCCGCCTCACCGTGGCGGGAGGTCGACGCACGCTCCGCATACATCGAGTCGGGACAAAACACCGGTGTGGAGAGTCCAACACCAGCATTTCGTCCCGACTCGATGGTCTATCGACGGACTGTGAGCGTCAGTTCATCTCGTTCGGGTTCGGGCCGAGGCGGTCGCCACTGTCCAACTGCTCGATCGCTGCGAGGTCGGCGTCGGTCAACTCAAAGTCGAACACGTCGAAGTTCTCCGCAATGCGGGACGGGGTCACCGACTTGGGGATGACGACGTTGCCGATCTGCAGGTGCCACCGCAGGATCACCTGGGCAGGGGTACGACCCACGCGCTCGGCGATCTCGACGATCACCGGGTCCTTGAGGATGTCGCCACCCTGGCCGAGCGGGCTCCAAGCCTCGGTGAGGATTTCGTGCTTGGCGTGGAACTCGCGCAGCTCACGCTGCTGCAACCGCGGGTGCAGCTCGATCTGGTTGATCGCCGGAAGTTCGCCGGTCTCATCGAGCAGGCGCTGCAGGTGCTCCGGTTCGAAGTTACAGACGCCGACCGCGCGAGCCTTGCCTGCGTCGCGCAACTCAAGGAGCGCCTTCCAGGTCTCGACGTAGGTGTCGTGGGCGGGGGTGGGCCAGTGGATGAGGTAGAGGTCGACCTGGTCAAGGCCGAGCTTTTCCAGTGAGGTCTCCATGGCGGCGAGAGTCTTCTCGCGGCCCTGGTTGTCGTTCCACACCTTGGTGGTCAGGAAAATCTCATCGCGTGGCACGTCGGTTGCGGCCAGAGCGGCACCGACTCCTGCCTCATTGCCGTAGATGGCTGCGGTGTCGATGCTGCGATATCCGGCGGTCAGGGCGGCCTGTACCGCGTCTGAGGCACCTTCGTCAGGCACCTGCCAGACACCAAAACCCAACTGCGGCAAGGGCGTGGTGCCCGATCCCGTACGGAGGTCAACAAGTGGGACATTCGTGTTCGTTTCAGCCATACCTCGCGCAACCAACAACGCCCGCTCGTTATGCCCACAACCACCATCGCAATCCGCCCCAAGGCGTATGACCTATGTCTCCTCGAGGCCGTTAGAGTGCGAGCCATGCCATCGCTGCGCAAAGTCCTCATCGCCAACCGCGGAGAGATCGCGGTCCGCATCGCTCGTGCCTGCGCTGACCACGGCGTCGGCTCGGTCGCGGTGTACGCCGACCCCGACCGCGACGCCTTGCACGTACGCGTCGCCGACGAGGCGTACTCCCTCGGCGGCACGACACCCGCAGACAGCTACCTATTGCAGGACAAGTTGATTGAGGTCGCGCAACAGTCTGGCGCCGACGCTGTGCACCCGGGCTACGGCTTCCTGGCCGAGAACGCAGAGTTCGCGCAGCGGGTGATCGATGCCGGCCTGACGTGGATCGGCCCCGGCCCCGCAGCCATCGACTCGCTGGGCGACAAGGTCAAGGCGCGGCACATCGCGCTGGCGGCTCAGGCGCCGCTCGTACCCGGAACGAAGGACCCGGTCGCGGGGCCCGACGAGGTTCTCGCGTTCGCCCAGGAGCATGGTCTCCCCGTGGCCATCAAGGCTGCATACGGGGGCGGCGGGCGCGGTCTCAAGGTGGCCCGCACCCTCGAAGAAATCCCCGAACTGTTCGATTCCGCAGTCCGCGAGGCCGTCACCGCGTTTGGGCGCGGCGAGTGCTTTGTCGAACGGTTCTTGGACAAGCCGCGGCACGTGGAGACCCAGTGCTTGGCCGACAGCCACGGCAACGTCGTCGTCGTCTCGACCCGGGACTGTTCCTTGCAGCGACGCAATCAGAAGCTCGTCGAAGAGGCCCCCGCGCCGTACCTCACCGACGACCAACATGCCGAGTTGGTACGCGCCTCAAAGGCGATCCTGACCGCGGCCGGTTATGTAGGCGCCGGAACATGCGAGTACCTCGTCGCGCAAGACGGTCACATCTCCTTCCTTGAGGTCAACACCCGCCTGCAGGTCGAGCATCCTGTCTCCGAAGAAGTCACCGGCATCGACCTGGTGCGCGAGCAGTTGCGCATCGCGGCCGGTGAGGCCCTGGGCTACGACGACCCGGCCCCCTCCGGTCACTCGTTGGAGTTCCGCATCAACGGCGAAGATGCCGGTCGAAACTTCCTCCCTGCGCCCGGAACCGTCACCCGCATGGTTGTTCCGCAGGGGCCAGGCATCCGCTGGGACGCGGGCATCGTGGAAGGCGACACCGTTGCGGGCGCCTTCGATTCGATGATTGCCAAACTCATCGTGACGGGTTCGACCCGCCAGCAGGCACTAGAGCGCGCGCGGCGGGCTCTCGCCGAACTGGAGATTGACGGCATGCCCACGGTCACGCCGTTCCACCGTGCCGTCGTGGCTGATCCGGCGTTCGCCCCGAGCGACTCCCAGACTCCGTTCAGCATTCATACCCGCTGGATTGAAACCGAGTTCGACAACCAGATCGAGCCGTACGCCGGCGCTCCTGGTCAGGTCGAAACCCCAGCACCGCGGCAGAGCATCGTGGTCGAGGTGAGCGGAAAACGCCTCGAGGTTTCCCTGCCTGGCGACCTCCAACTTGGTGGCGGCGCCGCGCCGGCACGCAAGAAGGCGCCCAAGCGCTCGCGTGCCGCAGGCGGCACGGCGGCCGCCTCAGGCGACTCGCTCACTGCGCCCATGCAAGGCACCATCGTCAAGCTCGCGGTCGAGAACGGGGCCACCGTCAAAGCGGGCGACACCGTGGTGGTCATGGAAGCCATGAAGATGGAACAGCCCATCACCTCGCACAAGGACGGGGTGGTCGAGGGTTTGTCCCTGGCCGTCGGAGAGACCGTCAGCGCAGGCGCCGTGATCGCGCAGATCTCCGGCGCCTGACCGCCAACTACTGACCCGGAGGGGTGCTTCCGCTGCCCTGCTGCGGCGGCTGCTGCCCGCCATCCTGCTTGGGCTGCTGCCCGCCATCCTGCTTCGGCGCCTGCTGCTGACCGTCGACCTGACCCGGCTGCTTGTCGACACCCAGCGCGCCGCCGACGGAGTCGCTGGCCTTGTTGATCTTGTCGCGGTACTTGCCACCGGTCTGTTTGTCGACCGTGGTGCCGATCTTGTCGATCGCCTGCTTGGCCTTGTCGGGGTTCTGTTGCGCGTAGGCCTTGGCCTTGTTGATCCACTTGCTGAGTGCCATTGGTTCTCCTCGGAGTCGGTCAGAATCTGCGGCTCACAGTAGTCATCCCACCTGTGATCAGCTCGTTGAGTCCATCGCCATCAGCCACCGCGTCCGACCCGGCGTACCCTTCACCCCATGATGAAGGTCGCGATACTCATCCTGATCGTGCTGATGATCGTCGCCTTCGTGAAACTGCGGCCACGACTGCGTCAGCAGCGCCACGAAGCGTGGCGACGAGCCGGATTGCTGCCTGAGCAGGTAGATCCCGCCCGGCATCGGGATGAGCGCGACTCGCAGTAGTCGGTGGGTGAGATCGGCTGTGGGGGTTCAGCTTTCGAGCGAGTGCAAGCGGCGTGCTGCCTCACCGATCGACCCGCTCATCGACGGATACACCGAGAAGGTGCTGGCAAGTTGCTCGGCCGTGAGCCGGTTCTGTACCGCGACCCCGATCGGATAAATCATCTCCGAGGCTTGCGGGGCCACCACGACGCCTCCGATCACGGTATTGCTGCCAGGTCGAGCGAAGAGTTTGACGAAACCATCATTGATGTTGCGCATCTTGGCGCGCGGGTTAGTCGACAGCGGCAGGGTGACGATCCGGCCGTCGGCCTTTCCGCTCTCGATATCGGCCTGTGAGTAGCCGACCGTCGCGATCTCGGGGTCGGTGAAGATGTTGGCGCAGACGCCCCGCAGGTTCAGCGGTGCCACGTGGTCGCCAAGGAAGTGCGCAACGGCGGTACGCCCCTGCATGGCTGCCACGGATGCCAGCGGCAAGATTCCGGTGCAGTCCCCCGCCGCGTAAATTCCGGGCGCGGCCGTCCGAGACACCCGATCGACCTGGATGTAGCCGCCATCGTTGACCTCAACACCGGCCTCTTCCAGTCCCAGTCCCGACGTCTGCGGTATGCCACCGACAGCCAAGAGCACATGGGAACCGTGCACCTCACGGCCATCTTCCAGGCTGACCACGACACCGTCGCCATCGCGCCGCGCGCCGGAGGCTCGGGAGCGATTGAGCACCTTCATACCGCGGCGACGGAAGACGTTCTCGATCACGGTTGCCGCATCGGCGTCCTCACCCGGGAGGACCCGGTCGCGCGATGACACCAACGTCACCTCGCATCCCAGGCCGAGGTAGGCATGTGCCAATTCGGCGCCGGTGACACCGGACCCGACCACGATCAGGTGCTCGGGAAGTTCTTGCAGGTCATAGATTTGCTGCCAGGTCAGAATGCGCTCGCCGTCGGGCATGGCGCTAGGCAACACACGCGGCGTACAGCCCACCGAGACCAGCACCATGTCGGCCTTCAGCGTCCGGGCCTCCCCATCGTCGGGAGTGACCTCAACCTCACGTGGACCACTGATCCGCCCCGTCCCTTGGATGACCCGGCCACCGACACTCTCTACCTGGGCTTGGATGTCCCGGCTCTGGGCCTTGGCCAACGTGAGAATGCGCCGGTTAACCGCGCTGAGGTGGGCCTCCGCGTGCTGGTCATCGCCGGTCCCCTCGAACCCGACGCCCAGGCGGCCCGCCGCCTTGAAGCGGCTCATGAAGTCGGAGGTCGCGATGAGCGCCTTGCTCGGGACGCAGTCCGTCAGGACCGCAGCCCCGCCGAGACCATCACGGTCAACCACCGTGACATCTGCGCCGAGTTGGGCCGCGACCAGTGCGGATTCGTAGCCGCCGGGCCCTCCGCCGATGAACACGATGGACTGCTTGCGGGAACTCACGGGTCCCATCCAACCATTCTGGTGACTACGGTGTGTCTGGTGAGTACCCATTCGGGCGTTTTCGCCGACCCCCAGACCGACCCATTCGATGTTGCCAAGGCCGCTGCTGAGGTCATCGCGAATCGCACCGGCACCGCGAAGCACGACGTCGCGCTCGTCCTTGGATCCGGCTGGAATCAGAGCGCCGATCTCATCGGTGAGACCGTCGAGGAGATCGACAATGCCGACGTGCCCGGCTTTGGCAAGGCTGCCGTCGAAGGTCACTCGGGTGTCATGCGATCGATTCGGATCGGCGATACCGACCGGCGCGCCCTCGTCTTCGGAACGCGCACTCATTACTACGAAGGCAAGGGCATTCGTGCCGTCGTGCATGGGGTACGCACCGCCGCCGCCGCTGGCTGCTCGACGATCGTGCTCACCAACGGCGCAGGAGGACTCAATCCGGCGTGGACGCCCGGCACTCCGGTCCTCATCCGAGACCACCTCAACCTCACCGCGGTCTCGCCCCTTGAGGGCGCCACGTTCATTGACCTCACCGACCTCTACACCCCGCGGCTACGCGAACTAGCCAAGACCGTGGACCCGGATCTGGACGAGGGGGTCTACGTGCAGCTCCCCGGACCGCACTACGAGACACCCGCGGAGGTGCAGATGGTGAAGACGCTCGGGGGCGATCTGGTCGGCATGTCCACCACTCTGGAGGCCATCGCCGCGCGGCAGGCGGGCATGGACATCTTGGGCCTGTCGCTCATGACCAATCTGGCGGCCGGAATCTCTGACGCACCGCTCTCTCACCAAGAGGTGATCGACGCTGGCCAGGCGGCCGCCGAGCGCTGCGGCACCTTGCTGGCCGCGGTGGTGGCGAAGATCTGATGGACGTTTTCGCCGCCGCGCGCGCCTGGCTGGCCGATGACCCGGACCCCCAGACCCGCGCTGAGTTGGATTCGGTCCTGACCGCGGCCGAGTCGGGTGATGCGCGCGCCGTTGCGGATCTGCAGGACCGCTTCCAAGGCATGCTGGAATTCGGAACCGCCGGGTTGCGAGGCGCCCTCGGTGCTGGCCCACACCGCATGAACCGGGTCGTCGTACGCCGTGCCGCCGCTGGACTGACCGCCTACCTTCAGGAATCACTGGGGCGAAGCGACGTGAGCGTCGTGATCGGGTTCGACGCACGCCACAACTCGGATGTCTTCGCGCGCGACACCGCGGGCGTCGTGGTCGCTGCGGGTGGCCGCGCCGTGGTGCTACCAAGGCCACTGCCAACTCCCGTGCTGGCGTTCGCTATTCGCCACCTCGGCTGCGATGCCGGAGTCATGGTGACCGCGTCGCACAACCCGCCGCAGGACAACGGCTACAAGGTGTACCTCGGGGACGGATCACAGATCGTCTCTCCGACTGACTCCCAGATCGCCGCCGCGATCGAGCGATTCCCCACGGCGGCCTCCGTTCGTATCGCTGACGATGGTTGGCAGACACTGGGGGACGACCTCACCGATGCCTACGTGGAGGCTGTCGCCTCGGTCGTGCCAGCCGACGCCCCGCGGGACGTCAACATCGTTCATACCTCTCTCCACGGCGTGGGTCACGACACGGTGCAGGAAGCATTCCATCGCGCGGGATTCCCTGCGCCACGAGGGGTTCCAAGCCAAGCAGATCCGGATCCGGAGTTCCCGACAGTCTCCTTTCCCAACCCCGAGGAGCCCGGCGCGATTGACGCAGCGCTCGACCTAGCGCGCACGACCAAGCCGGACCTGGTGATTGCCAATGATCCCGACGCCGATCGTTGCGCGGTGGCGGTCGATGACCCTGGCAGCGGCTGGCGCATGTTGCGCGGGGACGAAGTTGGCGCGCTGCTCGGCCACGAAGTGATCGCCCGACTGAGCGCCGGAGACACCCCGCCGGACAGCGTGCTCGCCTGCTCCATTGTCTCCTCACAGGTGCTTGGCGCCATGGCAGCCGCGGCAGGCCTGCGCCACGAAGAAACCTTGACTGGCTTTAAATGGATCAGTCGCGTCCCAGGATTGGCCTACGGGTACGAAGAAGCACTGGGATATTGCGTGGCGCCGGATCTGGTCCGCGACAAGGACGGCATCAGCGCCGCTTTGCTGATCGCCGCCATGGCCGCTCGATTGAAGGCCTCAGGTCGCACACTGTTGGACGTTCTCGACGACATCGCCCGCGACCACGGCGTGCACGCCACTGATGCGTTCTCGGTGCGTGTCGAAGATCTCTCCTTGATCGGGCGCATCATGGAACGGCTGCGCTCGCAGATGCCGACCACCCTTGCCGGGCAAGCCATTAACCGGACCGATGACCTCGCGCTCGGCGACGGCGGGCTCCCTCCGACCGAGGGCATGCGCTGGTACCTCGCCGATGGTTCCCGCATCATCGCTCGACCCAGCGGCACCGAACCCAAGCTAAAGGTCTACCTGGAAGCGGTCGTGGAGGTTGGCGAAGACCTCACGGCGGCACGGCTCGAGGCGCGCCGCCGACTAGCCGCGGTGCGTTCGGCCATGGGCCAACTCACGGCGATCTAGCCAGGCCGTGGGGCATACATGATGACGGCGACGCCGACCAGGCAGATCAAGGCGCCGATGACGTCATAGCGGTCTGGCTTGAAACCGTCCACGGCCATGCCCCACATCAGCGAACCCGCAACAAAGACACCGCCGTACGCCGCGAGGATCCGTCCGAAGTTGGCATCTGGTTGGAGTGTTGCGACGAATCCATAGATCCCGAGCGCAATCACGCCCACGCCGATCCACAGCCAGCCGCGATGCTCACGCACCCCTTGCCATACCAACCAGGCCCCACCGATCTCGGCGACGGCAGCGAGGCCAAACAGGATCAGGGATCGGGCGACAACCATGGGTCGATCATCGCACCGGCGGTCAGAGGCCGCGCGCCACGATCGCCTCGCCGATCTGATCCGCCTCCCGGACGAGGGCGACCACGACGCTCGGCACGATCACCCGAAGGCGAGGTTTGACCCCGCGAGCGCGGGCGGCTTCCCGGGCGGTGGTCATCGCTCGCGCCACCCGCGGAATGCAGCCGATTGTCAGCGAGAGGACCAGCTCAACCTGGTCGCGCCGGACTCCCCACCGCTGCAGCGGAACCGCCACGACGGAGATGGTTCGCACCATGTCGCTGACCTTGGTCGTCATCATGACCAGGTTGCCCGCGAGTACGGCCACCACGAGTTGTCCCACGATCTCCACCGCGCGGGCCGGACCTTGCCACCAGACCTGAACGGCAGCGAGGACCACCGCGAAAATGAGGACCACGCGGAGCGTCCGCACCAAGGCGCGCAACGGGAGTCGCGCCAAGGGGTAGGCCACCACCAGGAGGGCTACGGCAGCTGTCACCAGCCACCATCGCGGATAGATCCCCAGCACGGTCATCAACGCCAAGGTCGCGAGGATCTTGCCGCCTGCGCCGACGCGGTGCAACAGACTGGAACCGGGGACGTAGTTGCCGATCATGTTCGTGATGCCATGAGGTCGCGATAGAAGGTGACCGCGTGCGCGGGCTTCCCGTCGGCCACGACCTGGCCTTCGTCGAGCACGACGACTCGATCAAAGTCATCGAGCAGTTCGAGGTGGTGAGTCAGCAGGATGACCTGCATCGGCAGGTCCGCGAGCGTGTGTTGCAAGTGCAGCACATTGGCGAGATCAAGCAAGGTGGAGGGTTCATCGCAGACCAGGATCTGCGGGTCACGCACCAGCACGCTGGCAAAAGCCAGCAACTGTTTCTGCCCCCCGCTCAACAACTGAGCGGGGTGATCGGCGTGGTCCTGCAGGCCAAATCTGTCGAGCACCTCCCGGCTACGAGCGTCCTTCTGCGCCTTAGACATTGGAAGGTCGCGCAATGACAGCTGAATGTCCTCGGCAACCGTGGGCATGAGGATCTGCGACCCGGCATCGGTGAACATAAAGCCCACCTGACGGCGTACGTCCCGGGCCCGCTTGCGAACATCGAGACCGTTGACCCGGACCTCCCCCTCATCGGGGACGACCAAGGCGTTGAAGGTACGGGCCAAGGTCGATTTTCCGGAGCCGTTGGCTCCGATGACCCCGATGCGATCCTCGTCCAACTGCAGGGACACGTCGCGCAGGACAGCACGCTCCCCCAGCCGGTGGGAGACCGCGTCGAGCTCGATCACGCAACGACTTTCGATGTCGTGCGGTCGGCCACGATCGGTGGGTATGCGCGCACCACCGCAACGGTGACAACACTCGCCAAGCCAGCCTTGACAAGGTCACCGGGCAAGAACTGCACTGCTGCCTGCGCGACCCCAAGGAGTCCCGAGTCCAAGCGCCACGCTGACCACGGAATCCCCACAAGGTAGACGACGCCCATGCAGCCGACGACACACGCCACCATGAGCCCGGCAAGTTGGGCCGCACCGGTGAGTTTGCGCCGATGCACCTGCTGGGCCAGTAGCCCGGTCACGAACATGCCGAAGATCGCGCCGATCAGATAGCCGCCGCTGGCACCGGCGAGGACTCCGATGCCGCCCCGCCCACCTGCGGCAATGGGCATACCGGCGATGAGGAGCAGGTTGAAGATGACCATCGCCAAGGCAGCACGCCACGGTCCGAGCAAACAACCAGCCAGCATGTAGCCGAAGCTCTGCAGCGTGATCGGTACGGCGCCGAAAAAGGTCAGCCCCCCAGGCATACCGAGTACCGCGATGAGCGCGGCAAACATCGCAGCGAGGGCGAGGTCGCGGGGCGAGAAACGTGGCACGAGGACTCCGAATGACGTTGAGCGAACACGAGGAAAAGATGCTCCGAATTGAACAGCGTTCAAGAGAGCACCTGCGTAGAGTATCGGCATGCCTCTCCAGCGTCGCGACGTCCTGCACGCGGCGCGGGGCATTGTCCGCGAATTTGGACTCGGCGACCTGACGATGCGGCGCCTAGCCAAAGAACTGGGCGTGGCTCCGGGTGCGATTTACTGGCACGTTCCGCATAAGCAGGCGCTCCTGGCCGAACTCGCCGATGATCTTCTCGCCGAAGTTCCCCTGCCGGACCGCCGGCTGCGCTGGGACCGGCAACTGCACCGCCTTGGCCTCGACCTGCGCAACACCCTTCTCGCGCAACGCGATGGCGCGGAACTGGTCAGCGCTGGCCGAGCCGCGATGCTTGACACGAGCGACCTGGGCAAACGGGTTGTGGAGATCGTAGAGAGTGCGAATCACCCCCAAGCGCATGCTCATGCCGCCCGAGATGCCTTGCTGCACTTCGTGATTGGCTTCACGCTCGAAGAACAAACACACGCCACCATGGCTGAACACGGGGCTGTCCCCGCGCGGATCGGCAACGCCGATCAGGCGTACGAAGCGGCACTGACCCTCATCGTCAGGGGAGTCTGTCAGTAACGAGCTGGCGCCATTCATCGTTGTCTAGACCCGCCGCAACCAGGCTCTTTGGAGACTCCGGGTCACGCACGAAGACGTGACAGGTGTCGTCATCCTGAGCCAGCACCACATCGTGAGTGCCCAAGTCTCCCTGCCCATCCCACCGGTTGACGCTGATCAAGGCCGTCCGCGGGCTCGCCGCTAAGACCTCATCCGCCTGGCTCGATGTGTCGCCGCGATCACCCGACGGCAACCGCTCCCAAAGCCGATCGAGCGCGTCCGTCGTCTCGCGCAGGGAATAGAAGTGGATTCCGAGCGCATCGATCAGCACCTCCAGGGTGATCCCCTCCGGTTGCGGCATCAGGACAAACCGCCAGGGCCGGTCCGGCTCGGATCCAGTGACCCGTGCGTCAACCGTGACGCGTGAGCGGTGCTGGAAGGCTGTGGCGATGCCAAGGTCGCCACGAATCTTCAACTGATCCGAGCCTTCATCTGTACTGATGATGTTGCGCGCGGCGAGCGAGCGTACGGCCTCGGCGATGAGCGCGTCGGCCGGTTGCTCTTCCAGCAAATGCCGGATGCCACCAACGGCATCGATCTCTGCCAGGGTGTAGCCGCCGAGCGGGACCGGCCCGGTGCCGACGAGTTCGACCAAAGCGTCGAGAGTCTCTTGCGGGATCTCATCGGTCTGAGCGTTGGTCATGTGTCCTCCTGCTGCTCGCTGGCAGCCAGTCGCCTGACAACAGTCCTGATTTCACGCCGACCGGCCGTCACGGTGATCGGCTCATACGTCCCGGCATCGGGAAGTTCCCACTGCGGCAGCACACGATGTGCAGCGTCCAGCGCGTCGTGCGCCGATGTTCGAGGCGCCGCTTTGATGTGGACCTCGGACGCGCCGAACAATCCCCGACCGTTTCTGTTGCCCGGGAGGAATTGCAGCTCCGCCAAGGTGTCCTTGCGCTCGGGTGCGGGGAACCTATGAGCCAGGTCGGGTGCGGCCGAGGTCTGATCGTCGGCGTCTTCGATGGCCTCCAAGGCGCCTAGCAGTTCCGCCTGCGCACGAGCAGGCACCGGCACCGTGGCAACCATCGACGGCGCGAGATACATCGGCCGACGCTCGGTTTGTTTCGACAGACCCCATGGCCCCACGTTGCTCTTGGTCACCCGATAGACGATGAAGTCCCACAGGTGGAGCACGTCGTGGTAGGTCGGCAGCTTGAAGCCGTGACCCATCGCCGCTGGCGTCTTCTCCAGTTGAACCCAGGTCCCGGTTGCCGTCCGGCCGTGCAACTTCTCGCGGACCAGTGGACCCTTGAACCCCAGGTCAGGAAATTCGGCCTTGTCGATGGTCTTGTGATGGCTGGACAACCGCTCTCGCGACTTGGGGAAACGCCATTTTTCATACAGATCTGGCGCGTCGACCAGGACATGTCCACCGCGCAGAAGTTCCTCCAACTGCAGCAAATCCAGCCCATAACGCTCGAGGTCGCCAATGATCGTGGCCTCGTGGTCCGACAGCTTCTGCGAGGCGTCGTCCAACCCGTCGCGGTAGGTACCCACCCGCGCACTGATATCGACCAGACGCTGCACGCGGCGCCGGACCCGCGTCGCCTCGGCGGAGTCCACGGCTGCGGTCGGCGTGACTTGGGATGACTTCCTTCGCACGTACGCCACCGTAACGGCGACGGCCGCCTCACGACACCGCGCCCTCACGGGAGGCTCACGAGAGTTTCAGGCTGGTTCGCCGTCGATCTCTCGGATCTCGTGAGTCAAAGCGGTCAACTCGTCACCGCCGGCCATCTGCGATGTCAACTCATCGAGCGTAAGGTTCTTACGCTCCTCGTCCAGCACCAAGCGGCCGAGCTTGAGGACCGCGAAATGGTTGCCCACCAAAAAGGCGTGATGCGGGTTATGGGTGATGAAGACGACGCCAAGCCCAGCATCGCGAGCCTTCACGATGTACTTCAGGACGACGCCAGACTGTTTGACTCCTAGGGCTGCCGTGGGCTCGTCGAGAATAATCACCTTGGCGCCGAAGTAGATCGCTCGGGCAATCGCCACACACTGGCGCTGGCCTCCGGACAGCGAGGCCACTGGTCGGTCCAAATCCGGGATGTCGATGCCCATCTTGGACAGCTCTTCTCCAGCGATCCTGGCCATCTGCCGCGCGTCAAGCAGGCGCAGCGGCCCCTTGCGAATTTCGTTGCCGAGGAAGAAGTTTCGCCACACGGACATCAGTGGAGCGAGCGCAAGATCCTGGTAAACCGTCGCGATGCCCGAGTCGAGCGAGTCGCGCGGTGAATCAAAATGCCGTAGCTCGCCGCCGACATGCATCTGACCCGCGTCATAGTCATGCAGGCCCGCCATGATCTTGATCAACGTTGACTTGCCCGCACCGTTGTCACCCAGAACGCAGGTCACCTCCCCCTGCTGCACCGTCAGGTTGATGCCCTCCAACGCGTTGATATTGCCGTAGGCCTTGCCCACGTCCCGCAACTGCAGGATGGACGTCGTCGGGCCGCTCTCATGAGTCGGCGCTGTGGTGGCTTCCTTGGGGGCATTCATCGCGCGTCCGCCTTCCGCTTGACCCACACATTGGCCAGGGTCGCCAACACCAACATGACGCCGAGGAAGGTGCGGTACCAGTCCGGGTTCCATCCGGCGTAATTGATCCCGAGTTCGGTCATCGCAAAGATCAGCGCGCCGACCGAGGCCCCGACCACTGAGCCATAGCCACCGGTGAGCAAGCATCCGCCGACGACCGCGGCGATGATGTAGATGAACTCCAGGCCAATGCCCTCACCGGATTGCACGCGTCCGAATTGGAAGAGTGTGTGCATACCTGCGACCCACGCGCAGAACCCCACAAACATGTACAGGATGATCCGGACGCGGTTGACCGGTACGCCCACGGCACGGGCCGCTTCGGCATCTCCACCGACAGCGAACACCCAGTTGCCGAAGCGGGTCTTGAGCAGCACGACCGACGCGATCGCGGTGAGCAACAACCAATACAAGACCGTCGCGCGGATCGTCACCGACCCGAGCTGGAGCTCCCAGGCGAAGAAGGCCTTCGCCGAGTCATATCCGGCCATGTCGCTGATGCTGTTGGAGGCAACGTTTCCCGTGACCAAACGGGTCATACCCAGGTTGATGCCTTGCAGCATGAAATAGGTGCCCAACGTCACCAGGAACGAGGGCAATCGAGTGCGATTAAGCATCGTGCCGTTGAACGCCCCGACGGCGAGGGAGACCAACAGCGCCAGCAACACCGCCGCCCAGACATGGAAGTTGAAGTACCAGCCCAGGAGTGCTGCCGACAGGCCCGAGGACGTGACCGCAACGCCCGTCGAGAGGTCGAACTCGCCGCCAATCATCAATAACGCGACCGGAACTGCCATGATCCCGATCATCGAGGCCCCGTAGAGCACGGTTCCTAGGTTGTCGAGGTTGCGGAACGCTGGCGCCACGATGAGGAAGAAAATCGCCACGATCACCGCGCCGATCAACGACCCCACCTCGGGCCGCCGCAGCACACGGATGGCCAGTGATCGCTCGGTGACGCGATGCTCGGCGGCGCTGGCCGTACTCATCGCCGACCGCTCGCCGCGAACTTCTCCACCGACGCCGCGTTCTTGGTGTCCACGAACGCGGGTCCGGTGAGCACCGGCTTGCCGCCGCCGACGATGTTTCCGTTGTTCTTGTAGAGCCACAGCTGGTCGACAGCGAGATAGCCCTGCAGGTACGGCTGCTGGTCGACGGCCCACTGAATGTCGTTGTTCTTGATGCCGTCAATGACGTCTGCACTGGTGTCGAAGGTGACGATTTTGCTCTTGCTCCCTGCCGCGCTCTTGGCCTTCACCGCGACCAGGGCGATAGGGCCACCCAAGGTGATCACGTAGTCGATCGACTTGTCCTGTTGCAGTTTGGACGTGATCCCGGACTGCATGGAGGAGGAGGACTTGCCGTTGACGTAAACGATCTGGGTCTGGGGAATCTTCGCCTTGACGCCGGCGCACCTCTCTTCGTGGCCCACGTTGCCTTGTTCGTGAATCACGCAGAGGGGTTTCTTCGAGCCTTCCTTCTTGGCCCGGTTCCCTGCGGCCTCGCCTGCCACCCGCTCGTCTTGTCCGAAGAACGACAGCACCCCGAGGTCGGCGTATTTGTCCATGCCACCGTTCATCGCCACGACCGGAATACCCGCCGCCGTAGCCTTGCGGACGACGCTTGCCATCGCCTCGGGCTTGGCCAGCGTGATGGCAATTCCGTCGACCTTCTTGTCGATGGCTTGCTGTACGAGATTGGCTTGCTTCCCGCCTTCGGGGTCGGCCGTGTATTCAAGTTTGACGTTGCTCTTCTTGGCCGCATCCTCCGAGCCCTTGCGCACGATGTCCCAGAAAGTGTCGCCAGGCGCCGAATGGGTCACCATCGCTACGGTCATCGTGGGAGTTCCCGCCGAACCGACAGAAGCGTTTTCCCGCTCCTCCAGCGCCTTACGGCCACCGGTTGCACTGCAGGCTGCCAGCCCCAGGGCAAGTGCACTAGCGGTCACCATGACCATGACCTGCCGTTGCCTGCGTTGACTCATCGATTCTGTCCTCTCGCGGTACCCGTCCGTCCTAGGCCACAGTCTGCGGGGTGAAGGCACGATCGTGTGGGAGGCGGCAGGAATTGGCTGCCCTCAGAGCACGATGGACACCACGATCAGTGCGACCGCCGCGACGCTCACCGCGATGGCCAGGTAAGCCGGTCGGACCTCGGTTCGTGGCTCGACCTGCTCCACGACGCCGTCCTTCACACCCCGGTCATACTGCTCAATCAGGGAGCGCAGCCGCTCGGCCACCGCGCCCGCTGAACCCGAGCGATGGTCGAGATGATCAGGCGAGGCCGGCGTGAACGAGCCCAGGACCTTGGTCCCCACCCCCGCATCCGGCACCTGCCCTCGCTTCGGTCGCTGAGCGCTGATGGCGAAGGACTTGAACTCCCGGCCCTCCTTGGTCACCACCGCAAGAGTCCAGCGCGCCTCCACCAGATCGACCGCCGACCAGGAGACCAGAACATTGCGGACGACATTGCGCAGCTCCACGCCTTCGGCGTTCAGCTTCACGCAGGGTCGCAGCAGGACCACCCAAACCAGGCACGCCACCCCCAACGGGAGCAGCACCGATCCGGCTCCTCCCGTCCCGTCAAAAAATGGCGGAACTGCCGAGATGGCAAAGATCGCGCAGACCGTGAAGATCACGATGCCAGAGACCGTCGCCGAACTCTGTCGGAAGGTGCGAGCGCGCGGTCGGGGATCCTGCGGTTCAGAGGGGGCCATGCCGGATAGGCTGCACCGGTGAGTGCTTCAACTGCAACGTCGCGGGCGCGAGACCTCCTCGGGGTCTCGGCCCTGACCAACACCGCGCTGACCCGCTGGCTCCATGGATTGCCAGGCGTCGACCAGGTCGGATGCGAGGCGCGGGCCGCCTCGCTCGGCACCCGATCGATCAAGACAACCAGTAAGGCCTGGGCGATCGATACGGCCATCTCCATGATCGACCTGACCACCTTGGAGGGTGCGGACACACCCGGCAAAGTGCGCTCGCTGGTCGCCAAGGCGATGCATCCAGACTCGGGCGACCCCGACGTGCCACCCGTCGCTGCCGTCTGTGTCTACAACGACATGGTGGGCATCGCCCGGGACGCCCTGGGTGACAGCGCCATTCACGTGGCTGCGGTGGCAACAGCCTTCCCCTCGGGACGCGCCAGCCTGCCAGTCAAACTGCTCGACACCCGCGATGCGGTGGAGGCCGGCGCCAACGAAATCGACATGGTCATCGACCGGGGTGCCTTCTTGGCCGGACGCTATCGCGATGTCTACGACGAGATTGTCGCGGTGAAGGAAGCCTGCGGTGATGCGCACCTCAAGGTCATCCTGGAGACCGGTGAGCTCGTGACCTACGACAACGTTCGCCGTGCGTCCTGGCTCGCCATGCTCGCCGGTGGGGACTTCATCAAAACCTCGACGGGCAAAATCTCGCCGGCAGCGACCTTGCCAGTCACCCTCATCATGCTCGAGGCCGTACGCGACTGGCGCGACCTGACGGAGGAGCAAATCGGCGTCAAACCCGCCGGTGGCATTCGCACCACCAAGGACGCCTTCAAGTACCTCGTCATGGTGCAGGAAATCCTCGGCGATGACTGGATGAGCCCGGACTGGTTCCGGTTCGGCGCCTCAAGTTTGCTGGGCGACCTGCAACTCCAGCGGCAAAAGCTGGCGACCGGCGCCTACTCCGGTCCTGACTACGTGACGATCGACTAGCCGGAAAGCACGATTGACTATGCCGAAATTTGATTACGCTCCCGCGCCGGAGTCAACAGCCATCGTCTCGCTCAAGTCGTCGTACGGCTTGTTCATCGGCGGTGAATTCGTGGACGGACATGGCGAGCCGTTCAAGACGATCAGTCCGGCAACCGAGGAAAACCTCGCCGAGGTAGCGTGCGCGGACGCCAGCGATGTCGACGCCGCCGTCAAAGCGGCCCGCACTGCCTACACGCGGGTGTGGAGCCGGATGTCCGGTAGCGAGCGGGGAAAGTACATCTACCGCATTGCCCGCATCATTCAGGAACGCGCCCGCGAGTTGGCTGTCCTGGAAACCCTCGACAACGGCAAGCCCATCAAAGAGGCGCGTGACGTCGACATCCCGACCGCCGCGGCGCACTTCTTCTATCACGCCGGTTGGGCGGACAAGTTGGAGTACGCCGGGGTCAGCACTCACGGCGTCCCGAAGTCCCTGGGCGTGGTGGGCCAGGTCATCCCGTGGAACTTCCCCTTCCTCATGCTCGCGTGGAAGATCGCTCCGGCGCTGGCCACGGGAAATACCGTGGTCCTCAAGCCTGCCGAGACCACGCCACTGACCGCCCTGTTGTTTGCCGAGATATGCCAGCAGGCCGAACTCCCCCCGGGCGTCGTCAACATTGTGACCGGAGCGGGCGACACCGGCCGTCAGATCGTGGAGCACGACGGCATCGACAAGATCGCCTTCACCGGGTCGACCGGGGTGGGCCGCCAGATCGCCAAGACGGTGGCTGGCACCCGCAAGCGGGTCACCCTCGAACTCGGTGGCAAGGCCGCCAACATCGTGTTCGACGACGCACCTTTGGACCAAGCGGTCGAAGGCATCGTGAACGGGATCTTTTTCAACCAGGGTCAGGTCTGCTGCGCCGGCTCTCGGCTCTTGGTGCAGGAATCGGTAGCCGATGAGGTCATTCGCCGATTGCAGCGCCGCATGGGCACGCTGCGGGTCGGCGACCCTCTCGACAAGAACACCGACGTCGGCGCCATCAACTCCCGTGCCCAGCTCGACAAGATCACCGAGTTGTCCGCTGCTGGCGAAGCAGAAGGGGCTACCCGATGGTCCGCCCCGTGCGAACTCCCCGACCGCGGGTTCTGGTTTGCACCAACGGTTTTCACCGATGTGTCGCAGGCTCACCGCATCGCGACCGAGGAGATCTTCGGACCGGTGCTGTCCGTCCTCACCTTCCGTACGCCACAGGAGGCCGTGGCCAAAGCCAACAACACGCCGTACGGCCTCTCGGCGGGTATCTGGTCGGAGAAGGGGTCGCGGATCCTCTGGATGGCCGACCAACTCCGAGCCGGCGTGGTGTGGGCCAACACCTTCAACCGCTTCGATCCGACGTCCCCGTTCGGCGGTTATAAAGAGAGCGGCTATGGACGCGAGGGCGGAAAGCACGGATTGGCTGCTTATCTGCGCGATTCAGACCACGAGGGAGGTGCGGCATGAGCCCGCGACTCGATGTGCGAAAGACCTACAAGCTCTACATCGGCGGCGCGTTCCCACGCAGCGAGTCGGGGCGCTCCTATGAGGTTGTGGATGCCAAGGGGAACTTCTTGGCTAACGCAGCCATGGGATCACGCAAAGACATCCGCGATGCGGTGACCAAGGCTCGAGGGGCCCAGACAGGCTGGGCCGGCGCGACGGCATACAACCGCGGACAAGTGCTCTACCGCGTCGGCGAAGTCCTCGAAGGGCGCCGCGACCAGTTCGTGGCCGAGGTCCAGGCCGCCGAGGGCCTCACCGCCGCTCGCGCACGGGCCACCGTCGACGCCGCGATCGATCGGTGGGTTTGGTACGCCGGTTGGTCAGACAAAGTCGCCCAAGTGCTCGGTGGCCTCAACCCGGTCGCGGGACCGTACTTCGATATCTCTGCACCAGAACCAACCGGAGTCGTGGGAATCCTTGCGCCACAAGCCAGTTCGCTGCTCGGACTGGTTTCAGTCGTGGCGCCCGCCGTCGTGACGGGCAACACCGTGGTGGTCATCACCAGTGAAGACCGCCCCACCCCAGCAATTTCACTGGCTGAGGTTCTTGCCACCTCGGACGTGCCCGGCGGCGTGGTCAACATCATCTCCGGTCGCACCGCAGAAATGGCGCCCTGGCTGGCATCCCACCGCGACGTCAACGCGATCGACCTCACCGGCGCGGCCGACGCCGCCGGCATCGCCTGGGGTGACTTAGAGGCCGCTGCTGCCGAGACCCTGACCCGAGTCGTACGCCCTGCAGGCGAGGGCGCCACCGCGCGCGAGCCAGACTGGACGGCAGCACCCGACCTGGGCCGGATCCGCAGCTTCGTGGAGACGAAGACGGTCTGGCACCCCAAGGGTCGTTGATCGCCCATCAGGGAGGCACCTCGTGACCGGGCGCACGGTGGTCTTGTTGAGCGGTCCCAGCGGAGCGGGCAAGTCTCGGCTTGCCCAACGCCTCAGCCAGGAGCACGGGTGGCCGATCGTTCGCCTTGATGACTTCTACAAGGAGGCCGGGGATCCAAGTCTGCCGATGACCGACATGGGCGTTCCCGACTGGGACGACCTGCGTTCCTTCGACCTGGACACCGCGGTCGATGCGCTCGCCACGCTGTGCGCACAGGGGCACACGACCGTTCCCCAGTACGCCATCAGCACCTCCGCCGTGGTCGGCACGGCGCACATCGACGCGTCTCGCTCACCTCACGTGCTAGCCGAGGGAATCTTCGCCGCGCACGCCATTGCCCCTCTGGAGCAGCGGGGAGTGCTACACGCCGCCTACTGCATTCGCCAAGACCCGTGGGTGACCTTCGGTCGCCGGCTGCTGCGGGACCTTGCCGAGCGACGCAAGCCCCCGCCCGTTCTGCTGCGCCGAGGCCTTCGCCTACGCGCTGCCGAGGCGGGCATCGTCCAGGCCCAGTCCACCCTTGGCGCTCGACCCGCGCGGCCCGGTGAAGCCGAGGTTTGGCTGCGTGGCGGCTAGGGTCATCCGTAGGAGACGGAAGGAATGGCGAGGGTGACAAATCCGAGCGGGCAGGACCCCCGACGATACGGCGATCCAGCACAAGGACCGCAAGACTGGGCTACCCCTGGTGGCGAGCAATCTTCCGCCCAAGGGTCACCTCCGCATCCCCAACCGCAGTACCCCCAACCGCAGTACCCCCAACAGGGTTACCCGCCCCCCTACGGCCAGCCATACCCCCAACAGCCATATCCACAACAGCCATATCCACAACAGCAGTACTACCCCGCCGCCCCGCTCCCCATGGCGCCGCAACCGGGGGTCATCCCGCTGCGGGCACTGACCGTTGGCGACATCATGTCCGGCGCCATGCGCACGATCCGTGGCAACCCGGGGGCGACGCTCGGGCTGTCTTTGCTGGTCAACCTCATCCTGGCCCTACCGATCGTCGCGCTGGCGATCGCGCTAGAGAGTTTCGACCCTGGTGACGGCGTCGTTCGCACCATGTTGCAGTACAGCTCCGACAGCACCTTTTTAGTCCTCAGCCTGGGATCGCTGCTCCTGTCCGGAATGGTCACGGTCGTGGTGTCCGAAGCGGTGCTGGGCCACCGAGCCACGATCGGCCAGGTGTGGCGCAAGATCAAGGGACGCATCTGGGCGTTACTCGGCGTCGGCCTGTTGACGGCGCTCGTCCTGGCCATCCCCTTCCTCCTGATCGTCATGGCCGTCGTGGTCGGCGAAGCGATCGGCGGCGTAGGTGGCGGGTCACTTGCAACGATTGGCGTGATCGCGGGGCTCCTGGGGATCCTGTATCTCTACATCAAGACCCTTTTCGCCGCGCCCGCGACCGTCCTTGAGCGAGTGAATCCGATCGCGAGTCTCAAACGCTCCTGGGCCCTGACCCGCGCACAGTGGTGGCGAACCTTCGGCATCATTCTTCTGACCCAATTTGTGGTTCAGGTGATTTTCACCGTCTTGATGATCATCGCGGGCATCATCGGCGTGGGTGGCGTGCTAGCTGCCGACGGGGGCGGAGCGGCACTCGTGGTCTTGGCCGTCATCCTGATCGCCCTGGCCGCCGCGTTCTTCCTTCTGCTCATGATGCTGACCTCCTCGTTCATGTCCTCCGTCACCGGCCTGATGTACATCGACCAGCGCATCCGCAAGGAAGCACTCGACGTCACCCTGATGGCCGCCGCACAACAGACTCCGACGACTTAGTCCTCAGCATTGACCGTGATGTTGCCCGTGATGCACCCCGCCGACCCACCCCTTGACCCCACTGGTGAGCAGGGACGTCGACTCCTGGGTGATGAGTTGGCCAAACTGCCGTACCTGGAAAAGAAGTCGCTGATCGACACCGTTCTGGGCTGGCTGACCGAACGACTCGAGGGAGTTGCGGGAGAGGGTGCCGGCCCCCTTGCCACGGTGATCCTGGTCCTGGCCGTGTTGGCCCTGCTCGCGGCAATCGTCTACGCCACGACGCGAATTCGATCGAGCCGCAGAGTCCGCCGTGGCGCAGACGAGGCGGACGCGGTCTTCGATGACGCCGACCTCTCGGCCGCTGAGTACCGGCAGCGGGCACGGGAAGCCGAGTCCCGCAACGAGCACAGCGCGGCGCTCCTGGACTGGTTTCGGGCCATCATCCGTTCGGGTGATGAACGGGCGCTGCTCGGTGATTCCCCCGGACGGACCGCTCACGAATTCGTTCGCGTGCTGTCGCCCCGATTCCCTCACGAACGGGAAGCACTGCGGCAGGCTGCCACCGTCTTCGATGAGGTCCGCTATGGCGGGCGGAAGGTGGGAGCCGGGCACAGCACCACCGTGCGCGAACTCGACGGACGAATTAGCCAGGCACGTCCGGTGCACGGCGATGACGACGACGAAATTCAGTTGGTCGCCCCAGGGCGGTGGGCGCCATGACGAGCACAGCCCTCGCTCCGGCGCCACCACGTCGACTCCCCTCCAAACGTCTCCTGTGGTGGGTGGTCCCGATCGTTGTCGTCTTGGCGATCCTGACCTTCCTGAACATGCGCAATGCCTCCAGCGAGGACCCACTCAGCCCGCGCAATGCGCAGCCCGAAGGCGCGCAAGCAATGGCCAGGGTCCTCGAACAACAAGGGGTGACCGTACGCACGCCCACGACCGCCGATGCCCTGGACGAGGAGTCCTTGACGTCCGGCACGACGGTGGTCGTCACCAACCCCAACCGCCTAGGGTCCTCGGGCTGGGAACGATTCCGAACCGCCACCGACGAGGTCGACCGGATCGTCCTGATCCGCCCGGACACCAGCGCCTTGGCGCCGTTCGGCATCGAGGCAGATATTCGAGGCAGTGGTCTCGGGTTCGCCTCGCCAGCGTCATGCGATCTACCCCTCGCGCGTGGCCTGAGCCTCGAAGCCGGCGGCCGCCGCTACGCGCCCCGCGGCGCGTCCTCCGATCTGACCGTCTGCTTCCCCGAAAGCTCCGGCTCCGTGACCGGAGGAGACCGATCCGGGACGCTGCTGCACGCGCCCGCAACAGATGATCGTCCCGAAGTGATCGCCATCGGTTCTACCGACGTCATCATGAACAGTGCCGTTGAAGAGGGCGACAACGCCGCACTGGGCCTGCGAGCACTCGGCGGCCACGACCGGCTCATCTGGTGGAATGTCGGGGTCGCCGACATCGACTACGCCAAGGCCCCACCTGCACGCTTCCCAGAATGGGTCGCGCCGGCATGGGGCATCGCCCTGATGGCGATAGCGCTCATGATGATCGCTCGCGGTCGCCGTCTCGGAAAACTCGTCACCGAACCCCTTCCGGTCGTAGTCCGCGCCGACGAAACCACGCGGGCCCGCGGACAGATTTACCGGCGGGCCGGTGACCTAGAACGCGCCAGCATCGTGCTTCGCTCGGCGACCACGAGGCGGTTGGCGACCTACCTTCGGGTGAACCGCGACCGGGAAGAACTCATCTCAGCGGTTGCCATCGCTGCTCATCGTGACGAAGGCGAGATCAACCATCTGCTCCGGGGTCGCCCACCCACTTCGGAGTCCGAACTGTCCACTCTGGCGCGCCAGTTGCACGACCTCGAGAGAGAGATTCGACCACGATGACCGACCACCAGCCACCGGCCAACGGCCCGACCCAGCCACGTCCCGACACGCGGTTGCCGCAGGCGACACCCGTCGCGCATCCGGACAGCTCAGCACAGGCACGCGAGGCACTCTTGGCCGTCCGACGCGAGGTCGGGAAAGCGGTCATCGGCCAGGACGCGGCCGTCACTGGGATGATCATCGGTCTCCTGACCCGCGGACACGTCCTGCTCGAAGGCGTGCCCGGCGTCGCGAAAACGCTCATGGTGCGCAGCCTGGCGGCAGCGCTGTCGATCGAAACCAAGCGAGTGCAGTTCACTCCGGACCTCATGCCGGGCGACATCACCGGCTCTCTGGTCTACGACAACCGGACCTCCGACTTCCAGTTCCGACCGGGCCCGGTGTTCACCAACCTGCTCCTTGCCGACGAGATCAACCGGACGCCGCCCAAAACACAGTCGTCCTTGTTGGAGGCGATGGAAGAGCGTCAGGTGTCTGTGGATGGCGAGCCGCGCGCCCTACCGGATCCGTTCATGGTCGCGGCGACCCAGAACCCCGTCGAGTACGAAGGCACCTACCCGCTTCCCGAGGCGCAACTAGACCGGTTCCAGCTCAAAATTGTGCTTCCCCTGCCCGAGCGCGATCAAGAACTTCAGGTTCTCCAGCGGCATGCGAGCGGGTTCGACCCTCGTCATCTCGCCGCAGCCGGCATCACCGCGGTGGCTGGGCCCGCCGAACTCGCTGCGGGCGCCCACGCCGTGAAACAGGTGCAAGTCGCACCTGAGATCGGCGCCTACATCGTCGACATTGCCCGTGCGACGCGCCACTCACCCTCCCTTGCGCTTGGCGTCTCCCCGCGCGGCGCGACGGCCCTCTTGGCCACGTCGCGCGCGTGGGCGTGGCTCAGTGGCCGCGCCTACGTCACCCCCGACGACGTCAAGGCCCTCGCCCAGGCGACCCTGGCCCACCGGCTCTCGCTCAAACCGGAAGCCGAACTCGAAGGCGTCGGCGTCGGATCGATTCTGGATTCCGCGATTGGGTCGGTGCCGGTACCCCGATGAGGTCGCGCCCAGCACCGCTGACTCGCGGATCCGCAACGCAGGAGAGCCCATGGCACTGACCTGGCGTGCGGCCGCGCTCATGGCGCTTGGCATCCTCCCTGTCGTGGTGTGGCCTTCGGCGGCCACGGTTGCCTGGTGGACGCTTCTGGTGCTCGTGGCAGTCGTGATCGACCTGGTGCTCGCGGCGAGCCCGCGTACTGCGCTGATCGGCCGGGACCCAGACGGCCAGGTACGACTCGGCGAAGCTGGATCGACCACCCTGCTGGTGCGCAACCCTGGCCGTCGACGTATGCGTGGTGTCCTGCGCGATGCCTGGCAGCCCTCGGCAGGTGCCGCAGACGACCGCCACCGGCTCGACCTTCCGGGCGGGGAACAGCGCCGTCTCACCACCACCCTGCGCCCCACCCGTCGTGGCGACCGCAAAGCGTCCGCCGTCACGCTGCGCAGCCTTGGCCCCCTGCGTGTTGCGGGACGACAACATTCGCGCTCGGTGCCAGGCACTATCCGCTCGCTCCCGCCCTTCCACTCGCGCAAGCACCTCCCCAGCCGGCTCGCAGCGCTCCGCCAGATCGACGGGCGATCGGCCGTGCGCACCCGGGGACAAGGCACTGAGTTCGACTCGCTGCGCGACTACGTCGAAGGTGACGACGTACGCTCGCTCGACTGGAGGGCCACCGCCCGGCGCCAGCACCTCGTCGTGCGCACCTGGCAGCCCGAACGCGACCGACGCATCGTCCTGGTTCTCGACACCTCGCGTACCTCCGCTGGACGAGTCGACGACATCCCGCGCCTGGACGCAGCGATGGACGCCGCCTTGCTGCTGGCAGCGCTGGCCTCCCGCGCCGGAGATCGCATTCAGCTCATTGCTGGTGACCGCCAGATCCGGGCCCGCGTCTCCAGTGGCTCCAATCGCCACGAGTTGCTGCACCAACTTGTCACCGCGATGGCACCCCTGGAACCGGCCCTGGTCGAGGCAAATTGGTCCACGTTGGCCGGAGCCGTCACCGCGGCGTCCCGGCGTCGGGCCTTGGTGATTCTGTTGACCCCGCTAGAGCCTGCCGCACTGGAGGAGGGGCTACTCCCCCACCTGCCGGTGCTCGCTCAGCACCACCGGGTCGTCATCGCCTCCGTCGCTGACCCATCGGTCACCTCCATGGCACAGCAGCGCGAGGACGGCCCCGAGTCCTACGACGCCGCAGCCGCCGAACGCACCCTGGCCCTCAAGGGGCGCACTGCCGAGGCCTTCGCGCGATTGGGGGTCACCGTCTTGGATGCCGACCCCGAGAACCTCCCGGTCCAACTCGCCGACCATTACCTGCTCCTCAAACGTCAGGGCCTGCTCTGACCTCCGAGCCGTCCCGCTCAGGCCGCGGCGGGAAGCGCGGCTGACTGGTCTTGCTTCTCGAGTTCGCCGGTGACACCCGCTAGCGCCGCTGTCCGACCGAGGATGAAGACGTACGCGAAAAATGCCGCCTCGGCGAGCACTCCGATGCTGATGCGGGCCCAGGTGGGCAAGGGTGACGGTGTCACGAACGCTTCGATGATGCCGCTGATGAGCAGCACGACAATCATGCCCAGAGCGATCATCATGCTGGAGCGAGCGGCCGCCGCCAGGCTCTGCGCACGAGTCAGCTGGCCGGGCTCGACCCAGGACCAAAACACCCGCAAACCCACACCTGCGGCCACGAATACCGCAGTGAGTTCGAGGAGACCGTGCGGCAGGATCAGCCCGAAGAAGAGGGATGCTTTGCCATTGGCGGCCATGATGCCGCCCATCACGCCAATGTTGACGATGTTCTCCCAGAGGATGTACAGCACCGGGAAGCCCAGCGGACCGGCCGCAACGCAGATCGCTGCGATCCAGGCGTTATTGGTCCACACGCGTAGGGCGAAGTCCTGCGCGGCATTTTCGGAGTAGTAGCTCTCAAAGTCGCTATTGACCAGCTGGTCGACCTGAGAAGCGGGGACCCAGGCCGACTGCACCGCCGGGTTACGCATGACATACCAGCCGACCGCGAAGGCAACCACCAGGTTGACCACCAGGGTGATCCCCCACCACCACCGAGCGTGATAGAGCGCCGCGGGGAAGCGCTCGGTAAAGAACAGCGCGACATCCTGCCACGAGTTGGTACGCGCGCCCGTCGCCTTATTGCGGGCCCGGGCAAGCACGGTCGAGAGATATTGCACGACGGAGGGGTCCGGGGCACTGGAACGGATCTGCGAGAGGTGGGTGGCGACGCGCTGGTACAGGTCCAGCAACTCATCGCCCTCAGACCCCGAGAGCTTCCGGCGACGGGACAGTTCATCAAGCCGTTCCCACTCAGCCCGGTGTGCCCCGATGTATGCGTCCAAGTCCACGCCTTCACCTTAGGCTCTCCCTATGAGCAATGCACCGAGCGAGGCGCCGGCGGAGGAATTCCGCCCGCTGCGTGGCGCCGAGCGCGAAGAACTCGTCACCGGTGAAGCCGTGCTCCTGGACATTCCACCGGCCTCGCTCCCGCAGCGCATCGGCTCCGGCCTGGTCGACCTCATTCAGGGCTATGTCGGGTTTTGGGGCTCGTTGTGGCTCATGGCCAATGCCTTTGGCACCACCGGTATTGCTCCGTCGGAGATTTTGATCGGCACCCTGATTCTGCTCGCCACCGTCTTCTGGTTCGTCGGTCTCCCCGTGGCCATTCAGACCGCCACGCGGGGGTTGAGCCTGGGCCACCTGATCACCAAGACGCGGACGGTCCGCGACGACGGCGGACCCATCGTCTTTCGGCACGCACTCGTCCGAGGACTGGTCGGTTATGTCGAGATCTATGCGCTCAGTGGTGTTCCGGCCTTGGTGTCGGCCATGAGCACAAGCAAGGGACGTCGCATTGGCGACCTTGCCGCCGGCACTTATGTCGTCCGGGAGGCAACACACATTAAGTTGCAGCTCCCAGCGACCATGCCACCGGGACTAGAGCGCTGGGCGACCGGTGCTGATATGGCTCCGCTGCCCGACGGTCTCGCGCTGGCTATCCGCCAGGTGCTGGAACGCCAGTCGACCTTGAGTCCCACGGCGCGGACGGCTGTCACCCAGGACTTGCTGAACAGGACTCTCCCCCTGGTCTCGCCAGCCCCACCCCACAGCGCACCCGCCGATGCCGTCCTGGCCGCGATCCTGGCGGAACGACGTCGCCGGGACGAGCAACGCCTGCAGAGCGAGCATGAGATCCGGAACCGGTTCCTGCCGGCCGACCGGCTCTAGCCTCAGCCGCGACTCAGTCCTGCGCGGATCCGAGTTCTGTCACCAGATCGGCCCAGCGTTCACTCAACGCGTCCAAGTCGGCCATGATCTCAGCCCGACGGCGAGGTGCGTGCGCGAATAGTTCCCGATCGAGTGGTCGCACCTGTTCTCGGGTCTTGGCCAACGCAGCCTCTCCCAGCGCGGTGATCTGCACGACCTTACGGCGCGCGTCGATGGGCGAACGGGACCGAACGATCAGTGAACGTCCCTCCAAGCGCCGCGCCACATCGACCATCGTGGAGGCGTCGAGTGCCGCCGCCGCACCCACCGAGATCTGGTCGGAGCCGTTGTGCTCTTCCAACACGGCCAGGACGGCGTACTGCGGACCCGTGAGGCCCGTACCGACGCTGCGCCACCAGGCTGCGGTGTAGGACTGGTACAACTTGCGAACGACGAAACCCGGCGCCTGCGCTAACCACTGCGGGGTCTCGGCCCTGCGAACCTCGACGCTCTTTGCCGTCACCCGGCTCTCCCCTCCTGCGCCGCATAGCCGGGCTTGATGACTTCATCGATGATCGCCAACCGATGCTCGAACGGCAGGAAGGCCGACTTCATCGCGTTGATCGTCGCCCACCGCAGATCCTCAATGCTCCAACCCGCCTCATCGATCAGCAATTGGAACTCCTTGCTCATCGAGGTACCACTCATGAGTCGGTTGTCGGTGTTGATGGTCACCCGGAATCGCATTCGCTTAAGGAGCGAAATGGGGTGTCCTGCAATGGAATCCGCAGCTCCCGTTTGCAAATTGGAGGATGGGCACATCTCCAGTGGGATCCGCCGGTCCCGCACATACGACGCCAACCGCCCCAGGCGAACATCGGACGGATCGAGCGCTCCTGGAGCGTTTACGCTTGCGAGCGACTCCTCGCCCAGCATCATGTCGTCGATGATGCGTACGCCGTGGCCGAGTCGGTCGGCGCCACACCACTGAATGGCTTCCCAGATGGACGGCAGCCCAAAGGCCTCGCCAGCGTGAATGGTGAAGTGGGCATTCTCGCGCCGCAGATACTCGAAGGCGTCCAGGTGTCGGGTGGGCGGGTGTCCGGCTTCGGCGCCCGCGATGTCGAAGCCGCCGACGCCCTGGTCCCGATAGCGCACCGCGAGCTCAGCGATCTCGGTCGATTTTGCTGCGTGCCGCATGGCGGTCAGCAGCGCGACCACGGTGATCGGGTGATCGGCTTGTGCTGCCTTCTGCTCCCCCTCCCGGAATCCACTGTTGACAGCCTCCACGACCTGCTCCAGGGACAACCCTGCAGACAGGTGCTGCTCTGGCGCATAACGGACTTCGGCGTAGATCACTCCGTCGGCAGCCAGGTCTTGCGCGCACTCCGAGGCGACTCGATGCAGCGCGGCTTCGGTCTGCATGACGCCTACGGTGTGCTCGAAGGTCTCCAGGTAGCGCACCAACGATCCGGAATCGGCGCTCTCTTGAAACCACACCCCCAACTCATCGGCATTATGAGCCGGCAGCCGGTCATAGCCAGTCTCCGCGGCCAGCTCGACGATCGTCTGCGGGCGTAGTCCACCATCAAGGTGGTCGTGCAACAGGACCTTGGGCAGGGCCACGATCTCGGGACGCATCGTCACTCTCCTTCACGATTCACCGTGTCCGGCGTGAACGCCGGCAGGCATACAGCAACATAGTCGGCTCCAGCTGGACCGCAGGAGTAGCGAATCCGCTCCCCCGCGCGCGTCACGACCGACTGCCCGGCCGACACCTCCAGCTGGCCACCGTCGTGATCCACGAGCACCGTGCCGGTCAACACCACGGTGATCTCGTCGAACTCCGGCGTCTGGAACGGCTCGTCCCACCCAGGCGGCGCCTTCATGTGTGCCACCGAGACAGCAGCGTGTCCGGTGCTGGCGGCTCCGACGTGTTCGGAGATGATCTTGCCACCAGGAACGGGAATCTGGACGGGTTCTACGTTGAGTTCAGGCACAACCCGACTCTAAGGGTGCGTCGGCCGCTCGCGCTCACTGATCGGGGTCAACTTCCACCCTGGGCGCTCCCGATCCGGTCCAACACCAAGGGCGTGGACTCGCCTGCGGCCTCAGCGATGTCGTACGACCCGACCAGCGCCTCCTGCGCCCGCGCGAAGCGCTCCGGGGTGTCGGTGTGCAAGGTCAGCAAGGTTTGGCCGGCGCGGATCGGATCCCCCGGCTTGGCGTGCAACTGAACGCCAGCCCCGGCCTGCACCGGGTCTTCCTTGCGGGCGCGGCCCGCGCCCAGGCGCCACGCAGCCACCCCGACCTGCAACGCATCCAGTCGGGTGAGGACGCCATCACGCTCGGCGGTGATGGTCTGGGTCTCGCGGGCGACTGGCAGCTCGGCGTCGGGGTCGCCACCCTGCGCGGCGATCATCCGACGCCAGACGTCCATCGCGCGGCCGTCACGCAAGGCCTGCGCCGGGTCTGCCTCAACTCCGGCTGCGTCCAGCATCTCCTGCGCCAGCGCAACCGTCAGTTCGACCACATCGGCTGGCCCACCGCCTGCGAGCACCTCGACGGATTCCCTGACCTCCATCGCGTTGCCCGCGGTCAAGCCGAGTGGAGTCGACATGTCGGTCAGCAGGGCTGAAGTGCGTACGCCAGCATCGGTGCCGAGCGCGACCATCGTCTCGGCCAACTCGCGGGCTTGCGCCACGTCCTTCATGAAGGCACCAGAGCCGACCTTGACGTCGAGCACGAGTGCCCCGGTGCCCTCGGCAATCTTCTTGCTCATGATCGAGGAGGCAATCAACGGAATCGCCTCCACAGTTCCGGTGACATCACGCAGGGCATACAACTTCTTGTCGGCGGGGGCTAACCCATCACCCGCCGCGCAGATCACCGCTCCGACTTCGTCCAGTTGCGCCAGCATGTCCGCGTTAGACAGAGCTGCCTGCCAGCCTGGGATCGACTCGAGTTTGTCGAGCGTGCCGCCGGTGTGCCCCAGTCCCCGGCCGGATAGTTGTGGCACGGCGACCCCGCAGGCCGCCACCAAGGGCGCCAGCGGCAGCGTGATCTTGTCTCCGACACCGCCGGTGGAGTGCTTGTCAGCCGTGGGCTGGGCCAGCGAGGAGAACTCCATCCGCTCACCCGAGGCGATCATGGCCCCGGTCCACCGCGCGATCTCCTTGCGCTGCATGCCATTGAGGAGAATGGCCATCGCCAGCGCGGACATCTGCTCATCCGCGACCGCACCGCGGGTATAGGCATCAACGAGCCAATCGATCTCCTCACCGGATAGCGCGCGCCGATCACGCTTGGCGCGGATGAGGTCAACAGCATCGAAAGGTTCGCTCATGGTGACCATGATGTCACCGCCGAAAGAAAATCTCCGGCGGATGGAACCCCGCCACTGGTCCATGCGTCTGAGGAGTACCGACTCATGTCGGCGTCCGATCTCACCCACTGCTCGGCCCTCAGGGAGACCCCCATGCTGCACATCTCTACGTACCGCCCAGCGGCCGCCCTCGCGTTGGGCCTGTCAGCCGCTGTGACCCTCACTGGCTGTGGTCTCCTCGGTGACGACGAAGGCGGCGGGTCCCCATCCTCAGCCGCGAACTCACCCAGCACACCCGGCAGCGCAGCATCATCCACACCGGCGCCATCCGGCAGCGAGCAGAGCTCGAGCGAGGGCCAGCAAACCCGCCCGTCTAAGGCGGACGTGGCCGGCGGCCTCAAGTCGTTCTACGACCGCACCGACAAAGCCAACACGTTCAACCACGACAAGATGGCCAACTGCATCGCTGACAAAAGCTACGACACGTTGAGTGCCACGTCCCTCAACGCGATGAAGGACGGAGACCCCAGCAAGCTGGATCGGTCCGACTCCGGAGCGTTCACGGGCATCAGCATCGCCTGCATGGGTCAGGCCGCACCCTCTGGGCAGCCCTCACTGCCGTCGATTCCCTCGGAGTTCCCCACGGCGATTCCGACTGACTTCCGCAGCAGCATCCCGACCCTCCCCAAGGACATTCCCTCGAAGTTCCCGACGGCGCCCAGCACCTGATCGAACAGATCAGCTCGAGGGCTTGGTTCGCCGGCCCACTCGCTCGAGGTCCTGGCCCCCGAACGCCTGGGGCAGGACCTCTTGCATGGGCAGCGCTCCCTGCGGCGTCAGGATGAGGCAGTCGGGTCCGCCGTGCTCCCAGAGCAGTTGGCGACATCGCCCGCAGGGCATCAGCAAGCCGCCATCGGCATCGACGCAGGCGACCGCGACCAAGCGTCCACCCCCGGTGCGATGAAGTTCCGACACCATTCCGCATTCAGCGCACAGGCCAACGCCGTACGAGGCGTTCTCCACATTGCAGCCGCTGACCACACGCCCGTCGTCCACGAGCCCAGCCACACCGACCGGGAACCCGGAGTAGGGCGCGTAGGCGGACGCCATCGCCTCCTGGGCCGCGCTGCGCAGCGCGACCCAGTCCGGCGAAGGTTTCGCGCTCAGTGTCCTTCGCCCTTGCGATAGATCTTTCCGATGGCCGCTGGTGGACGAAGCCGCTGCGAGGCCAGGCCCATCACCAACAAGGTGACGACGTACGGCGTGGTGCTCGCCAACTCACTGCTCACCTTGTCGGTGGTCAGGTAGAGGACCAGCGCGAGACCAGCGAAGGCGATGGCGAGGATGCCCTGGAGTTTCTTGCCCTTGCGGACCAGCTGCCAGACACCCACCGCAAACAACAACAGCACTGCCAGCAACATGAGCGCGTGGATGTTGTTTCCGGCGTCCCGCAGCCGCGCAGCATCGGTGTAGCCAAACAGGAGTGCCCCACCGGCCAGGCCACCGGGTCGCCAGTTGCCGAAGATCATGGCGGCGAGACCGATATACCCGCGTCCACCGGTCTGTCCCTCGCGATAGGCAGCCGCCGCAATCTGAGCCAAGAACGCCCCGCCCAGACCGGCCATTCCGCCGGAGATCAGGACCGCGATGATCTTGTATCGCGCCACGTTGACGCCAAGGGTCTCCGCTGCGACGGGGCCCTCACCACAGGCGCGCAGGCGCAGCCCGAATGGCGTTCGCCACAGCACCCACCAGGATCCGACCACGAGCAGCACGGCGATCACGGTGACGGCCGACAAGTTGGTGAGCAGGCCACGCAGGATGCCCGCGAGATCGGACACAAAGAAGATGTCTTGCTTCTCAAGGTCCGCTAGTGGCTCACCGATGCCGGGAACGCTCAGCCGCGACACCTGCTCAAGCGGCGGGGACTGGGTCGGTCCGCCACCCTCCATGGTCGCGAAGGTGCGCGACGCGAGATAGGCCGCAGCGCCCGGCGCAATGACGTTGATCGCGACACCGGAGACGATGTGATCGACGCCGAACACCACGGTTGCGAGCGCATGGATCACCGCACCCAACAGCCCGGCAACGATCCCACCGAGGAGTCCGATCCATGGCCCCCAGGTGAGGGTGGCGTAGGCCGCGCCCCAGGTCCCCAGGATCATCATGCCTTCGAGGCCGATATTGATGACGCCGGCGCGTTCGGACCACAGCCCACCCAGCGCGGCCAAGCCGATCGGGACCGCGCTGGCCAACGCTGCGCTGATCAGACCAGCAGAGTCGATGTCATCGGCTCCGGTCACTACGCGCAGGGCCGACAGCATCACCACGACGCTGAAGACCGCCAGCGAGATGAGCTGCCACTTCCGCGCTCGGGCCATGTCTTGCACGGGGGTATGCGGCTGCTCGACCTTGCCCGTCATCGTGACGCTCATCGGTCGCCTCCGCTCGTCGCTGCCTCAGGTGATGTGTCCTTGGCGGTCAACTCCTTGGTGACTTCTTGCTGCTCCAACCGCAGACGCATTCTGCGCACCACTTCGTAGGCGATCACCACGGCGAGCACCATGACGCCCTGGATGATCTCGACGATGGAGTCATCGACGTCGGTGGTGATCGGTAGCGTGACTGCTTGTCGCTCGAGGTAGGCCCACAGCAGCGCGCCGAGCGCCATGCCACCAGCCGTATTTCGGCCGAGCAGGGCGATCGCGATCCCGGAGAAGCCAAGTCCTGCCTGGAAGTCGGTGCCGTAGTTGAAGCTCTCCCCCAACAACAGCGGCATACCGACTAGGCCGGCGACGGCACCGGACAGCAGCATCGAGACGAAAACCATCTTCTTGACGTCAACGCCGCTTGCCACGGCCGCCGACTCCGATTCGCCGGTGGCCCGCAGGTCGAAGCCGAAGCGGGTCTTGTTGATGACGTACCAATAGAGCACGCCGACGATGATCGCCAGGATGACCAGGGCGTAGACCCGCTTCTCGGTCGAGGCGAACACCTTCAGTCCGGGAATCTGCGACGACTCGGGCAGTTCCTTGGTGCCAATCTCGTTGGAACCTTCGGCCTGATCGGCCGCCACCCTCGCCAGGAGCCACGCCACGACTCCGGTGGCGATGGCGTTCAGCATGATCGTGGAGATCACCTCGCTGACCCCGCGGGTGACTTTAAGCCAGCCCGCGATGCCTGCCCAGAACGCGCCACACGCCATCGCGGTCAACAGGATCAGCACGATGTTGAGCGGGCCGGGGAGCCAGGCCTCACCACCAACGGCTGCCGCAGCGAACGCCGCGACGCGGTACTGGCCGTCCACGCCGATGTTGAACAGTTTCATGCGGAAGCCGATAGCCACCGCGACCGCGGAGAAAAACAGCACCGTGGCCGAGTTGATCATGTCGACCATCTGGGAGGGTTGCGGCGCCTTCAGCATCTGCTGCCACACCTCGCCCACGGGGTCGCCGGTGATCAGCAGAAGCGCGGAGGTGACCAGCACGGCCACCAGGAGCGCGAGAACCGGTGCAGCGAGGGCCAATCCGATCGCGCGGGGGTCAAGTTTGAGCGTCGACTTCATGCCTGCGGCTCCTGCTCGTCGAGGCGGGCATCCGGGCTTTCGTCGCCCGCACCGGTCATGGCAGAGCCCAACTGCTGCGCCGTCACCGTGTCTGGGTCAAACTCGCCGACCAACGCACCGCGCAGGATCACCCGGATGGTGTCGGACAGCCCGATCAGCTCGTCAAGATCGGCCGAAATGAGGAGCACTCCCAGGCCTTCGCGGCGGGCCTCGCGTAGGTGGTCCCAGATGGCCGACTGGGCGCCGACATCGACGCCGCGAGTTGGGTGTGCTGCCACCAGCACCCGGGGTGCGTGGCTCATCTCCCGACCAATGATCAGTTTCTGCTGGTTCCCACCGGACAGCGATCCGGCCGTGACATGAATGCCAGGGGTACGTACGTCATAGGTCTCGACGATCCGCTCGGTGTCGGCCTGGGCGGCTTTGGCATCGATGCGCTGGCCTTTGACGTTGGGCGCCTGGGTCTGGTGGCCAAGGATGCGGTTCTCCCACAGCGGCGCCTCCAACAGCAGACCGTGACGGTGCCGGTCAGCGGGGACGTAGCCGACTCCGGCCTCGCGGATCTTGCGGGTATGCCAGTCGGTGATGTCCTCGCCGAGGAACGTGACGCGTCCTTCGTCAGGGTCTGACATCCCCATGATGATGTCGATGAGCTCTTCTTGCCCATTGCCTTCGACACCAGCGATTCCCACGACCTCACCGGCATGCACCGTAAGGTCGATGTCGTTCAGAAGGGCTGGTCCTTCGCCAGAGCGGAGGGTCAAGTCGGTGAGTTCCAGCAGGACGCGGTCGGTGACCGTCGACTCCTCGGTGTCGGGAGTGGGTAACTCAGAGCCGACCATCAATTCAGCCAACTGGCGTGCGGTCACCGCTGCGGGATCGACTGTGTCGATCGTGGTGCCGCGCCGGATGACGGTGATCTCGTCGGCGACCTGCAGCACTTCATCGAGTTTGTGCGAGATGAAGATGATCGTGAGGTTCTCGGACTTCAACTCGGCCAGGTTGCCGAAGAGTTCGTCCACCTCTTGCGGAACCAGCACGGCGGTCGGCTCATCGAGGATCAAGATCTTGGCCCCTCGATAGAGCACCTTGAGGATCTCGACACGCTGCCGGGCGCCGACCCCGAGGTTCGCGACCAGCGCGTCGGGCCGGATCCCCAAGCCGTAGGCCTGGCTAATGCGCTCGATCTCTCGTCGAGCGTTGGCACCGATGCCGTGCATCGACTCCGCGCCCAGGACGACGTTTTCGAGGACGGTGAGATTGTCGGCCAGCATGAAGTGCTGGAACACCATGCCGATGCCGGCCTGGATGGCGTCGGTGGGGCTGTGTAGCTCCACCTGCGTCCCGTTAATGGTGATGGTCCCCTCGTCCGGGCGCTGGACGCCATAGAGGATCTTCATCAGCGTCGATTTGCCGGCGCCGTTCTCTCCGACGAGGGCGTGCACCGTGCCAGGGCGGACCGAAATCTCGATGTCCTTGTTGGCGACGACTCCGGGAAATCGCTTGGTGATGCCGTGGAGCTCAACGGCTGCTGTCTGGCTGATAACACACGCTCCTGATCAGGGCCTTGTCGTGGGGCTTGAGAAACCATCGACCTGGACGGCACGGTAGCGCGCCGTCCAGGTCAGATGGGTTGGGCGCGCCTAACGCGCCCGGTCAGTCACGATCAGGGACTGGTCGGCACCTTGATGTCACCGTTGGTGATCTGCTTCTTCAACTTGTCCAACTCAGGCTGGATGTCCTTGATGTTGCCGCCGGTGGTGGCGAGGCTGACGCCGCCATCCTTGAGCGTGAACTCCTTGGCGCCGCCCTTGAACGAGCCGACCTGAACCGACTTGATGAAGTCGTAGACACCCACGTCGACGTTCTTCACCACGGAAGTCAGGATCAGCGGCCGGACGCTGGCCTTGGCCGTCTTGGCCTGGTCGGAGTCAACACCGATGGCCCAGTTGCCCTTACCGGCCGAGGCCGTCGCATCAAACACACCAGCGCCGGAGCCGCCCGCCGCGTGGTAGACGATGTCAGCGCCCTTTTGGTACATGCCCTGCGCCGCGGTCTTGCCCTTCGAGGGGTCGGCGAAGCCGCTGAAGTCCGGTGGCTGGGTGAGGTAGTTGACCTCGACCTTGGCCTTCGGGTCAGCCTTCTTGGCACCTGCGACGAAGCCGGCCTCAAACTTCTTGATCAGGGGGGTCTCCACACCACCCACGAAACCAAGGTGCTTCTTCTTCGACTTCATGACCGCAGCCGCACCGGCGAGGTAGGAGCCCTCATGCTCGGCGAAGGTAATCTGGGCGACGTTGGTGCCGGCCGAAGCCTTCGACGCGTCATCGATGATGGCGAAGTTGACGTCCGGGTTGGCCTTCGCGACCTTGCCGACTGCCTCGGCGTAGGCGTACCCAACGGCAATGACCGTGGTGAACCCACCGTCGACCAGGCTCTGTAGTCGCTGCTCGCGGGCGGACTCCGACTCCCCGGTACGAGCCGAGGAATCTTTGATCTTGGCGCCTAGTTTGTCCTTGGCGCGGTCCAAGCCTTTAGCGGCCGAGTCGTTGAACGACTGGTCTCCGCGGCCACCGACGTCGTAAGCCATCCCGACCTTCAGGTCGGTCGTCTTGGCTTTCTCATCGCCACCGGTGGACTCGCTTGACCCGCAGGCCGTCATACCGAGGGCCAGGGTGGTCATCGCGGCCGTCATTGTGAGCGCTCGACGCACAGGGTTCTCCTTATTTTGCAGGGTCGTTCACGGGGTGTTGCAGAGGAAAAGGCCCCTGACGAACGGTCGGCCACAGTGGCCCGAATCGAACGAACTCTACCTACTCCCAAGTACGAGCGCGAGGCCATCTGAAGGGGTAGTGACCCAACCGTTACCGAACGGGAGAAGTGCCCTCTCCAGACCCGTGGTACAGCGCGGCGCCGGCAAGAACCATGGCGCCGTAGCCGATCGCGCGCTCGTCGACGACGAGGTCGCCCTGATGCAGTTCGTAGGTCTTGCCGCCGGGGGCGCGGGTGCCCAGGCGAGCCATCGCGCCGGGGAGGTCGGTGAGGTACCAGGAGAAGTCTTCGCCGCCAAGAGACTGCTGCGTCGGAACCACCGCTCCAGCCCCGATAGTGGTCGTCGCGGCGCGACTCAGCGCGAGCACGGATGCCGGTTGGTTGACCACCGGCGGCACGCCGCGGACATAGTCCAGGTCGACGGTGACGTCGTACGGTGCCGCGACCTCATGGACGAGCTTCTCGATGAGGTCGGCAGCGGTACGCCATGAGCCGACGTCCAAGACGCGCAACGTGCCGGAGACCGAGCCCGCGGCAGGGATGACGTTCTGAGCATTCCCCGCCTGAACCTGGCCCCAGACGAGCGCGGCGCCCGCACGCGGGTCGAGCCGTCGGGTCAGCGCGGCCGGGACCTCAGTCACGATCTTGCCCAGCGCGTAGACCAGATCTTGGGTGAGATGCGGCCGCGAGGTATGCCCACCCCGTCCAGAAAGATTGACCGTCAGCCCATCACACGCTGAGGTAATCGGCCCAGACACCAAGCCCACCTGCCCGACGTCGATGCTCGGGTCGCAGTGCAGCGCGAAGACTTCGTCCACACCTTCGAGCCCGCCGTGGTCCATGACGTGGTGCGCGCCACCCGGAACCTGCTCTTCGGCGGGTTGGAACAGCAGCCGGACTCCCCTGCCCGCGGCGACGAGTTCATCGTGGAACTCGTGCAACGCCAGGCCAGCGCCGAGCAACGCGGTCGTGTGCACATCGTGGCCGCACGCATGCGCCACACCATCGACGACGGACGAGAATTCCACACCGGAGCGGTCCTGAAGTGGGAGCGCGTCCAGGTCGGCACGCAGGGCGACGCGGCGGGTGGGGTTCGGCGCACCCAGATCAGCGACCAGACCGGTTCCAGGCAAGCGCCGGTAAGAAATGCCTGCGCGGTCGAGATGCTCGTGCACCGCCTCGGTGGTCCGGTGTTCCTTCCACGACAACTCCGGATGGGCGTGCAGGTCGCGTCGGATCTCGATCAGGAGCGGCTCGAGCGCCTGCACACGGTCCCGGACGTGCTCGGTCAGATCACTGCCGAGGTGCTCGGTCGGGAGGGGGATGCTCACAATTGCCACAGTCTAGATTCCGGCACGTGGACGCTGACGTCGGGCCGAGGTTTACTCCTCGACGCGGATGGTGCGCCAGGGTGTCGGCCCCGCCTCGGCTCGTTCGTCCAGGACGTCGTGCAGCGTCTCGCGCAAACCTTCGGGAAGGTCCTGCTCGCCTCGCCAGACGAACTCGACGCCCGGCTCGCCGCGCACCTCGCGCAGGCAGTCGGCCAAGGCGTCCCAGTTGCGTCCGAACCAGGTCGGCAGGTCTAGCGCGACCGTGAGTCGATCCATCAACTCCGTCTTGTCGCGTACGCCCCTGGTGTCGAGGTCAATCCGCGACCACGGCGTCGAGTCTGGCTGGCCCTCAGTCATCTCTTGACCTGCGTGAACGATTCGTAGTGATCGTCGGTGTAGTAGAGCGTTCCGTCGCGTGCCTTCACGATGCGTCGGGCGCCGCGATCGGACTCGCCAGGTGTGCGCACCGTGTATTCGCGATAGGTGCCGCTGGGCGCCTGCGGCAGATGACCTTCCCGATTCTGGAAGTCCGAGTCGTCCTCGTCATAGGGGTACGGGCCGCCCTGGTCGATCAACTCGATAGTGGTGCGCGCCTCTGGCGGGAGGTCCTGAATCGCCACCTGTGGCAGGCCCCCGGAGGTCTGCCCGCTCGTGGCTGCGGAACCACTCGGGTTCACCGTACGGTCCGACGACGGGTTGTTCTGTACGCCTAACGCGATCAGCAGGATCGCGGCAATGACGCCAACAGCGACGGCCGGCCAGCGCCGCCGCAGCGTCGAGATGAGGTCGTTCACGCAGCCTCCTGCGGCTCCACGTCCAAGGCCCGCACGAGCTCCTGCACCAAGGCGGGGCCGCGATAAATGAACCCGGTATAGATCTGGACCAGCGAGGCGCCTGCATCCACCAACGCTCGGCCATCGTCGGCGCTCATGACGCCGCCGACACCAATGACGGGCAGGTCGCTGGCCCCTGCCAACAACCCGACCACCTGGCGTGCCCGACGCGTCAAAGGCGCACCAGACAAACCGCCGGCCTCCTTCGCCAGGGGCAGGTCCGCATCCGCGATGCGATCCCGGGACACGGTCGTGTTGGTGGCGATCAACCCAGAAACATCCGTTTCCTGGGCCACGCCCATCACCTCGTGCAACGCGGCGTCGCTGAGGTCGGGCGCGACCTTGACGAAGATCGGCACCGGAGACCCACCGCGCTGACGGGCCAGCGTCGCGGCCTCCGAGGTGATGGCGGCCAGCAGTTCCCGCAGCGGCTCCCGGTCTTGCAGGCTTCGCAACCCCGGGGTGTTGGGGCTGGACACGTTGACCGCGAGATAGTCGGCGAGCCCGTCGAGGTGGCGAACACTCGCAAGATAATCCGCGATGGCCTCCTCCACCGGAACGGCTTTGGTCTTACCGATACTCACGCCCACTGGGATACCGACCGAGCCAACCGCACGAAGGCGCTCAGCCAAGGCCCGCGACCCGGCGTTGTTGAAGCCCATCCGGTTGATGATCGCCTGGCTGGAGCGGAGCCGAAAAAGCCTCGGCGTGGGATTACCGGGCTGCGGTTCGCCCGTCACGGTTCCTAGTTCTACGTGCCCGAGGCCTAGCGCCGGCCAGGCGCGCAGGCCCATACCGTCCTTGTCGACACCCGCCGCCAGGCCGACACGGTGCGGAAACTGGATACCGGCAACATCGACCGGTTCGCTGCCGCATACATCCGTCAGCCGCGACAGCAGCGCGAGGCGCCGCGGGTCCTCTCCTGCCTCCTGGAGGCGGCGCAAGGTCTCGTGGTGGGCGTACTCGGCGTCACCGCCACCGCTGCGGAACAGGATCGGACGCGCAACAGCGCGATAACCCAGATCGAGAGCGCGGGTACGAAGGCGAGGACGAGGAACCACGCCGTGACCCTACCCGGCGGCCACCGGCGCCCAAGAGTTCTCCTCAGCCTTACCTCGTGCGGCTGGACAGCATCCATCAATGCACGTGCATCGCTATCCACAGGCGACTCGGCACGAATTGGCTCCGGCAGGCGATGCTGACCCGATGGATCTGAGCACCGTGACGCCCGACCTGGGGAGGCAATCGGGCGTCATCGTCATCGCCTGCAGCCAACTGCTGGACGCAGGAGCGCAGCGTCACGATATTGATCGATGGCTTCGGCGCAAGGAGCTGGCTAGGGTCCTGCCATCGGTATACGCCAACCACACCGGTGCTCCGACTCGCCTGCAGCGCGACTGGGCAGCCGTGTTGTTTGCCGCGCCCGCTGCACTGGCCTGGACTTCGGCCGTACGAGCCGCTAGCGGTCAGCCCACCCGACTTCCGGGGAAGTGGGGAGACGACGGCACTGTTCATCTACTCGTAGGCCCGGGGCGCGCCCTGGTGGCGCCGCCATGGATCGTCCTCCATCGATGCACCAGGCTGGAGAGCGCAGTGCTGTGGGCGAGTTCGCCACCTCGGCAACGACCCGAACCAGCCGCCATCGATGTGGCCGTGGCACATCTGCGCTCCGGCGCCCATGACGCCCACCTGCAGGCAGTCGCCGCCCTGGCCGAGCCGTTGCAGGGGCGCCGAACGACCGCTGAGCGCATGCTGAACGAAATCGACACGCGAGCACGTCTTGCCCACCGCCGCTGGATCACCGAGGTAGTCAAGGACATCGCAACCGGCGCCGCATCCGTCCTCGAGCACGGGTACCTCCACCGAGTCGAACGCGCGCACGGACTTCCGCGAGCGCTTCGCCAGGTCACCGACACCACCGGGCCGCGCGTCGCAGTGCGTGACGCGCTCTACCCCGACCGGCGGGCGATCGAACTTGATGGCCGCGCATTTCATCAAGGCGCTGACCGGCGCGACCATGACCTAGAGCGCGATCTTGATGCCTCACTCGCCGGTCTAGCCAGTACGCGCATCGGGTGGGCGCAGGTCTTCGATCGACCGTGCCTCACGGCCGGCAAGATCAGCGCACTACTCGCGGCTGATGGGTGGGGTGGCGAACCGACTGAGTGCCGGCCTGGGTGCCGCGCCCCAGCGGTGTTTCGACGAACCCGCGCGGCTTAAGGATGCCGTTCAGCCTCACCTGGTGCGGCTGGGCAGCATCCTTATGTCCCGTCGTGCGTCAGGTCAGGTCTTCGCGACCGGCCAACTTGAGGCGTTCCACGATCTGCTTCACGTCCTGGGCGCGCTCACGGGTCGTCACCATGACGGCATCGTGGGTGTCCACCACCACGATGTCCTCCAGGCCGAGCGCCACGATCGTGCGACCCGACTGGGGCGCAACGAATCCGGTGGCGTCCTGCATGACGACCAGGTCCCGCTCGCCAAGAATCTTGACCCCCGGCACGTCGGGTGAGTCGCCGAGCACCGAAGCGAGAGAGGCATAGTCGCCAACGTCATCCCATCCGAACCGACCGGGGATGACCGCCACGCGGTCGTCCACCGCAGCAGGCTCGGCGACCGCCGGATCGATCGCGATCTTGGTCAGCCGGGGCCATAGCTCCCCCAACCGGATCGGGTTCTCAGCGATCGCGCGCAGGTGGGTGGCCATCACCGGCTGGTACGTCGCCAGAAGGTCCAGCAACACCGTCGCTTTCACGACGAACATTCCTGCGTTCCAACGATATTCACCGCTCGCGAGGTACTGCTGCGCCGTCACACCGTCAGGCTTCTCAACGAAAGATTGCACCCCACAGGCGTGCGGCGCACCGTCAACCTCGAGCGGCTCGCCCATGTGGATGTAGCCAAAGCCCGTGGCGGCATGGGTTGGCTCGATGCCAAGCGTGACGAGGCGACCGGTGCGCGCCACCTCTACGGCCTCGCGTACGCACTCCCTGAAACTCTCGTCATCAGTGATGTGGTGATCCGCGGCGAACGAGCCCAGCACCGCGTCCGGATCGCGACGCTCCAAGATCGCCGCTGCCAGCCCGATTGCTGGCATCGAGTCACGCGGGGATGGCTCGACGACCAGCCCATCGTCGGGAAGATTGGGCAACTGCTCGCGGGCCGCCTCGGCGTGCCTGCCTCCCGTCACCACCATGACTCGGCTGGTGCACAACGGCTCCAGCCGGTCGACCGTGCCCTGCAGCAGTGAGCGACCAGAGCCGGTGAAGTCATACAAGAATTTGGGTGAGCCAGCGCGTGACAGCGGCCACAATCGGGTCCCTGAGCCACCTGCGGGCACGACCGCCCAGAAGCCGTCGATTTCCCCGTCCACGTTCGACATGTACGCGACGGTAGTCCACATCGTTAACCTGCCGCTCACCCTGTCATCAGATGAGGGACTCCGTGGCGCCACAGCCAGCCCTCACGCTGAAGTCATGCGCATTGCGATCGTCACCGAGTCGTTCCTTCCCACACTCAACGGCGTGACTACCAGTGTCTGCCGCGTCCTGGAGTGCCTCGCCGCCGCCGGACACGAAGCGCTGGTGATCGCACCAGCTCCCGCGCCGTCGACGTACGCCGGCTTTCGGGTCCACGCCGTCCGCGGCGTCACCCTCCGCAAATTCCGCGTGGGGTTGCCCTCCCCCGACCTTGAGCGCACCCTGCGCGAGTTCGCCCCCGATGTCGTCCACGCCGCGTCGCCGTTCGGGCTCGGCGCCCGGGGTCTCAGCGCTGCGCACAACCTGGGCATCCCGACCGTTGCCGTCTACCAGACCGACATGCCTCGCTACCTCGCTCAGCACGCGGGCGCCCTTGCACCCCAGGTGGAGACCACGGCCTGGCACTGGGTACGCCGGTTCCACTCCTTGGCTGACCTGACGTTGGCGCCGAGCACCCACGCGCTGAGCCAACTCGATGAGCACGACATTCCGCGTACGGCCCTCTGGCGGCGCGGAGTCGACACCGAGCTGTTCCGGCCCGGGCGACGCGACGAAGCCGACGTCGCAGACTTGCGGTCCATGCTCGCCCCCCACGGCGAGACCATCGCCGGCTACGTCGGACGCCTGGCACCAGAGAAGGACTGCCACCGGCTTGCGGCGATCGAAGCGATGCCCGGTGTCAGCCTGGCCATCATCGGCGATGGCCCAACGCGGGGCTCCCTCGAACAACTCCTACCCAAGGCGTCCTTCCTGGGCATGCGCACCGGCGATGAACTGGCGCGGGCCTATGCCGCACTTGATATTTTCGCGCACTCCGGCACCCACGAGACCTTCGGACAGACTCTCCAAGAGGCCATGGCCAGCGGGCTTCCCGTGGTCGCTCCCGCAGTGGGCGGCCCCTTGGACATCGTGCGCCCCGGCGTCACCGGCTTCCTCTTTGATCCCACCCGTCACGGCGCCCTGCGGCAAGCTGTCGGTGGCCTCGTGGCCGACCCGGCCGCCCGGGAACGCATGGGCGCCTCCGGGCGTCGTCGCGTGGAGTCTCGGACCTGGTCAGCGCTGACCGACGAACTGCTCGGGCACTACGACTCGGTGCTGAGGTCAGCCCGGCCACGACGCGCCCGCCTCCGCGTGGCCTAAGACCACCCCCTGGCATTGAAAGTGGGGCAGGAAACGCGCTGCGTTTCCTGCCCCACTTCAGTGACCGTTTTCAACAGCCACTGTCGTTCCTATCCGCGGAATCGGCGGATAGCCACACCTCCGCCAACCAATCCGAACAGGACAGCCAGCAGGCCAGCCGCGATCAGACCGGTGTTCGGCCCTTGGGCCACCGGGTCGCCCGTCGGAACCTGCGGGTTGTCCGGGTCACCAGGTCCGCCCGGGTTACCGGGATTGCCCGGGTCACCGGGATCGCCCGGGTCACCAGGTCCACCCGGGTCGGCCACCGTCACCGTGATCGTGGAGTCAGCTGAGTCGCCATCCTCATCAAAGACCCGGTAATCCACCGGCGGTGTCGTACCCGTGAACCCATCCTCCGGCGTGAAGGTGATCTCACCGTTGTCTTCAACAGTGAACGTGCCCACATCCGGGATGGTCACCTCATCGGTGGGATTACCGTCCTCATCCAACAACGTGGTCTCACCAGGAACAATCGGCGTGTCACCAGGAGTGTCGTTCTCGGTCGGGTCAAACGTCACCGGAGTATCCAACGGTGTCGTCTCCTCATCCGGGTTCGCCACCGGCGGCACCGGATCAGCACCAGGCTCCACCGTCACCGTGATCGTCGAATCAGCCGAATCGCCATCCTCATC